>NZ_PSWN01000012.1:0-110279 GCF_002932815.1 Rathayibacter sp. AY1B4 | reverse complement strand
GGGCTAGGGTCGAGCCGTGAGCAGGATGGGTGACGTCGCGGCAGGCGGCGGGATGCGCGGAGGGGCGCGCGGCGGGAGGATCTCGAGCAGCGATCCGGACAGCCAGCGGGAGATCAACGCGGCGGCTCCGAAGGTCGACGACCTGCTCCGGCGCATCGCGGGACTCTTCCGCGACCACCGCCCCAAGCTCACGCTCACCGTGATCCTCGTTCTCGTCGGCGCCGCCCTCACGGTGGTGCCGCCGCTCCTCACCCAGCTGGCCTTCGACCGCGGGCTCTTCCCGCCCGGCGGACGCCCGAACCTCCCCGTGCTGCTCGAGCTGGTCGGCGTCATGGTGCTGGTCTGGGCGTTCTCGGCGATCCTCGGCGTCTGGCAGACCTACCTCACCGCGACCGTCGGCAACACGGTCATGGGGGAGCTGCGCATCCGCCTCTTCCGCCACCTGCAGGCGATGGAGCTCGGCTTCTTCACCCGCACCCGCACCGGCGTCATCCAGTCGCGCCTCGCCAACGACGTGGGCGGCGTGGCCAACGTGCTGACGAACACCGTCTCGAGCGTGCTCGGCAACACCGTCACCGTGATCGCGGCCGTCGTCGCGATGCTCCTGCTCTCGTGGCAGATGACGATCGTCGCCCTCGTCCTCACTCCGGTGCTCGTCGTGGCCCAGCGCCGCGTCGGCCAGGTGAGGGCGCGCATCGCGACGAAGACGCAGGAGTCGCTGTCCGAGATGACCGCGATCACCCAGGAGACCCTGAGCGTCTCGGGCATCCTCCTCGCCAAGAGCTTCGGCCGCCAGGAGTCGGAGGTGACGCGCTACGCCGACGAGAACGGCCGCCAGATCGAGCTCCAGGTGCGGCAGCAGATGTCCGGCCAGTGGTTCTTCGCGATGGTGCAGATCTTCCTCTCCGTCATCCCCGTGATCGTGTACCTCGTGGCCGCCTGGCTGATCCTCGGCGGCACCACCGTCACCGCCGGGACCGTCGTGGCCTTCACCACCGTGCAGGCGCGCCTGATGTGGCCGCTCCTGGGCCTGATGCGCGTCGCGCTCGACCTGCAGACGGCCGGAGCGCTGTTCGCCCGCATCTTCGAGTACCTGGACCTGCGCCCGGCGATCACGGATCGGGCGGATGCACGCGAGGTCTCGGGCGAGCTCGGCCGGGTCGAGCTCGACGACGTCGTGTTCCGCTACCCCGACCAGGCGGAGGACGCGCGCCCGACGCTCGACCACGTCTCGGTCGCGATCGAGCTGGGCCAGTTCGTCGCCTTCGTCGGTCCCTCCGGCGCGGGCAAGACCACCATCTCGTACCTCGTCCCGCGCCTCTACGACGTGGCCGGGGGAGCGGTGCGCTTCGCCGGCACCGACGTGCGCGAGCTGCGGCAGGAGTCGCTCGTCTCGCACATCGGCATCGTCAGCCAGGAGACCTACCTCTTCCACGCGACGATCGGCGACAACCTCCGCTACGCCCGCCCGGACGCGACGCAGGAGGAGCTGGAGGCGGCCGCCCGCGCCGCGAACATCCACGCGACGATCACGTCGTTCCCCGACGGCTACGACACACTGGTCGGCGAGCGCGGCTACCGGCTCTCCGGAGGCGAGAAGCAGCGGCTCGCGATCGCGCGCGTCCTGCTGAAAGACCCGGCGGTCCTCATCCTCGACGAGGCGACCAGCGCCCTCGACACCGTCTCGGAGCGGATCGTCCAGACCGCGCTCGACGACGCCGCCCGCGGCCGCACCACGATCGCGATCGCCCACCGGCTCTCGACCATCGTGTCGGCCGACGTCATCCACGTCGTCGAGGGCGGCCGGATCGTCGAGTCGGGCACCCACCGCGAGCTGCTCGGCCTCGGCGGTCTCTACGCCTCGCTCTACGCACAGCAGACGGAGTCGGCCCTCCAGGGCTGAGCCGCGGATCGGCGGCCGGACTTCGCGGGGCTACTCGCAGCCGACGCCGTCTGAGTCGCCGGGCCCCGTGCACGACGTCGGCGGAGAGCACGTGCCCCTACCGGTGGGGGAGGCGCACCAGTCTCAGCCGATGTCGTGCGCGCCGGAAGCGGTCACTCCGCCGGGCGGTCCTCGAGCATCTGCTCCATCAGCGAGATCTCGGCCTCCTGGGCCTTCACGACGGAGGAGGCGAAGTCGGTGGCGACCGTCACGCGGCTCCGGGCGAGCAGCGCCTCGGCCATGTCGATCGCGCCGCGGTGGTGGGCGATCATCAGCTCGAGGAACATCCGGTCGAAGTCGCGGCCCGTCGCGCTGCTGAGGGCCGTGATCTGGTCCGGTGTCGCGAGACCGGGCATGCTCGCCGGCACGACGCCGTCCTCGGTCCCCATCCCCATCGACGAGTGCTCGTCGGCGGCTCCGGCCAGGGTCGGCCGGCCCATCCAGGTCATCGAGGGCTCCGGAGCAGCCTGCGGCAGGCCCCACGAGTTCAGCCAGCCGAAGAGCTGCCCGGCCTGCTGCTGCTGGGTGAGCAGGATGTCCTTCGAGACAGTGAGGACCTCGTCGTCGGCGCTGCGCTCGCGGGCGATCATCGCCAGCTCGGCGCCCTGCAGGTGGTGCACCTGCATGTCGCGCGCGAAACCCGCTTCGGCGCTGGCGCTCGAGGGCGTCGCGGCGGAGGCGAACGGGGCGAGCGCGCCGAAGAGGTAGCCGCCGGCCGCCCCGAGGAGGAGCGCGACCACGGCGACCGCGGCGACGAGGATCCGGCCCCTACTGCTTGCCGGGCGCATCGATCCCTCCGGTGCAAGGGGCGCCGGGCTCCGGAGCGCTCGAGGACTGCCAGAATCGCTCGACGAAGGCATCGATGCGGGGGTCCTCGGGCGAGTCGATCGCGACCTGGGCGTCCCAGGCGCTCAGCACGATGGGCGACTCGAGGCCCTCGTAGGGCGAGACGACGGAGTAGGTGTCGGGCATCGCGGCGATCAGCGCGTCGACCTCGCTCTGCGGGAGCTCGGGGTCGTAGGTGGCCCAGACGGCGCCGTGCTCGAGGTCGTGCACCGCGTTCTCGTTCGGGACGGGCTCGTCGTAGACGCCGCAGTTCATCCACACGGCGTTGTGCGGGCCCCCCGCCGGCGGGGTCTGCGGGTAGTCGACGGCGCCGGCGACGTGGGTGGCGTCGTTGTCGAAGGTCTGCAGGCCGTCGATCTCGCGCGCCTCGACGATCTGCTGGTTCCCGAAGACGGTGACCGCGACGATCCCGCCGACCGCGAGGACGGCCAGGGCCGACAACGACCAGATCCAGATGCGGGAGCCGCGCTTGCGGCGGTCCTGCTCGCGCTTGTAGGCCTCGAGCTTCTCCTGTCGGGCGCGGTTCTTGGCGGACATCGTGTCTTTGGGCACGGCGGCGTCTCTCGTTCTGAGGGCGGAAGGCGCCTGTGGCGGGCGCAGGCGCCTGAGAGGCGCTCTCAGAGGATAACGAGCGAGGCTTCGGATCGGATCAATGCGCGGTCAGGGGGATCTCGATGCGCCCGCGGAGCGGGCCGCTCGATCAGCGGGAGAGGAAGCCGCGGAGGAGTGGGACGGTGCGCCGTGGCTCCGCTCAGGGGGCGAAGGTGAGCCAGAGCAGCAGGCCGTTCAGGACGATGAGGAAGACGGCGGCCAGGGCGGCGGCGAGGGTGGTGAACCAGCGGTTCGTCTGGTCGCCCATCAGGCGGCGGTCGCGGGTCAGGATCACGAGCGGCACGAGCGCGAAGGGGATGCCGAACGACAGGACCACCTGGCTGAGCACCAGCGCGCGCGTCGGGTCGAAGCCGATCGCGAGCACCAGGAGCGCCGGGATCAGCGTGACGAGACGACGGGCGACGAGTGGCACCCGCACCTGGAGCAGACCGTGCATGATCTCGGCTCCCGCGTACGCGCCGACCGAGGTCGAGGCGAGGCCGGAGGCGAGCAGGCCGACGGCGAACAGGGTCGCGACCACCGGTCCGAGCGCCGCCCCGATGGCCGCGTGGGCGCCCTCGAGGCTGTCGGTCCCGGCGACTCCCGCGAGGGAGTGCGCGGCGAGGAGCAGGATCGCGAGGTTCACGGTGCCGGCGATGGCGAGCGCGATCGTCACGTCGATCCGGGTGGCGACCAGGATCCTCCGGCGCGCGCCGACGCCCTCGACGTGGCCGAAGCGGTCGCGGGCGAGCGCGGAGTGGGCGTAGATCGCGTGGGGCATGACGGTCGCGCCGAGGATCGAGGCGGCGAGCAGCACCGACTCCGAGCCCTCGAAGCGCGGCACGAGACCGGCGACGGTCGCGCCCGCGTCCGGGGGATCGACGACCACGCCGACCGTGAAGCCGACGGCGATCAGCACCATCAGCGCCGTGATCACCCGCTCGAACGGCTGCGCCCCGCCCCGCGTCTGCACGAGCAGCAGCACCAGCGAGACCGCGCCGGTGACCACGCCGCCGGCCAGCAGCGGCAGTCCGAAGAGCAGGTTGAGCGCGATCGCGCCGCCGATCACCTCGGCCAGGTCGGTCGCCATCGCGACCGTCTCGGCCTGCAGCCAGTAGGCCCGGCGGCCCCAGCGGCCGCACAGGCGGTCGCCGAGCAGCTCGGGGAGGCTGCGGCCGGTCATCAGGCCGAGCTTCGCCGAGAGGTACTGGATGAGCCAGGCCATCAGGTTGCCGAGCACCACCACCCAGACCAGGAGGTAGCCGAACCGGGCGCCGGCCGTCATGTTGCTGGCGACGTTGCCCGGGTCGAGGTAGGCGACTCCGGCGACCAGCGCCGGGCCGAGCAGGCGGAGGAGGTGGATGTCGGCCGGACGCCGCGGCGGTGCGGCGATCGGTGAGGTCATTCGGGGTCCGTTCCGGGTCGACGGCGGCGCTCGCGGACCCCCACGATAGGGCACCGGCGCGACCGGCGGCACTCCCCTCCCGAGACCGCTCCCTGTGCCTCCGCCCACCCCCGTCACACGCCGGGAGCCGGTTGCTACGCTGGCGGGATGAGCCTGGATCGCGCCCTTCCCGCACGCCCGGAGACCGGGATGGCCTACGCCGATTCGGTCCTCGACCTCATCGGCGACACCCCGCTGGTGAAGCTGGGCCCGGTCGCGGCGGGCGTGCAGGCGACCGTGCTGGTCAAGGTCGAGTACCTGAACCCCGGCGGCTCGTCGAAGGACCGCATCGCGACCCGCATCATCGACGCAGCCGAGCGCGACGGGCTGCTGAAGCCCGGCGGCACCATCGTGGAGCCGACCAGCGGCAACACCGGCATCGGCCTCGCCCTCGTCGCGCAGCAGCGCGGCTACCGCTGCGTGTTCGTGCTGCCGGACAAGGTGGGGGAGGACAAGCGCAACGTCCTCACCGCCTACGGGGCCGAGATCGTCGTGACGCCGACGGCGGTCGCTCCGGAGGACCCCGCCTCCTACTACTCCGTCTCGGACCGCCTCGCCCGCGAGATCCCCGGCGCCTTCAAGCCCAACCAGTACGCGAACCTCAACGGACCGCTCAGCCACTACGAGACCACGGGCCCCGAGATCTGGCGCGACACCGCCGGCCGGCTCACCCACTTCGTCGCGGGAGTCGGCACGGGCGGCACCATCAGCGGCGTCGGCCGCTACCTCAAGGAGATGTCGGAGGGCCGCGTGCAGATCGTCGGCGCCGACCCCGAGGGCTCCGTCTACTCGGGCGGCGGCGGTCGCCCGTACCTGACCGAGGGCGTCGGCGAGGACTTCTGGCCGAGCGCGTACGACCCGAGCGTGGTCGACCGGATCATCGCCTCCAGCGACGCCGAGTCGTTCGCGATGACCCGCCGCCTCGCCCGCGAGGAGGGGCTGCTCGTCGGCGGATCGAGCGGGCTCGCCGTCTCCGTCGCGCTCAAGGCCGCCGCCGGTCTCGGGCCGGACGACGTCGTCGTCGTGCTCCTTCCGGACGGCGGGCGCGGCTACCTCGGCAAGATCTTCAACGACCGCTGGATGCGCTCCTACGGCTTCCTCGAGATGCGCGACGAGGGCACCGTCCGCGACGTGCTCCGCGCGCGGGCGGCGAGCGGGCAGGCCGACCTCCCGGCGCTCGTGCACGCGCACCCGACCGACACGATCCGCGACGCGATCGGCATCATGACCGAGTACGGCGTCTCGCAGCTCCCGGTGCTGACCGCCGAGCCGCCGGTCGTGATGGGCGAGGTCGTCGGAGCCGTCGACGAGCGCGAGCTGCTCGACCGCGTCTTCGCCGGATCCGCCTCGATGAACGACCCGCTCGGCGACTGCGTGGGCGACGCGCTCGCGCTGATCGGGCTCGGCGAGAGCATCACCGCCGCCCGCGCCGCGCTCACCGAGCACAGCGCCCTCCTCGTCACCGACGAGGGCAAGCCCGTCGCGGTGATCACCCGACAGGACCTTCTCACCTACGCCACGGCCTGACGGCCGCCGCCTCCGCACCTCCGACCCAGGGAGCCCGCACCATGCCCAAGAAGCAGCACTTCGACACCCGCGCCATCCACGCCGGCCAGGAGTTCGATCCGACCACCGGGGCGGTCGTGCCGCCCGTCTACATGACCTCCACGTTCGTCCAGGACGGCATCGGCGGTCTCCGGGGCGGCTACGAGTACGCCCGCTCGGCGAACCCGACGCGCGACTCGCTCCAGGAGCTCATCGCCTCGCTCGAGGGCGCGGACGTCGCCTACTCCTTCTCCTCCGGCCTCGCCGCCGAGGACACCCTGCTGCGCGCCGCCCTCGCGCCCGGCGACCACGTCGTCCTGGGCAACGACGCGTACGGCGGCAGCCACCGCCTGATCGACCGGGTGCACAGCGCCTGGGGCGTGCGCAACACGGCCGTCGACATGTCGAACCTCCGCGAGGTGCAGCGGGCGATCGTCCCCGGCGAGACGAAGATGCTCTGGGTCGAGACCCCGTCGAACCCGCTGATGACCATCAGCGACATCGCCGAGCTCGCCGACCTGGCCCACGCGCACGACCTGATCGTCGTCGTCGACAACACCTTCGCCTCGTCCGCGCTGCAGCAGCCGCTGGCACTCGGTGCCGACGTGGTCGTGCACTCGACCACGAAGTACCTCGGCGGCCATTCGGACGTCGTCGGCGGCGCGCTCGCCCTGCGCTCGGGGCCGCTGGCCGAGAAGATCGCGTTCCTGCAGTTCGCGGTCGGAGCGATCTCGGGCCCGATGGACGCATGGCTCACGGTCCGCGGCATCAAGACCCTCGGGGTGCGGATGGAGCGCCACTCCGTCAACGCGCAGGCGGTCGCCGAGTTCCTCGTCGAGCACCCGGCGGTGACGGCCGTGCACTACCCGGGCCTGCCCTCGCACCCCGGCCACGAGCTGGCGAAGCGCCAGATGTCGCGGTTCGGCGGGATGCTCTCGCTCGAGCTCGCGACGCCGCGCGCGGCCCGGAAGTTCGCCGAGTCGACCGAGCTGTTCCAGCTCGCGGAGTCGCTGGGCGGCGTCGAGTCGCTGATCGGCTACCCGAGTGAGATGACGCACGCGTCGGTGAAGGGCACGCCGCTGGAGGTCTCGGAGTCGCTGGTGCGCCTCTCGGTGGGCCTCGAGGACTCGTCGGACCTGATCGCGGACCTGTCGGCGGCGCTGCCGAAGAAGTAGAGGCGGGAACGCCGCCCCGCGGGGCGGCATCTCGATGGTGCGCCCGATCCGGCCCCTGCCAGGATCGGGCGCATGACCTCCTCGCGCCGCTTCGTCGATCTCAGCCACACCGTCGCGGACGGGCTGGTGACCTACCCGGGCCTGCCCGCTCCGCGCATCCGGTCGCACCTCACGCGTGAGGCGTCCCGCGCCTCCTATGCGCCCGGCACCGAGTTCGCGATGGACGTCATCGAGATGATCGGGAACACGGGCACCTACCTCGACAGCCCGTTCCACCGCTACGAGGGCGGAGCCGATCTCGCCGCTCTCCGCCTCGAGACGCTGGTCGATCTGCCTGCCGTCGTGGTCGACGCGACCGGAGCCACCGGACGGGGCATCAGTGCGGACGCGGTCGCGGGACTCGACGTCCGCGGCGCCGCCGTCCTCCTCCGCACCGGCTGGGACGCGCACTTCGCCACGCCCGGGTACGGCAGGGGCGCCCCCTTCCTCAGCGGCGCGGCGGCGGAGTCGCTCGTCGCCGCCGGCGCGGTGCTGGTCGGCATCGACTCGGTGAACATCGACGACACGGAGTCGGGCGGATCGCGGCCCGCGCACTCGGCCCTCCTCGCCGCGGGAGTGCACGTCGTCGAGCACCTCACCGGCCTCGGCGGGCTGCCGGCGACAGGGGCGCGCTTCACCGCCGTGCCGCCGAAGGTGCGGGGCTTCGGGACCTTCCCGGTGCGGGCCTTCGCGGTCGTCGACGAGCCCTGACCGGCGCAGGGCCCCCGGGCGCCTCCGGCTAACCTGGACCGATGCATCCCGCTCTCGCCGCCGTCGGCCGGCGCGTCCGGCCCCGCACGCGCCTCGCGGCGCTGGGCCGTCGTGTCCGCCCCCGCACGCGGCTGCGCTCCGCGGCCCGGGTCGTCCGCTCCGCCCCTCAGCGCCTCTCGAAGCGCCGCGCCGCCGTGATCGCCGCCCGGCCGATCGACCACCCCTCGCCCGCGCTCCGGCGCGAGCTGCTGCTGCTCGACCTGGCCAACCGCTTCTCCCGCCGCTCCGCGGTCGATCCGGCGGGCGAGGTCGTGGTGACGATGACCACGCACGGCGAGCGGCTGCAGCGGGTCCACGTGGCGCTCGAGTCGATCGCCCGCGGCGACGCCCGGCCCGCGCGCCTGGTGCTCTGGCTCGACGACCCGGCCCTGCACGCCGACCTGCCCGCGCCGCTGCGCCGCCTCCGCCGCCGCGGCGTCGAGATCCGCCTGGTCGACGGCTACCGCGTGCACACGAAGTACTACCCGCACCTGCTCTCGGGCCGGGCGGGGGAGCGCGACCTCGTCACCTCCGACGACGACATCGTGTACCCGCGCACCTGGCTGAGGGGTCTGCTCGACGCCCGCTCGCGCTACCCCCGCGAGACCGTGCTCTGCTACCGCGCCCACCGGGTGGGGATCGTCGACGGCGCCGTGGCTCCGTACACGAGCTGGACGCCGGTCGCCGACACGCGCGCGTCGACCGACGTCTTCGGCACCTCCGTCTCCGGGCAGCTGCTGCCCGCCGCGCTCCTCGGTGAGATCGCCGCGCACGGGGAGGCGTTCCGCGAGATCGCCCCGGACGCCGACGACATCTGGCTGCACGTGCGCGCGGTCGACGCCGGCTACCGGATCGCGCAGATCGAGCCCCGGGCCCAGCTGTTCCCGTTCGTGCCGCGGACGCAGCAGTCCGGGCTCTACCTCGTCAACTACTGGGACGGCGGCAATGACCGCCAGGCCCGCGCGGCCTACACGCCCGAGGTGACGGCGCGGATCGCGGCGGGCGCCTCCGCGAGAGGGGAGGTGGGGTGATGCGCCTGCTGTTCGTGAGCAACCTCTACCCGCCGCAGGTGCTCGGCGGATACGAGATGACCTGTGCGCGCGTCGCGGAGGCGATGGCGGTCCGCGGCCACACCGTGCGCGTGCTGACCACGCCGACCTACCTGCCGCCGGAGCCCTCGGGCGTCGAGGTGCACCGCACGCTGAGCCTGCGCACCTACTTCCCGCTGCCGCAGACGGGCGGCGAGATCGCTCAGCTGCTGCACCACGAGAGCGCCGTCTCGCGGTTCGAGAACACCCGCATCCTGCTCGAGGAGCTGCGCGACTTCGCGCCGACCCACGTGGTGGCCTTCAACCTGCTCGGGATCGGCGGCCTCGCGCTGATCGACCTGCTGCGGGCGGTGGAGGCCCCGTGGATGTGGAACCTCGGCGACCGCATCCCGAACGCCCTGGTCGACGGGCTGCCCGAGCGCGTGCTCCGCGTCTACGGCGCCCAGGCCCCCGACCACTTCGACCGCGGCGAGATCGTCGCGGTCAGCCGCTCCCTCGTCGACGCGATCGAGGCCGGCGGGCTGAGCCTGGGCGAGATCGAGGTGATCGGGCGCGGAGTGTCGGTTCCCCCCGACATCGCGGAGCCGCGGCGCTACCGCGAGGGCGGGACCACCCGGTTCACGTTCGCCGCGTCGCTCGGCGAGCACAAGGGCGTCGGGCTGGTGCTGGAGGCGGCGGCGTCTCTCGCGGAGGAGACCCGCGACTTCCGCGTGGACCTCTACGGCGACGGAGACGTGGACGGCTGGCGCGCCCGGGCGGACGAGGCGGGCCTGGCCGGCCTGGTCGAGTTCCACGGAGCGACGCCGCACGCCGAGGTGCTCGCCGCGCACGGCCGCGCCGACGCGTTCCTCTTCCCGACCTGGGCCGGAGAGGCGTTCGGCGTCGCGCCGGTCGAGGCGGCCGCGGCGGGCGCCGTGCCGATCGTGACGGCGGCCAGCGGAGTAGCGGAGTTCCTCATCGACGGCGTCGACTGCATCAAGATCACCCGCTCGGCCCCGGCGCTCCTCGAGGCGATGCGGGACGTGGCGAGCGGGGCCGTGGACCTCGAGGCGCTCGGTCGGCGGGGCCGGGCCGCGGCGCGCGGACCGCTCTCGTTCGAGCGCTCCGTCGAGCTGATCGAGGCCTCGCTCGAGCGCCGCTCCCGGCCTGGCCTCGCCGACCGCCTCGCCGACACCACCCTCGAGGCCGACATCATGGACAAGGATCTGCGGGCGATGGACGTGCTCCACCGCCGCTTCTCCGGACGGGACCACGACGATGACCACTGACCACGACTTCCTCCAGGACCCCGGCTCCGCGCCCACCCGGCTCGGCCGCGGCGGCGTCGTGCTCCGCGATGCCGTGCACCGGCTGGTCGCCCCCTGGTTCGAGCAGGCGCGGCTGCGCACGGAGGAGCTGCGCGCCGAGACGGCGGCGCTGCGCGACGAGGTGGCCGGGCTCCGCGGCGAGCTGAGCGCGGTGCAGGGCGACGTCTCCGTGCTGCGCGACGAGTCGGCGGGCCTCCGGGAGGCGCTGGACGAGCTCAGCGCGTCGGTCGCGGCCGACCGAGCCTCGTCCGAGGCGGCGGGTGCGGCGGCCGCCGAGCAGGCCGCCGACACCGCGGCGGCTCTCGACGAGCGCGTCCGCGGGGTCGAGCTCGAACTTCGGGCGGTCACCCGGCGCCTCGCGGAGGCGCTCGACCGCTGAGGCGGCGAGGCCCGGTCCTCGCGGCGATCAGGCGGGGACCGCCGTCCGCGCGAGCAGCTCGGCGATGCGACCGGTGCAGCCGCCGCAGCCCGTGCCGGCGCGGGTCGCCCGCCCGACGCAGGCGACCGTCCCGTGTCCCGCCGCAGCCGCATCGGTGATCACCGCCGCCGTCACGCCGTTGCACCAGCAGACCGTGGCATCGGGGGCGAACGGATCGCCGGTCGCCGCGGCACCCGCATCCGGGGCGTCCAGACGCAGGAGGCTCGACCGGTCCGCCGGCAGCTCCGAGCCCCGCTCGAAGAGGAGGCTGAGCTCGGCGCCGACCCGGGGCAGACCCACCGAGACGAACCCGCGCAGCACTCCTCCCGCGGTCACGAGCTTGGCGTAGCCCCCGCGGGCGGGGTCAGCCCATAGCGTCACTTCGAGGTGCTCCTCGCCCGGGCGGTGCGGGTCCCACGGCTCCGGGGCCACGTCGCCTCCTGCCACGAGGTCGACGCCCTCGGCCTTCAGCATCACGACCGCCGGTCGGGCGTCGGGGACGCGCTCCTCGCCGCAGCGGCCCTCCGCCTCCGCCCGGATCCGCGCTGCGAGCCGGTCCGCCTGCTCCCATCCCGGACCGATCAGTCCGCTCGGTCCGCCGGGCACGCGGCCGTCGGGCAGGGCCGAGCCGCGGGGGGCGACGTGCGCGCAGTCGCCGATCGCGAAGACGTCCGGGTCGCTCCAGCTGCGCAGCTGCTCATCGACCAGGATCCCGGTCGAGACGGCGAGCTCCGCGCCCGCGGCCAGCTCGACCCGCGCACCGACACCGCACGAGAGCACCAGCAGATCCCCCTCGATCTGCTTGCCGTCAGCGCAGACGAGCGCCTGGAAGTGCGCACGGCCGCGGTCGTCGTGCGCGAGCAGGACGCTCTCGGACCGGGCGTGCGCCACCATCTCGACGCCGGCCGCGCGGGCGGCCGCGGCCAGCATCCGGCCCCCGCCCGTGTCGAGATTGCGGGCCATCGGGATGTCGCCGTGGAAGACGACCACCACCTGCGCGCCCTGCTCGGCGGCGGCGAGGGCGAACTCGATCCCGAGCACTCCCGCCCCGAGCACGACGAGGCGCGCGCCGGAGCGCACGGACTCGCGGACCACCCGGGCGTCGGCCAGGTCGCGCAGCGCCACCACCCGCTCCGGGAGGGGCCGGGAGCCCGCGTCGAGCGACTCCGGATCGGCGGCGCGCACCGTCCGCTCACGTCGGGCCCGCTCCATCCCGGCGAGGGTCGGCACGTTCGCCCGGGCGCCGGTCGCCAGGACGAGGCGGTCGTAGGGGAGGCGCTCGCCGTCGTGCAGCCGCACGACGTTCCGCGCGCGGTCGATCCCCACGACGGCCGCTCCCAGGCACAGGACGACGCCCGCCGCCTCCGCCGCCGTCCGGTCGCCGAGGTCGAGGCGCTCGCGGGTCGCCCGGCCGACGGCGTACTCCGCGAGCAGGACACGGTTGTAGGGGTCGTCGCCCTCGGCGCCGACGACCGTCAGCGCGACCAGACCGGCCCGCACGGCCGGCAGCAGCTCCTCGACGAAGCGCGAGCCGACGGGGCCGTAGCCGATCAGGACGATCCGCTCGGGAGGTGTCTCAGGCATGTGCCGTCCCTTCCGCGCGGACCCAGACCCGCGTGCGCTTGAACTCGGGCATCGACGACACCGGGTCCACGACGGCCTCGGTGAGGAGGTTCGCGCACTGCTCACCCGCGTAGTGGAAGGGCAGGAACACCGTGTCGTGGCGGATGTCCGCGGTGACGCTCGCGCGGGCGCGGACCACGCCGCGCGCGTTCCCGATCGCCACAGGTGCTCCGTCGCGGACGCCGAGCCGGGAGGCGGTCGCCGGGTGGATCTCGAGCCGAGCCTCCGGGCGGGCCGCATCGAGCTCCGCGACCCGCCGGGTCTGGGTGCCCGACTGGTACTGCTGGAGGTAGCGGCCGGTCACCAGGGTCAGCTCCTCGCCGCGGTCCACGACGACGGGGACGGCGGGGATGACGGCGACCAGGCGCGCCCGGCCGTCGGGGTGCCCGAAGCGCTCAGCGAAGAGGCGCGGCGTCCCCGTGCCGCCCGCTGGGTAGGGCCAGTGGGCGGCGATCCCGGTGTCGAGCAGGGCGTGCGAGAGGCCGGAGTAGTCGGCCACGCCTCCCGCGGACGCGCGGGCCAGCTCGTCGAACACCTCCGAGGGGACCGCCGACCAGCTCGAGGGGGCGTCGAGACGGCGCGCCAGCTCGCTCATGATCCAGAGCTCGCTGCGCACTCCTGCCGGCGGGTCGATCGCCCGGCGGCGGCGGAGCACCCGGCCCTCGAGCGAGGTCATCGTGCCCTCCTCCTCCGCCCACTGCGGCACCGGGAGCACCACATCGGCCAGCGCGGCGGTCTCGGAGAGGAAGAAGTCGCAGACGACCAGCGTGTCCAGGGCCTCGAGCCCGGCGCGGACGGCGTCGGCGTCCGGAGCCGAGACGACCACGTTGGAGCCGTGCACCAGCAGGCAGTGCACGGAGCGTCCGAGCTCGGCGAGCAGGGCGGTGGCGGGCAGGCCCGGGCCGGGGATCGATTCGGGCGTCACGTCCCAGACGGCGGCGACGTGGCGCCGCGCCTCCGGATCGCGGATGGAGCGGTACCCCGGGAGCTGATCGGCCTTCTGGCCGTGCTCGCGTCCGCCCTGGCCGTTGCCCTGACCGGTGAGCGTGCCGTACCCCGACCCCTCGCGGCCCACCAGGCCGAGCACGAGAGCGAGGTTGATCGCGGCGGTCGCGGTGTCGGTGCCGTCGACGTGCTGCTCGACCCCGCGGCCGGTCAGCACGAACGACCGCCCCGCGGCGAGCCGGCGCGCGAGGGAGCGGAGGAGCGTGGTCGGCACGCCCGTGACCGCGGACGTGCGCTCCGGCCACCACGCCGAGACGCTGCGGCGCACCGCCTCGGCGCCGGTCGTGCGCGCGGCGAGGTAGGCGGTGTCGGCGAGGCCCTCGGCGAAGACCAGGTGGATCAGCCCGAGCAGGAGCGGCAGATCCGTCCCGGGAGCGGGCTGCAGATGCGTGCCGGCGCCGTCCTCCGTCAGCCGCGCGGTGGCCGAGCGGCGCGGGTCGACGACCACCAGGCCGCCCCGCGAGCGGGCACCGGCGAAGTGGGCGAGAAGCGGCGGCATCGTCGCGGCGACGTTCGAGCCCAGGAGCAGGATCGTGTCGGCGTCGTCGAGGTCGGACACCGGGAACGGCAGTCCGCGATCGACGCCGAAGGCGCGGTTGCCGGCCGCCGCGGCCGAGGACATGCAGAAGCGGCCGTTGTAGTCGATCCGGGAGGTGCCGAGAGCGATCCGAGCGAACTTCCCGAGCTGGTAGGCCTTCTCGTTGGTGAGGCCCCCGCCGCCGAAGACGGCCACCGCGTCGGCGCCGTGCCGCTCCCGGACGCCGCGCACCGCCCCGGCGACCGCGTCGAGCGCCTCCTCCCACGACGCCTCCGCGAGGACGCCGTCGGCGCCGCGCAGCAGCGGGGAGACCAGGCGCTGTCCGCTCGTCAGCAGCTCGGCGGAGGTCCAGCCCTTGGCGCAGAGCCCGCCCCGGTTCGTCGGGAACTCCCTCCCCTCGACCGCCACGGGTACGGGGCCCGCCGCGGGTGTCAGCGTCATCGCGCACTGCAGGGCGCAGTACGGGCAGTGGGAGTCGGTCGGGGCGGGGGCGCTCATCGTCAGATCCGGGTCCCCGTCTTCGCGGCGAGGCGGAGGTAGACGCCGGCCGTGATCGCGAGCATCACCGCGTAGGCGCCGACGAACCAGCCCAGCGCCGTGGTGTAGTCGCCGAACTCGGTCTTGGAGAAGCCGAGCAGCTGGGGGATCACGAAGCCGCCGTACGCGCCGATCGCCGAGATCAGGCCGAGCGCCGCGGCGGACGTGCGCTGGGCGCCGATGCCGTCGTCGCCGCGCTGGCGGGCGCGGAGGGCGAACACCGTGGGGATCATGCGGTAGGTCGCGCCGTTGCCGATGCCGGCCGCCGAGAAGAGCACGAGGAAGCAGGCGAGGAAGAGCCAGAAGCTGCCGAGCGGCAGTGTCGCGATCACGCCGAGGATCCCGGCGCCCATGGCGACGAAGGCGAGGACCGTGACAGGCGCTCCGCCGAAGCGGTCGGCCAGACGGCCGCCGGAGGGGCGGGACAGCGAGCCCACCAGGGAGCCGAGGAACGCGAGGCCGACCGTCGCCGAGCCGACGGCGAAGCCGGAGAACTCGGGGAAGGTGTCGGCGATGAGCTTCGGGAACACGCCGGCGAATCCGATGAAGGACCCGAAAGTGCCGATGTAGAGCACAGCCAGCAGCCAGAGGTGCGGCTCGCGGAGCGCGGCGAGGGAGGCGGCGACGTCGGACTTCGCGGTCGAGAGGTTGTCCATGCGCTTGGCGGCGCCGATCATCGCCACGACGATCAGGGGGACCCAGAGGAAGCCGGCGATCGGCAGGTTCAGCGTGGCCGCGGCGCCGACGGTGATCGCGATCGGCACGACGAGCTGCGCGACGGAGGCGCCCAGGTTGCCGCCCGCGGCGTTGAGCCCCAGAGCCCAGCCCTTCTGCGCGTGCGGGTAGAAGAAGGTGATGTTCGCCATCGAGCTGGCGAAGTTGCCGCCGCCGAAGCCGGCGAGCGCGGCCACCAGGAGCATGACGCCGAACGGGGTCTCCGGATTCGAGACCGCGATGCCGAGTCCGACGCTCGGGATCAGCAGGAGGCCCGCCGACACGATCGTCCAGTTGCGGCCGCCGAAGCGGGGGACCATGAACGTGTACGGGATCCGCAGGGTGGCGCCGACGAGGCTCGGCATCGAGATGAGCCAGAAGATCTGCCCGGTGTCGAAGGCGAACCCGGCCGCCGGCAGCGAGACGACGACGACCGACCAGAGCTGCCAGACGACGAAGCCGAGGAACTCGGCGAAGATCGACCACCTCAGATTGCGAGCGGCGACGGAGCGTCCCTCCGCCTCCCACTGGGCGGGGTCCTCGGGGTTCCAGCCGTCGATCCAGCGGCCCGGCCGTCGGATGATGCCGGTGGATGTGGCGGCGGTCGTGGGGACGGTGGTCGGGGGTGCAGCAGTCATCGTGGTCCTCCGGAGGGTGGGCGGCGCGCGCGAGGGCGCGCTCGGGACGGGGAGGTGGAGCGGTGGTGGTGCGGGGAGGAGGCGTCAGGCGTTGCGCCCGAACAGCTCCGAGACGATGTCGACCAGCTCGCGGGCGGGCGGATCGACGGCGGTGAGGAGGGGAGCGGAGGCGAGGTCGGCCCCCGCGGAGGCGGCCAGGCCGGCGAAGTAGCCGGGCGCGAGCAGGTAGGTGGCGACCACGACGCGCGCGCCGGGGTGGGCGGCGCGCTCGGCGGCGACCGCCTCCGCGACCCGCGGCTCGGCGGCCGAGATGAACGAGGTGCTCACCTCGCGGCCGAGCTCGGCGGCGAGGAGGCGGCCGGTGGTCCAGCAGTCCGCGACGGCACCGGCGTCGCTCGAGCCGGCGGCGGCGAGCACGACGCGGTCGCCGTCGTCGAGCCCTGCCTCGTGGAGCCGGCGGGCGAGCACGCGCGCCAGGCGGGGATCGGGTCCGAGCGCGCCCGAGACCCGCACCGGCCGCTCCGCCTCCGCCGCGGCCTCGGCGAGGTCGACGTGCACGTGGTAGCCGGCCGAGAGCAGCAGCGGCACGACCACCGCCGGCCGGCCCGGCTCGAGAGAGCCCAGGGTCGCGGGGACGTCGGGCTGCTGCACGTCGACGAAGGAGTCGAGCACGTCCAGCGCCGGGTTGGCCCGGCGGACCGCCTCGACCAGCGCGGCGACGGCACGCCTCCCGTCGTCGTCGGAGGTCCCGTGGGACGCGGCGACCAGAGCGGTCCGCTGGGCGACCTCGATCGTGCCGTCGCTCTCGCGCACCTGCCAGGTGGCGAGGTGCAGCTCCGCTCGTGTGAAGCAGGCGCCGGTCTCGAGGTCGAAGACGTCCTTGTGCAGGGGGGAGGCGATCGTGGGCCGCTGCACCCCGTCGACCAGACGCGAGCCGACGATGCCGCGCGAGAGCACGGCCGCGCCGGTCGCGGGGTCGAGGTTCGAGACGGCCCGCACCCGCCGGTCGGGCAGGAGGAACAGGGCGAGCTGCACACCGCCGACCAGGGCGGCCTCGCCCCAGAGCGGCTCGAGGTCGCCGACGGCGCAGACCGGCACCCAGGTGGTGGCGGTCGCGGGGGCGAGCCGATCGAGGAGGGTCATCGCTGCGCCTTCTTCCTGCGGGTGGGCCACCGCATCCGGTCGGACGCGATGAGGCAACGGTAGGGATCGCGCGTTTCGTGCGAGCACGCCTCCGGTGTCACGGGCGTAACGAAGCCCTCACGGCCTGCGGCGCTCGCCGAGAGGCGCGCGTCACACGCTGTTACACCGGGGCAACGGCGGGGAAACGGGCCGTCCCTACGGTGGACGTCATGACTCCTGGAGCGAACCCCGCCGCCCGGCCCCGACGTGTGCTCGTCGTCGGAGCGGGACCCGCCGCGCACCGCCTGGTCGACGCGCTCGTCGCCCGGGCCGGCGACCAGGCGCTGGAGATCACCGTCCTCGGCGAGGAGGTGCACCGTCCCTACGACCGCGTCGCACTCTCGAAGCGCCTCGACGGCGAGCACGACCTGACTCTCGGCGACGGCGCTCTGTGGGAGTCGGCGCGGCTGATCACCTCCTCCCGTGTCGTCGCGATCGATCCCGACCGCCTGCGCGTCGAGCTCGCGGACGGCCGCTCCCTCGAGGGCGACGAGATCGTCCTGGCGACGGGCTCCACCGCCACGGTCCCGCCGATCGAGGGCGCCGAGCACGGCCGCGTCTACCGCACGCTCGAGGACGTGGACGGGCTCGTCGCCGAGCTCGCCGCGTTCCGCGCCCGGCGCGGCCGCCCCGCGATCGTGGTCGTGGTCGGCGGCGGTCTGCTCGGCCTCGAGGCGGCGGGAGGCGCGCACCGGCTCGGTGCGCGCACCGCCCTCGTCCACTCCGGCCGCTGGCTGATGAGCGCGCAGCTCGACGAGGGCGCCGGGCAGGCCCTCGGCCGCATCATCTCGGCGCAGGGGATCGCGCTGCACCTCGGCAACCGGCCCACCGCGATCCTCACCTCGCCGACAGGGACGGTGCTCGGCGTCGCGCTGACCGACGGCAGCAGCATCAGCGCCGATCTCGTGGTCTTCTCCATCGGGATCACGGCGCGCGACGAGCTCGCCCGAGCGGCCGGGATCGAGGTCGCACCGCGCGGAGGTGTGGTCGTCGACGAGGCCTGCCGCACCAGCCGGGCGGGAGTCTGGGCCATCGGCGAGGTCGCCGCGATCGACGGCCGCACCGTCGGGCTCGTCGCACCCGCCAACGCGATGGCGGAGGTTGTCGCCGACCGGATCCTCGGCGGCGACGCGACCTTCCCGGGGGTCGACGACGCCACCAAGCTCAAGCTCTCGGGCGTGGAGGTCGCCAGCTTCGGCGACGCCCTCGGCACCACGGAGGGAGCGCTCGAGGTCGTCTACGCCGATCCGGCCCGCGGTCTCTACCAGAAGGTCGTCGTCTCGGACGATGCGCGCACGCTGCTCGGCGGGATGTTCGTCGGCGACGCGGGCCCCTACTCCTCCCTCCGCCCGCTGCTGGGGCGCGAGCTGCCGGCCGAGCCCGGCGCCTACCTCGCGGCGGCGGGGGCGGAGGCGCCCTCGGGCGACCTTCCGGACGACGCCCAGGTCTGCTCGTGCAACAACGTCTCGGTCGGCGAGGTCCGTCACGCGATCGGCGAGGGGTGCACCGAGCTGGGGCCGCTCAAGGCCTGCACCCGCGCGGGCACCCAGTGCGGATCGTGCGTGCCCCTGGTGAAGAAGCTGCTCGACACGGAGCTGATCCGTGCGGGCGTCGAGGTCTCCCGCGCCCTCTGCGAGCACGTGGCGCTCAGCCGCAGCGAGCTGTTCGAGTCGGTCCGCATCCTCGGGCTGCACTCGGCCGAGCAGGTGATGGAGCGCTTCGGCTCCGGGCTGGGCTGCGACGTCTGCAAGCCGGTGATCGCCTCCGTCCTCGCCACCCAGACGAACGCCTACATCCTCGACGGCGGCCAGGCGCCGCTGCAGGACACCAACGACCGCGCCCTGGCCAACATGCAGAAGGACGGCACCTACTCCGTCGTCCCGCGGATCCCCGGGGGCGAGATCACGCCGGCGAAGCTCAAGGTGATCGCCGAGGTCGCCGAGCAGTACGGCCTCTACACGAAGATCACCGGCGGGCAGCGGATCGACATGTTCGGCGCCCGCCTCGAGCAGCTGCCCGAGATCTGGCGCCTCCTCGTCGACGCCGGCTTCGAGTCGGGTCAGGCGTACGGCAAGTCGCTGCGCACGGTCAAGTCGTGCGTCGGATCGACCTGGTGCCGCTTCGGAGTCCAGGACGCGGTCGGGATGGCGGTCTTCCTCGAGGAGCGGTACCGGGGTCTCCGCTCGCCGCACAAGTTCAAGCTAGGGGTCAGCGGCTGCGCCCGCGAGTGCGCCGAGGCGCGGGGGAAGGACATCGGCGTCATCGCGAGCGACCTCGGCTGGAACCTCTACGTCGGCGGCAACGGCGGCTACCAGCCGGCGCACGCCCAGCTGCTCGCGCAGGACCTCGACGACGAGACCCTGGTGCGCTACATCGACCGCTACGTCATGTACTACGTGCGGACGGCCGAGCGGCTCCAGCGGACCGCACGCTGGCAGGAGGAGCTCCCCGGCGGACTCGAGCACGTGCGCGAGGTGGTCTGCGAGGACTCGCTCGGCATCGCCGCCGAGCTGGAGGCCGCCATGGCCACGCACGTCGACACCTACGTCGACGAGTGGGCGGCGACCCTCGCCGATCCCGACCGGCTCCGCCGCTTCCGCTCCTTCGTGAACGCCCCGGACACCGCGGATCCGCGCGTCGCGACCGTGCGCGAGCGCGGGCAGGTCCGGCCCGCCGGCCGGGACGAGAGACCGGACGGACCCGTGCTGGTCGCGGGGCCGAGGATCCCCGTCGGTCCTGCCGGGATCGGATCGGACTCGTGATGCAGCTCTCCCTCGACCTCGCCGGACGCCGCGTGCTCGTGATCGGCACCGCCTCCGGGACCCGCCGCGTGCTCGCCCGCTACCGAGCCGCCGGCGCACTCGTCGAGCGGCACGAGGCGGAGGACGCGCTCACCCCGGCGCCCCCGGCCCTGATCGTGTGGGTGGAGGGGCCGGCGCCGCTCCGAGCAGCGGCGGCCGAGCTCTGCCCCTGGATCCTCGACGAGGCCCCCGCGCCGACCCGGCCGGTCGGGCACGTCAGCATCGTCGGCGGCGGCCCCGGCGATCCGGATCTGATGACCCTCGCCGCCCGCCGCGCCCTCCGCGACGCGGACGTGGTGCTCTACGACCGGCTCGGTCCGCACGAGGGCCTGGCCGAGTGGGCGCCCGGCGCCGAGCTGATCGACGTCGGCAAGACGCCGGGTCATCATGCGGTGCCGCAGCACGAGATCGAGCGGCTGATGATCGAGCGGGCCCTCGCGGGTCTGGACGTCGTGCGCCTGAAGGGCGGCGATCCGTTCGTGTTCGGCCGCGGGTCGGAGGAGGTGCGCGCGTGCCGGCTCGCCGGCGTCGGCTCCACGGTCGTCCCCGGAGTGACCAGCGCGATCTCGGTGCCCGCCGCCGCCGGGATCCCGGTCACCCACCGCGAGGTCAGCAGGGCCTTCACCGTGGTCTCGGGCCATGCGCCGTTCAGCGAGCAGGAGCTCGGCCATCTGGCCGGGCTGGGCGGGACGATCGTGGTGCTGATGGGCGTGAACACCCTCCCGCACCTCGTCGCCGGGCTGCAGCGCGCGGGGATGCGCGCCGACACGCCCCTCGCGATCGTCGAGCGGGGCTGGTCGCGCGACCAGCGCACGACGGTCTCGTCGGTCGGCGGAGTGCTCGGCCTGCTCGCCGAGCTGGCACCGCGCTCGCCCGCCGTGATCGTCATAGGCGAGGTGGTCCGGCAGGCCGCGTGCCATGATGCGGGGGACCCCGAGAGCATCGCCCGAGCGGTCGATGCACTGACCGCGTGAGACCCCGAGGGGACCGAGCATGACCGGCACCGATCCCGACGCCGCCGTGGGGTTCCGACCCGACCAGCTGGACGGCTTCCGCATCGGGGTCACCTCCGACCGCCGCTCCGAGGACCTGATCGCCGCGTTCGAGCGCCGCGGTGCCGCCGTCACGCACGCCCCCACCATCCGCATGCGGGGCGTCGACACCGAGGGCGCGCTCGAGGAGGAGACCCGCGCCATCGTCGCCGCCCGTCCCGACGTGCTCCTCGCCACCACCTCCTACGGCCTGCGGCGCTGGCTCGAGGCCGCGGACGCCGCGGGGATCGAGCTGGCCGACGCGCTGTCCTCCGCGCGGATCCTCGTCCGCGGACCCAAGGCGCGCGGAGCGATCCGTGCGGCGGGTCTCGACGACCACGGGATGAGCGAGCGCGAGACGACCACCTCCCTCGTCGACCTGGCTCTGCGCGAGGGCGTCGCCGGCCGCACGATCGCGGTGCAGCTGCACGGATTCACCGACCCGGCTCAGCTGCAGCGTCTCCGCGACGCCGGCGCCCGGGTGCTCACGGCCGCGCCCTACCGCTGGAGCGTGCACGAGGACTCCGCCCGGGTGCTGCGGCTGATCGACGCGGTCTGCGGAGGGGGCATCGACGCCGTCACCTTCACCAGCGCGCCGGCGGTGGAGGCGCTCTTCACGGTCGCGGAGGCCGCGGGCCGCCTCGACGACCTCCAGGCGGCCTTCCGCGAGACGGTGGTCGCCGCCGCCGTGGGCCCCGTGACCGCAGCACCCCTGGTCGAGGCAGGGATCCTCCCGGTCGTGCCGGACCGGTTCCGGATGGGCGCGCTCATCCGCCTGACCTGCGAGCACCTCGAGCAGGCGTCGCCCCGCATCGAGACGGCCTTCGGCACTCTCGAGCTCCGAGGCCGGCACGCCGTCCTGGCCGGGACCCGGGTGGCGCTGACCCCGGTCGCGCTCGCGGTGTTCCGGACTCTCGTCGCCGCCGAGGGCGCGACCGTCGCGCGTCACGTCCTCGCGGCCTCCGCGCCGGAGGCTCTCGACGACCACGCGGTCGACGTCGCCGTCAGCCGCCTCCGTCAGGCCCTCCCCGAACCGCGGCTCGTGGCGACGGTGATCAAGCGCGGCTACCGGCTCGCGACCCCGCTCTGAGCGGCGGCGCGGTGCCACACTGAGCGCGTGGGCAGGCTGAGGGTCGTCGTCGCGCCCGACTCCTTCAAGGGGTCGGCGAGCGCGGTCGAGGTCGCACGGGCGATCGCCGAGGGCTGGAGCGCTGCGCGCGCGGGAGACGAGATCGTCCTCGCGCCGATGGCCGACGGGGGAGAGGGCACGGTCGAGGCTTTCGCGCTCGCGGTCCCGGGGTCGCAGCGGCTGCCGGTGGTCGTGCCCGGCCCGGACGACCGGCCGGTCCGCGCCTGGTGGCTGCTGCTCCCCGACGGGACAGCCGTCGTCGAGCTCGCCTCCACGAGCGGCATCACGCTGCTCGACCCGCTCCGACCGCTCACCGCGCACACGCGCGGCTTCGGCCGCGCGATCGCCGCCGCCCTCGACGCGGGGGCGCACGCCCTGCTGCTGGCGATCGGCGGCAGCGCCTCGACCGACGGCGGAGTCGGAGCGCTCCGCGAGCTCGGCGCGCGCTTCTCCACCGCCTCCGGCCGCGACCTCGGCGAGGGAGGCGGTGCGCTGCCCGCGCTCGCCGCCGCCGACCTCCGCGGGCTGCGTCCTCTGCCGCCCGGAGGTGCGGTCGTGCTCAGCGACGTCGCGACCCCGCTGCTCGGCGACTCCGGGGCGGCCCGCGTCTTCGGACCGCAGAAGGGGGCCGGCCCCGAGGACGTCCTCCTCCTCGAGAGCGGCCTCCGCCGTCTCGCTGCGCACCTGGACGCGGATCCCGATGCGCCGGGCTCCGGGGCGGCTGGCGGGACGGGCTTCGGGCTGCTCGCCTGGGGCGCGCGTACGACCTCCGGCGCCGGCGCCGTCGGACGGGCGATCGGGCTCCCGGCGCTCCTCGCGGGCGCGGACGTCGTCATCACGGGGGAGGGGCGCTTCGACGCGCAGTCCGCCGCCGGCAAGGTCCCGGTGCACGTCCTCGCGCTCGCCGAGGCGGCCGGGGCGCGGACGCTCCTCGTCGCCGGGGCGATCGCGGCGCCGACTCCCGGCTTCACCGCTGCGGTGTCGCTGACGGAGGCGGCGGGCTCCTCGTCCGCGGCCCTCGCGGACCCGTTCCCGCACCTGCGCGCCGTCGCCCGGGAGTGGGCCGCGCAGCTCCTCTGACCGTTCGCGGTGTCGGTGGTCGGGCGTACCGTCCGGGCATGCCCCGAGATGTGATCCGACCACCACATCTTGTGGTCGAGCCGCCGCGCGGACCCCACCGGTCGGGCATGCCGACACGCCGTGGCGCGTTGTACACAGTGAACGGGATCCTTCTGTCCACACCTGTGGATGGTTCGTCCGGATCCGCGTCCTTCCGCGGTTCCACGGGCTCCGGCCTGTGGATGAACGGGGGAGGAACCGGTGGATAACTACACGGCTGTAACTACTACGTCTAGTGGGCTGACACCGGCCCGCCCCCTATATGTAGTATTGCTGAGCAGGTCGGAGCGAGAGCCCCACCGGCACCCAGAACTCACCCGGACCACCCTCCGACCCCGCCCGCATCGCGAGCCGCCGGTCGGGGAGCGGCACCGGGACACCCCCTCCGAAAGGCGACACCCATGGCTGTGACGGTCTACACCAAGCCCTCCTGCGTCCAGTGCACCGCGACGTACCGCGCCCTCGACAGCAAGGGCATCGACTACGAGGTGTTCGACCTCTCCGTGGACGAGAAGGCCCTCGAGGCCGTCAAGGCCCTCGGCTACCTCCAGGCGCCGGTCGTCATCACGGACGACGACCACTGGTCCGGCTTCCGCCCCGACAAGATCGCGACCCTCTGAGGCGCACGGACGACGATCCGCAGCGTCGTCGGCGGGCGCCGTAGCGCCGCTGCGGCTTCCTCCTCCGCCTCGCGGCTCACCACGCAGCCGCCTCGGAGGCGGGACCGAGAACAGCAGCTGACGGGGAGAGGGGCCGAAGGATGAGCGGGCTCGTGTACTTCTCCAGCAGCTCGGGGAACACGCACCGGTTCATCGAGAAGCTCGGACGGCCGGCGCAGCGCATCCCGCTCCACGCCCGCCGCGACGGAGCCGCCCTCGACACGCTCCACGTCCACGAGCCGTACGTGCTCGTCCTCCCCACCTACGGCGGCGGCAACGGCGGGGGAGCGGTCCCCAAGCAGGTCATCCGGTTCCTCAACGATCCGTGCAACCGCTCCCTGATCCGCGGCGTCATCGGCGCCGGCAACACGAACTTCGGCGAGGCGTACTGCCTCGCCGGCGACATCATCGCCCGCAAGTGCGAGGTGCCGCACCTCTATCGATTCGAAGTATTCGGAACACCCGACGACGTCCGCGCCGTCGACGAAGGATTGGACACGTTTTGGACGCAGCAGTGATCGACGCTCCCCGCGACGCCGCACAGATGGACTACCACTCGCTCAACGCGATGCTGAACCTCTACGGCCCGAACGGAGAGATCCAGTTCGACAAGGACCGCGAGGCCGCTCGCGAGTTCTTCCTGCAGCACGTCAACCAGAACACGGTGTTCTTCCACACGCTCAAGGAGCGCCTCGACTACCTGGTCGAGAAGGAGTACTACGAGCAGGCCGTGCTCGACCAGTACTCGTTCGAGTTCATCCAGCAGCTCAACGACCTGGCGTACTCGAAGAAGTTCCGCTTCGCGACCTTCCTCGGCGCGTTCAAGTACTACACCTCGTACACGCTCAAGACGTTCGACGGGAAGCGCTACCTCGAGCGCTTCGAGGACCGCGTCGTGATGACCGCCCTCGGCCTCGCCCAGGGCGACGAGACGCTCGCGACCGCCCTCGTCGAGGAGATCGTCGCCGGCCGCTTCCAGCCGGCGACCCCGACCTTCCTCAACACCGGCAAGGCACAGCGCGGCGAGCTCGTCTCCTGCTTCCTGCTGCGCATCGAGGACAACATGGAGTCGATCGCCCGCGGCATCAACTCCGCGCTCCAGCTCTCCAAGCGCGGCGGCGGCGTCGCCCTCTCGCTCTCGAACATCCGCGAGGCCGGCGCCCCGATCAAGCAGATCGAGAACCAGTCCTCGGGCATCATCCCCGTGATGAAGCTCCTCGAGGACAGCTTCAGCTACGCCAACCAGCTCGGCGCGCGCCAGGGCGCGGGAGCGGTGTACCTCTCGGCGCACCACCCCGACATCCTCCGCTTCCTCGACACCAAGCGCGAGAACGCCGACGAGAAGATCCGCATCAAGACGCTCTCCCTCGGCGTCGTCGTGCCCGACATCACGTTCGAGCTCGCGAAGAACAACGAGGACATGTACCTCTTCTCGCCCTACGACGTCGAGCGCGTCTACGGCATCCCCTTCGGCGACATCTCCCTCTCGGAGAAGTACCGCGAGATGGTCGACGACCCGCGCATCAAGAAGACCAAGATCTCGGCGCGCGAGTTCTTCCAGACCATCGCCGAGATCCAGTTCGAGTCGGGCTACCCCTACATCGTGTTCGAGGACACGGTGAACCAGGCGAACCCGATCAAGGGCCGCATCAACATGTCCAACCTCTGCTCCGAGATCCTCCAGGTCAACACTCCGACGACCTACAACGAGGACCTCTCCTACGCGCAGATCGGCAAGGACATCTCCTGCAACCTCGGATCGCTGAACATCGCGCTGACGATGGACTCGCCCGACTTCGGCCGCACCATCGAGACCGCTATCCGCGGCCTCACCTCGGTGTCCGACCAGTCGCACATCACCTCGGTCCGCTCGATCGAGGACGGCAACGACAACTCGCACGCCATCGGCCTCGGACAGATGAACCTGCACGGCTACCTCGCCCGCGAGCGGATCCACTACGGATCCGAGGAGGGCATCGACTTCACCAACATCTACTTCTACTCGGTGCTGTTCCACGCCCTGCGCGCCTCCAACAACCTCTCCATCGAGCGCGGCACCACCTTCGAGGGCTTCGCCGACTCGAAGTACGCCTCGGGCGAGTTCTTCGACACCTACACCGAGAAGGAGTGGGCGCCGGCCACCGAGCGCGTCTCCCGCCTCTTCGCCGACTCGGGCATCGCGGTCCCCACCCAGGACGACTGGCGTGCGCTCAAAGCCTCGGTCATGGAGCACGGCATCTACAACCAGAACCTGCAGGCCGTCCCGCCGACCGGCTCGATCTCGTACATCAACAACTCGACGTCCTCGATCCACCCGATCGCGTCGAAGATCGAGATCCGCAAGGAGGGCAAGCTCGGCCGTGTCTACTACCCGGCGCCGTTCATGACGAACGACAACCTGGAGTACTACCAGGACGCGTACGAGATCGGCTACGAGAAGATCATCGACACCTACGCCGCGGCCACGCAGCACGTCGACCAGGGCCTCTCGCTCACGCTCTTCTTCAAGGACACGGCGACCACCCGCGACGTCAACCGCGCCCAGATCTACGCCTGGCGCAAGGGCATCAAGACGATCTACTACATCCGCATCCGTCAGCTGGCGCTCGAGGGCACCGAGCTCGACCAGTGCGTCTCGTGCATGCTCTAGAGCACGCAGCCCCACCCCCCTCCGCACGACCCATCCGCAGCAGCGAGAAGGAATCATGACTCCCCCCGAGAAGCTCAAGCTCGTCGACTCCGTCCAGGCGATCAACTGGAACCGGATCCAGGACGACAAGGACGTCGAGGTGTGGAACCGCCTCACGAGCAACTTCTGGCTGCCCGAGAAGGTCCCGCTGTCGAACGACATCCAGTCGTGGAACACGCTCACGCACCAGGAGCAGCAGCTCACCATGCGCGTGTTCACCGGGCTCACCCTGCTCGACACCGTGCAGGGCACCGTCGGCGCCGTCTCGCTCATCCCGGACGCGATCACTCCTCACGAGGAGGCCGTCTACACGAACATCGCGTTCATGGAGTCGGTCCACGCCAAGTCGTACTCCTCGGTGTTCTCGACCCTGTCGAACACCCAGGACATCGACGAGGCCTTCCGCTGGTCGATGGAGAACCCGAACCTGCAGAAGAAGGCGTCCATCGTGATGGACTACTACCGCGGCGACGACCCGCTGAAGCGGAAGGTCGCCTCCACGCTGCTGGAGTCGTTCCTCTTCTACTCGGGCTTCTACCTGCCGATGTACTGGTCCTCGCGCGCCAAGCTCACCAACACGGCCGACCTCGTGCGCCTGATCATCCGCGACGAGGCCGTGCACGGCTACTACATCGGCTACAAGTTCCAGAAGGGACTCGAGCGGGTCGACCAGGCCAAGCGCGACGAGATCAAGGACTACACGTTCTCGCTGCTCTACGAGCTCTACGACAACGAGGCGCAGTACACGCAGGACCTCTACGACCAGCTCGGCCTGACCGAGGACGTCAAGAAGTTCCTGCACTACAACGCCAACAAGGCGCTGATGAACCTCGGCTACGAGCCGATGTTCCCCAAGCAGGTCACCGATGTGAACCCCGCGATCCTGTCGGCCCTCTCGCCCAACGCGGACGAGAACCACGACTTCTTCTCGGGCTCCGGCTCCTCCTACGTGATCGGCAAGGCCGTGAACACCGAGGACGAGGACTGGGACTTCTGAGCGCCAGCATCATCTCTTCTCCGGCGACCAGCCCGTAAAGAGAACGAAATCGATGCCAGAAGCGCGCATAACCGAACAAGTCATTCTCCAAATTGGCGACCTTCACTACCCCGACTTTGCTAGTGCGACAACGCGAGTTGACAATCACGACAATTCGGTACCAGGTGCGCTTGATTCCTCGTTGGGACTTCCTATTCCCCACGCGATCAAGCGTGCTATCGAGTTTCAACTGAGCAGCAATCCCAGCGCCATACTGGCAATATGTGGGGACTTGACGACTCGGGGCGACGCGCAAGCCTTTCGAGATGCGGCCCGCTATCTGGCGACGATTGCACAGAAGGCCAAGCATCCTCAAGACTTTGAATACGTCCACGTTGTTCCGGGAAATCATGACGTCGCCTATCGCGGGTCGCAACCGTTCGTCTCTTTCGAAGACGTAGCGCGCTTCGAGGAACTTGCAACAACTGCGGAGGAAGAAGGGCTGCGGAATTTTACAGTCACAT
Source organism: Rathayibacter sp. AY1B4 (assembly GCF_002932815.1). Classification (NCBI taxonomy): domain Bacteria; kingdom Bacillati; phylum Actinomycetota; class Actinomycetes; order Micrococcales; family Microbacteriaceae; genus Rathayibacter; species Rathayibacter sp. AY1B4. The sequence goes on along the minus strand of NZ_PSWN01000012.1, from coordinate 82,008 downwards.
CTCGCTCGTCGTCATACGGCTCCGGTTACGGTGGCGTAGATTTCGTCAGCATCAATACCTGCCGCGGAGCGGGTGCAACAAGAGAAGCGGCGGCGGAAGTAAGCGGGGTATCGGCAGCGACCGAGTCAAGTGATTCAGCAGAAATTCTGGATATTCCGTTATTTCATCCTCATGAAATGTCAGTTATTCAGGACCGGTGGGGCACCCTCGATCAACGCCTGTTCCCGGTAATGCTTGGCCATCACGGATTGCTGCCTCAGCGCATCCCACGCCTCAACCCATATACGGAAATGGCTAATGCGGGCCAGGCTCGCTATGCCCTCGCCTCTCTCGGGCGCACAGTTTTGTATTTGCATGGTCATATTCATGAGCGTTCGACCGAAGTTATTGCGTTCCCTCAGGGATCGATTCCGACGCCTCAAGGACGCCTCGTAATAGTATCGGCGCCCGAGCTCCACGAGGGCTTCAATAAAATCACCGTGAAGTTCGATCCGGAAGGCTATCCTTTCGGCCTACGGATTGAGTACTTTGCAATGGCGCGGGGAGATCAGTCGCTAAGTCGGGAGCGTACGATCGAAATACCTCTTGGTGACTCCATGAATCAATCGCGATCTCAACGCAAGATTCTCGAGTACCTAGTGAGAGAGGGTCGGGCGACCGGGTTTGAACTTCTTGCGGAGCGGGATCGCTTGTCTTTAGATGTAACCGACAACGGAATTGAAACCTTCGTCGAGAAGTTATGCTGGAGTGGAATCTTGAGAAAGACCGATTTGCTCGAAGTGCAGTTCAATCGGGCGGGCTTTACGCTATGAGAAGTCCTAGGACGGCGATCCATTTTTTTGATGATCGATGGGAGCAGGACCGCATCGAGCATTTCTATTATCTAGAGACTGCAGCCTATCGAAGGTTGTCCTCCATTGCGAAGCATGCGGTGGTCAAAGGGCATCGTGGCACCGGAAAGACCACCCTTTTAAAGGCGCTCGATTGGCGTGAGCGAATCTCAAACAAGCACCTTGCTCGGGCGCTCCAGGGTAAGCCTTTCGCAGATGGAGTCGTCGGCTGTTTCATGCAGATTAAGCTGATGCCAGTCGATATGCTGGATATATGGCTGTCTGACTCTTCGAGAACAGTTCGATTCGCATTAATCTCTACTTATCTTCGGTCGGCGTGGTTGGTTGAGGCCGTCGACGCTCTAATCGGCCTGAACGCCGGCTTGCATTACTGCTCCTTTGCTGATGAAGTCGATGACTTCGCCTCCGTATCAGAGACTGTGTGGACTTGGAGCGCGCAGTCGTTGGATATTGATTCGCCAGCGGACCGCGCGACACTTACGCTCGAAAACATACGCTTTATCGCAAACGAAGTAATGCGGTCAATCCGAGCGTCGGCAGCTATTGGAACTATCGCGCCGGAAGTTCTAGTGGCCAAGTTCGACCTTCAGCCTTTCGCCGCAATAGTATCCAGATTGTTCACGCAGATGGCGGCAAACTTGCGGCGTCTCGATGCCTCAAGTTCCTGGATATTCAGAGTTTGTATGGACGAAGGGGAATTTCTTTCAGATGAGTGGGCTCTTGTAGTTCGCTCTCTGATTCGCGAAACAGACGGGCCTGTATACCTCGCAGTGTCTGTCCTTCAAACGCTTGGATCTGAAACCCGCCAAGTTGGAGCTGAGCTTTCCATCGATGACCGTGAGCTGATCGATCTCGATGATCGCTCTCCTGAGGAACTAGGTGCCCTAATGGCAGGAATAGTCCGGGCGCGTTTTCAGATGATCGGTGCGGGTCCTCGGCGTTTCGACGTCAAGACGTTCCTCGGTAACCCCGATGTGGACGAGCTCTGTCGCCGAGCCGTCGCCAAGAGCGAAAACCGTAGCGCTGAAATTCAGCTTCGCGCGCTCGGTGAAGCCCCGATCAGGCAGCACTTGAAAAATGTAGGTGCAATAGCAAGCGGCGCGGTAGCGTCCAGGTCCGAGCAGAGTTCTGGTTATAGGAAGAAGAAAACCGCCGGTTATCTGCACCTTCTTGGGGCGATCGGCATCAATCGGCCCTTCTACGCGGGCTGGCGTATTGCCACCGCTATGTCGGACAATAGTGTTCGTGACTTCCTGCGGTTCCTTCGATACTCCTTCGAGATCGCCGTGAACAGGGAGGACTATGACGGGTCTCTTGATGAGATCCTGACGTTCTTGTCGAAAAGCCGCCTTTCATTTGATATCCAGGATGCAGCGCTCGAACGGCTGGGTCGCCGAAAGTTGGATTCTATTCCGCAGAATCTGACGGACCCAGGAGAAGCGGAAATTCTAATCCGGCTCTTCGGGGAGCTGGCGCATCGGTCTGATTTTTACGCCGCCTTGCCGCTTACAAAGCCAAATGCAACAAGAATGGCCGTGCGCGCAAGTCCCCGAGATGGGGGAGACCCATCCTTTGACGATGTAAAGCGCGTTCTCGTTCGAGCAGCGAGCTACGGATATATTGCTGATCTGCGTCTCGGTAATGGCCAAGTGGTGAAATTCCGATTAAACCTCTCTTTGGCCCGGCACCTTGGATTCTCGTACTGGAAGCCCCAGTATGAGACGGTGGTGCCGTTCCGGCTCGTGCGTGCGGCGGTATTGAGTCCTGATATGCCCGTGACGCGACTTATGTCGCGAACTTATAGACGATCGGTCGAAGCTGCGTCGCAAACCATGCTTCCCGGCTTCGAGCTAGACTAGGACAACGTGGGCATGCACAGGTTGCAGTCAATCAGTCAGACAAAGGCGAAGATATCAAAGCAAATAATCGTCGACCATGTTGACCTCGTCATAGCCGCAGCAACCTGGGATAGGAGATGTTTGACAATTAGCGAACTCGCCTATCGAGAACGACCAGATAGAGCGCTTCTTTTGCGGTTCAAAGATAAAGGGTCTTCGGGGGCGGTCGAACGTCACGAAGGGCTTCTGCTTGAGGAGCTCTCCTCGATTACGGGCGGTCTGGTGAGCCGGATGGACGTCGATGTCGACGACCTAAAAAGCGCCTGGGCATCTTTCAGGCGTTTTATGCTAGAGGCGTATCGCACAAACGGTAGGCCGCTGAAGGTCGTCCTTGACCTGAACAGTGTTCCGCGCTATCTCGCTTTGAGCCTGTTTGGTCTGGCTTGGCGGTCAGGCGTATGTTCCGATATTACTGCGGTCTACTCTGCTGCGAAGACTTACCAGCATGAAAGTCCTGGTCAATTTACCGCTGGGCAATGGATGCCGATGGCTATTCCCACTTTAGGTGAGGGGGCGCCGGCGAGTTCGCGAAGCCATTTGATCGTCTCGGCTGGGTTTGAGGGAGATCACACTCGTCGTCTAGTCAGTGCTCTAGAGCCAGATCAATTGTCGATCGTGCTTACTGCTGGGATTGGGGCGGACCATGAGATGGTCGCGCGTCAGGCCAATAGTGCCTTGGCGGCGGAGTATCTGCTTGGGAAAAACGACATTGTCTGGCTGCCGGCTGGCGACGTAGGCGCTGCGTTGGCATCTTTACGAACGCACTTGAGGGCGTCGGGCCAGCGTGATGACCACTCGACGGTGGCGCACAGTTTCCTTCTTTCGGGTTCGAAGCTGGCATCGCTCGCTGTCGCGCTTTATTCGTTGGAGGAAGAGGTTGCGCAGGTCTATTACTCGGCTCCAGATGCTCGCCTCGAAGCGGGCGCGGCGGAAATAGAGTGGATTACGGCTGTGAAGGTACTCTTCTGATGGATCTGCACGCGCTCGAGGGGTATCAAAGGTGCGACGCGCCTCTCCGTTGGGCTGGAGGAAAAAGGCGGTTGGTCCCTCTTCTTTCTGCGTACGCAGGCAGCCGCGATCTGCGAGTTGTAGAGGCGTTCTTAGGCGGGGCAGCGGTCTCTCTTGGATTGGGCTCGACTTCTGTCCTGGCTTCGGACACCAATGAAGATCTGATGAATTTCTATATTGGTTGCCGCAACGCCGTCGACCGCGTAGTTGAGGCGTTGGGGCATTTCCGCGATACGAGCGATGGGTTTTATGCGGCGCGCGCGTCGTCGCCGACAGATCCTGAACTCGCTGCTGCCAGGTTTTTCTTCCTGAATCGGACGGCATACATGGGTCTTCATAGGACCAATCGGCTCGGGAAGTTCAATGTCCCATATGGTGGAGGGGGGCGTTTCGCATATGTTGCCGACTCGGAGCGGCTTCGAGTGCTGTCTTCGGTTCTGCAGAAGTTTGATTTGAAGACAGAATCTTACGAGGTTGTTGCGTCCGGAGCGACGTTTGGTGACCTTCTGTTTCTGGACCCGCCGTACGGAAGCCGGGGTGATCTGCCATTTCGTCGCTACGGTGCCCAACCATTCTCTTCCGTGGATCACGTGCGGTTGGCGAAGATGGCTCGAGAGCGAGCGCGCTGTGGAGCTGCCGTGTATGTCACGCTTCCTGTCGATGGACATCTTCTTTCTAATTACGTCGGTTGGGACATTGGGGGGGTTCGGAAGACCAAGTCCGGCGGGCTGAAGGAAGTTTTGCTGGTCGACGACGTCGCCCGAACGGAGGGAATAGGCAGTGGCGAGTGGTCAGCGGTTGCGTGGAAAGTTGGTGCCGGGGGTTCGTTACTTCAGGGAGGGTGCGCTACTCAGCCATCCGGCCGTTAGCGGGAGGCGCATCGCGACGCGCGGGAACCCGCTCAGCACCGACGTCGTGCCGGCCGCCCATGAGAAGCCCGGGCGCTCGAACGGCCCGCGGGTGCCGACGTAGGCCATCGTCTGCTCGACCCTTGCGCCAGCGTTGTCGACGGGGTAGCCCTCAATCGCTTGAGCGCGGACGAAGTTGCCGGCACCGGCAAGTAGCGCGTGTGAGATCCCGCGCTTGCGAAAGCCGGGGCAGAGTCGGACGCACCAGGCACTCCAGGTGTCGAGATTGTCGATGCACGGGATCTTCCGGTTCTTCGCAGAGCTGGTGCCGGCGCGCAGGTGGACGGCGGTCTAGCCGGCCACATCGTCGCCGTCGTGGGCGAGGACGCCCGGTGGCGGATCCTCGGCGGCCAGTTCCCGCATCCGCTCGCCTCGCGCCGGCCCCCGGAGCGAGTTGTTCTCGGGCGACGAGATCAGGCGGTAGCTCAGGCACCAGCACAAGCTCCCGTCGGGGCGCTTCGGGCCGTTCACCGTCGCCACTTCGTCGAAGTCGGTGGCGGGTCCTACCTCGATCGTTATGGCGGCAGCCTTCAACCGTCCGGTTCACCCGATAAGGCGTTCACCACGGAGGAGGAACGTCACGGACCTCGCTCCTTATCCGCGGAAGACGCGTCGGCCGACCCCATCCTTCCTCCGTTGTGAATATCTCGACCTGATTCACCACTCCGCCGGATGAATCGCACCAGCACCCCCTGTTGGACGGCGCCCAGGCGGGGCGCCTACCGTGGACGAGGTATCCAACGAAGGAGCACTCCCTGTGAAGCACGTCCCCCTCGGCACCTCCGGTGTCGACTCCCCGAACGTCGTCCTCGGCCTCATGCGCATCCCCGAGATGAGCGACGAGGCGATCCGCGGCCTCGTCGGCGCCGCCCGTGACTCCGGCATCGACTTCTTCGACCACGCCGACGTGTACGGCGGCGAGCTGCACCGCTGCGAGGAGCGCTTCGCCGAGGCGATGGCGCTCACCCCGTCGGAGCGCGAGCAGGTCGTCCTGCAGACCAAGGCGGGCATCGTCCCGGACGGCCCCTACTTCGACTTCTCGTACGAGCATCTGATCGCCTCGGTCGAGGGCTCGCTGAAGGCGCTGCGCACCGACTACGTCGACGTGCTGCTCCTGCACCGGCCCGACGCGCTCGTCGAGCCCGACGAGGTGGCCCGCGCGTTCGACGAGCTGCACGCGTCCGGCAAGGTGAAGCACTTCGGCGTCTCGAACCAGACGCCGTACCAGATCGAGCTGCTGAAGAAGTCGCTGAACCAGCCGATCGTGGCGAACCAGCTGCAGCTCTCGATCACTCATGCGCCGCTGATCGCGCAGGGTGTCGCCTCCAACATGGTCGGCGAGGACCAGTCCGTCATGCGCGACGCCGGCATCCTCGACTACTGCCGACTGAACGACATCACCGTGCAGGCCTGGTCGCCCTTCCAGGCGGGGTTCTTCACCGGCGTCTTCCTCGACAACCCGGCCTACCCCGAGCTGAACGCCGTCATCGACCGGCTCGCAGCGACGTACGAGGTCCCGGCGATCGCCGTGGCCACCGCCTGGATCACCCGCCACCCGGCGGGCATGCAGGTCGTGCTCGGCACGACCAACGAGCAGCGCGTGCGCGATGCGGCCCTCGGCTCCGATCTGCCGCTCACGCGGCCGGAGTGGTACGAGCTGTTCCGCGCGGCGGGCTACCTCGTCCCCTAGAGCTCCCACCCCGGAGGAAATGCGCGTCGGCGCAGAGAGGCACGGACTCCCCGGAGTCCGTGCCTCTTCCCGTCCCCGCGGGACGCCGGTCGGAACGCCCGCCGCGGTGTGCCGTGGACCGAAGCGGCATCTCGCTGGGGAGGGGCGGGAATAGGAACGGCACCCCTGCGTTGAACTTGAGCGTAACCGACTCAACTTCCTCAGGAGGACAGGTGCCCGACAACTACAGCGAGGCCGGAGCGAGCTCGTTCGACGACTTCCTCGCCCGCTACCTCGACGGTGAGCGCGCCCGCGCGGCGCGGTCGATCGACCTCAGCCGATTCCTCACCGCCCGTACCCGCGACATCCTGCAGTCCGCAGGACGCTTCGCCCTCGAGCGCGGCCAGACCGAGCTCGACGCCCTGCACGTGCTCCGCGTGCTCATCGACGACGAGACCGTCTCGCAGGCCGTGCGCCGCATCGGCGTCGACCCCGCCGCCATCGCCACCGCCGCGGAGGCGCGCCTCCCGCAGGCCGACGAGGCCCACGCCTCGCAGAACGCGGCCACCATCACCCCCAGCGCGCAGCGCGCGCTGTTCCACGCCTACCAGGTCGCCCGCTCCAGCGGTTCGACCTACATCGAGCCCGAGCACCTCTTCTTCGCGCTCGTGCTCGGCCAGGACGCCCCCGCCGGGCAGGTCCTCGCCCGCGCCGGCGTCACCGCCGAGGCCCTCACCCAGGGCATGCGCGAGACCGAGGCCCCGCAGCAGCAGGAGGCGGGACAGCCCGCCTCCGACACTCCGCTGCTCGACAAGTTCGGCACCGACCTCACCGCTCTCGCCCGCGAGGGCCGGCTCGACCCGGTCATCGGGCGCGCCGACGAGATCGAGCAGACCGTCGAGATCCTCAGCCGCCGCACCAAGAACAACCCGGTGCTCGTCGGCGAGGCCGGCGTCGGCAAGACCGCCATCGTCGAGGGCCTGGCCCGCGCGATCGTGGCGGAGGAGGTCCCCGAGCAGCTGCGCGGCAAGCGCGTGATCTCGCTCGACCTCCCCGGCATGCTGGCCGGCACCCGCTACCGCGGCGACTTCGAGGAGCGCCTCACCGGCACCATGGACGAGATCGCGGCGCACTCCGGCGAGCTGATCGTCTTCATCGACGAGGTCCACACCGTCGTCGGTGCGGGCGGCGGCGGCGAGGGCGGCATGGACGCGGGCAACATCCTCAAGCCGCGTCTGGCCCGAGGCGAGCTGCACCTCGTCGGCGCCACCACGCTCAAGGAGTACCGCACCATCGAGAAGGACCCGGCACTGGAGCGGCGCTTCCAGCCGGTCCGCGTCGGCGAGCCCGGCATCGAGGACGCGGTCGCCATCCTGCACGGCCTGCGCCCCGCCTACGAGGAGCACCACCGCGTGCGCTTCACGGACGAGGCCCTGCGCGCCTCCGTCGAGCTCTCGGCCCGGTACCTCACCGACCGCGTGCTGCCCGACAAGGCGATCGACCTGATCGACCAGGCCGGCGCGCGCCTCCGCCTCCGCCTCGGAGCCGGCGTCGACACCGGAGCTCTGCTCGAGCGTCTGGCGACCCTGGAGGCCGACAAGAACGCGGCCGTCTCGGCCGAGCACTACGAGGAGGCGTCCCGCGTCCGCGACGAGATCAGCGCCGTGCAGGCGGAGCTCGACGCGGCCACCGGCAGCGCCCCCGCGGAGGCGGTCGTCGGCGAGACCGAGATCGCGGCCGTCATCGCCCGCGCCACCGGCATCCCGGTGTCGCGGCTCACGGAGGGGGAGCGCGAGCGCCTCGCGCACCTCGAGACCGAGCTGCACCAGCGGGTCATCGGCCAGGACGACGCGGTCACCGCGGTCGCCCGGGCCGTCCGCCGTAGCCGCACAGGCCTCGGCGACTCCTCGCGCCCGGTCGGCTCGTTCCTCTTCCTCGGCCCGACCGGTGTCGGCAAGACGGAGCTGGCGCGCACCCTCGCGGGCTCCCTCTTCGCCGATGAGCAGTCGGTCATCCGCTTCGACATGAGCGAGTTCGGCGAGCGTCACACGGTCTCGCGGCTGGTCGGCGCCCCTCCCGGGTACGTCGGCTACGACGAGGCCGGTCAGCTGACCGAGCGCGTGCGCCGGAACCCGTACTCGGTGGTCCTCTTCGACGAGATCGAGAAGGCGCACCCCGACGTGTTCAACCTGCTGCTGCAGGTGCTCGACGACGGGCGTCTGACCGACGGCCAGGGGCGGACGGTCGACTTCCGCAACACGGTGATCATCATGACCTCGAACCTCGGCTCGGAGTTCCTGGCCTCGCGGTCGGGTGCGCTCGGCTTCGTCGCTCAGAGCGACGCGTCGGCCGAGGGCTTCGCCTCGGAGAAGGACCTGCGCGATCGCGTCATGGGCCGTCTCCGCGAGGCGATGCGCCCCGAGTTCCTCAACCGGATCGACGAGATCGTCCTGTTCCGCCGCCTCGGCCGCGAGCAGCTGCGGGAGATCGTCGGCATCGTCCTCGACACCACGCGCTCCCGCCTCGCTCCCCGCGAGGTGACGCTCGAGGTGACGGAGGCGGCCGTCGACTGGCTCGCCGAGAACGGCTACGAGCCGCAGTACGGCGCCCGGCCCCTGCGCCGGCTCGTCCAGCGCTCCATCGACGACCGGATCGCCGACCTGTTCGTCAGCGGCGAGGTCTCCGACGGAGGCGCGGTCCGCGTCGACGCCGTCGCCGGCGAGCTGCTGGTGACCTCGGCCGTCGCCCTCCCGCTGGCCGCGTAGCCGGTCCCGCTCCGACCCCCGTCCCTCCTCCTCCCGCGAGACGCCGCTCGTGACGACGGCACCGCCCGTCGTCGCGAGCGGCGCCCGCGGAGGGGGAGGGGCGGGGGTCTTCGCGTCCCCACGGCTTGCCACAGCGGTCCGGGCGGGATAGACACGAGAGCACGAGAACCGGAGGCACGATGTCGAACCCGCGCTACTACGACCCCGTGGGCAAGGCGGTCCGGGCGCTGCTCGTGCTGAGCCTGGTCTGCTTCGCCCTGGCGGTGGGCATGTTCGCCCTCGACATCGTCATGCCCGGCACCATGACGGACGAGCGTCGGCCCTGGGCCGAGGCCAGCGGGGCGCTCGCCTCGTTCGGCGTGCTGGCCCTCATCGTCTACTTCGCGACCGTCGCGATCGTCGGCGCGATCCGGGGCCGCGGGCAGTAGCCCCGGCTCCGACGCCGTCGTCCGACAGGAACGCGTCCGGCCCGCGGGATCCGAGGATCCTCGCGGGCCGGACGCGTTCTCACGAGCCGTCAGGCGCCGGTCAGGGGCACTTCTTCGCGGTGATCGTCACCTTCAGCGTGGCGTCCGGAGCGACGGGGGAGCCGCCGGCCGGCTCCTGCCCGGTGACCTGGCCGGCGTCGGGCGCCTTCGGGTCCTCGGCGCAGGCGAGCGTGATCTTCGTGAAGCCGGCGGCGCCGAAGGCGTTCTTCGCGGCCTCCAGATCCTGGCCCGTCACGTTCGGCACGGTCTTCTGGTTGCCGGAGCTGGTGAACACGGTGATCGCGGTGCCGCGCGGGGCCGACCCCGACGGGTCGGCGCGGGTGACCGTCCCGACCGCGGCGTCGCTCGCCTCCGTGCCGCCCTGCACGACGCCGAAGCCGGCCGCCTCGAGCTTGGCCTCGGCGTCGGCGGAGGAGAGCCCGACGACATCCGGGATGTCCACCTTCGGGACGACCTGCAGCGAGCCGTCGGCCTCCGGGAAGTCCGTCCCGCCGTACGTCGCGTCGGCGGCGCGCATGACGACCGGCCAGATGCGGTGGCGCGCGGTGGCGGCGGATCCGGAGTCGAAGGAGTAGCGGCCGAGGCGCAGGTTCGCGTCGCCCTTCACGTTGAACACGCCGACGGCGGTCGCGACGCGGGTGCTCGCTCCGGTCATCCAGGTGGCCTTCGCGTCGTCGGTGGTGCCGGTCTTGCCGATCAGCGGAACGCCGTCGCCGGTGCGGGAGGCCACGGCCGTCCCTCCGCCGGTGAAGGTCGCCTGCAGCGCGACGGCCGCGGTTGCGGCGACGTTGCGGTCGATCGACTGGCGGCAGTTCGCCGGGGGCACCGGCTGGTCGGCTCCGGCGGAGTCGGTGATGCGGTCGATCGCGACGGGGTCGCAGGTCGTGCCGCCGGAGGCGATGGTGGCGAAGGCGCCGGCCATCGAGAGGGGCGAGACGTAGTTCGTGCCGAGCACCGACGACGGGTTGTGCTCGAGCTCCTCGCCGCTGCCCTGCTTCACCCCCATGTCGACCGCGGTGTCGCGGATGCCGCACAGGTCGAGCTCACGGGCCATGCCGACGAAGCCGGTGTTGAGGGAGGTCTTCGTGAAGGACACCGGGGTGCCGACCTCGCCGGTTCCGCCCTCGTCGTTCTTCGCGCTCGTCTCGTTGCTCGTGTCGGTGCCGCCCGAGACGCAGGAGTCCGTGAAGGTGCCCCAGGTGGACTTGCGCGTCCCGTCGACCGACTCGTTGATGCTGTGGCCCTCCTTCAGCCACTCCACCAGGGTGAAGAGCTTGTAGGTCGAGCCCGGCTGGATCCCGGAGGATCCGCCGTTGGCCCGATCGGTGCTGTAGTTCACGGCGCTGTAGGACGGGTCGGTCGTGAGGACGTCCGGATCCTGCGAGTACTTCTTGTTCTGCGTCATCGCGAGCACGCGCCCGGATCCGACCTCGACGCTGACGGAGACGGCTCCGACGTCGAAGTTCCAGGTCTGCGGGACCTGCGCGTCGACGGCGGCGACGGCCGCGTCCTGCAGGCCGACGTCGAGCGTCGTGTAGACGTCGAGGCCGCCGCGGCGGAAGTTGGTCCAGCGGGTGTCCTCGTCGGCGCCGAAGATCTCGTTGTTCTTCAGGACGTTGGTGACGTAGTCGCAGAAGAAGCCCGCGTTGCCCGCGGTCGAGCAGCCGGTGCTGGGCTGGGTGATGCGGGGCTCGATCGGAGTGGCGACGGCGGCGTCGTGGTCCTCCTGCGAGATCTTCCCCTCCTCGAGCATCTTGCCGATGATGTAGTCGCGGCGGTCCTTGTTGCGGGCGTAGCCGTTCGCGGCGCCGTTGTCCGGGTTGTCGGGCTGGTCGATCCGCAGGACGGCCGGGTTGTTGACGATCGCGATGAGGCTCGCGGCCTGGGCGATCGAGAGGTCCGCGGCCGAGGTCGCGTAGTAGTAGTTCGCGGCGGTCTCGAGGCCGTAGGTGGTGCCTCCGAAGAACGCGATGTTGAGGTAGCCCTGGAGGATCTGGTCCTTCGTGTACTGCTTCTCGAGGCCGATGGCGAGCTTCATCTCGCGGAGCTTGCGCTCAGGGGAGGTCCGAGTGGCCTCGTCGATCGCGGCCGCGCGCTCGGCGTCGTCCGAGATGTTGCGGACGGCCTTCTCGACGAGGACGTTCTTCACGTACTGCTGGGTGATAGAGGATCCGCCCTGCACGTCGTTGCCGAGCACGTAGGTCTGCGCGACGGCGCGGAGCGTGCCGGGGAGGTCGACTCCGCCGTGGTCGTAGAAGCGGGGGTCCTCACCCGAGACGGCGGCGTCCTTGGCGGCCTGGGCGATGCGGTCGAGCGGCACCTCGACGCGGTTCTCGACGTAGAAGGAGGCGAGCAGCTGCGGGCCGTCGGAGCCGGTCGCGTAGATGTTGCTCTTCTCGGAGAGCTTGTCGACCTCGAGGTAGTCGGGCAGGCCGTCGAAGACGCCGATCGACTGGTTCGCGGCGACTCCGGCGAGCGCCACGGCCGGGGTGACGGTGGCGGTCACGAGGACTCCGGCCACGACGCTCATGCCCAGGAAGCCCACGATCGCCTTGACCACACCACCGGTGGTCCTTCTGTCGGACGCCAAACCTTCTCCTTCGCGAATCCCCCCGGATGCTGCGACGACCGCGGCCGACGCCCTGCACGCTCCGTGCGGCAGGTCAACCTCGACAGACTAACCCGAGAGCCCCCGAAGACGAAGGCCCGGCCAGAGGCCTGAAAAGACCCTGACCGCCACCCGGGGGACGGTGTTCCCTAGGCTGTCGGCATGGCGAGCCCCTCCTCCGACCCCCGACCGGCCGACGCGACGACCCCGGAGGCCGCTCCGGTCGCGCCCCCGCAGGCCGTCCCCGCACCGCCCACGGGCGCCCTCTCGTACGCTCTCGGCTTCCTCGCGTTCATCGGGATCCCGTTCCTCAGCCTGATCGTGGGCGGCATCGTCATGGCGTCCGTGTACCCGTCCGCCCGGAGGAAGGGCGGGATCGCCGCCGAGAACGCGCGGAACGCGGCGAACTGGGGCCTGACGGTGATCCTGATCGGGGTCGTGACGCTCGGCGCGCACGTCGTGCTGCTCTTCGCCGCCTCCGACACCCCGCTCGCGAAGGACTTCTATCCGATCGGCATCCCGATCACGCTGTTCGCCGTGCTCTGGCTGGTGCACTTCGTGCTGATCATCTGCGGACTGGTGAAGGCGAACCAGCGCGAGGTGTTCCGTCCGCGCATCGCGATCCCGTTCCTCCGCCCGCCCGCGGCCTGAGCTCAGGCGCCGACGGGCCAGAGGTAGTCGAGCCCCGGCGGCGTGCCGGGGAACAGCGGGCCGTAGTGCTCCTCGTCCTTGGTCACGAGCTTCGAGCGGTGCGAGAGGTGCAGCCGCTCGTCGCCGAACCACGGCGGGAGCGGGTAGTCGCCGGTCAGGTAGGCGGCGAGATCCTCCGGGGCGGCGGCGAGGGCCTCCTCGGTCTTCACGAGGCACGTGTCGGCGAAGCCGCGCTCCGTCCACTCCGCGCAGGTCTCGCGCTGGTAGGTCATCAGCGCCGGCCGGTAGCCCCGCCACATCCGCGTGACGGGGTGGTTCTGCCAGCCGTACCCCGGGACGGTCAGCGCCCGCATGACCTGCAGCGTCTCGACGCGCTGCTTGCCGAGCCGCTTGCCGTCGAGGGCGCGGACGCTGCGGTGGAAGTCGGGGTAGGGGAGGAAGGTCTGCACGCCTCCCAGTCAACAGCGGCCCGTCTCCCTCCGGCCACCCTCCCGTCACGCCGATGTCGCCTGGCGTGCGTAGCGTCCGGGGCATGACCGGACTCCCCCTCCTCGCCACCGACGACGTGCAGCTGCGCTGGGCGCGACCCGAGGTCCTCGACTCCGCCCGCCACCGGATGCTGCGCCTGCTCACCCTCGCCGAGCGCCTGCGCTACGAGGCGACGAGTCGGCGCGAGGTCCGCGACGGCTTCCTCCTCGGCCGGGTCCTCGTGCGCGAGCTGGCCGCCGAGACGCTCGGGATCGATCCCCTCGAGGTCGCCGTGGACGCGCGCTGCGAGCGCTGCTCCGGACCGCACGGCCGCCCGGTGCTCCGCGGCGAGCACCCGGCGCTGGAGCGGATGCGGATCAGCATCGCGCACTGCGACGGCGCGGTGGTCGCGGCGCTGGCGACCGGACGCGACATCGGGATCGACGCGGTGCGCGCCCGCAGCGTCCGCGACCGCGTGGCCTCCGGGGCGACGACGGCGGAGCAGGTGCTCGCCGATCTGCGCTCGCAGGCGGTCGCGAAGGCCGACGGGCGCGGGACCTCGAGCGACGAGCCCGTCCGCTTCCGCACCAGGGAGGGTGCGACCGAGGCCTGGATCGAGGGCTCGAGCCGCTACTTCGCCGTCTCGGAGCCGGCGGTCCACTCCGGGCTCGTCGTGGCGGTCGCGGTCGCTCAGGAGTGACCGCGGGGCGCGGTCCCCGGCCGTTGCGCCGGTCCGCGCCTAGGCGAACAGCGACAGCGTGATCGTCGAGCGGTAGGAGCCGGCCTCGACGTCCGGCTCGGCCAGCAGCCGCAGCTCGGCGTCGGCGCTCCAGGTGCCGGCCCCGCCGGCGGCTCCGAGCAGCAGCGCGTCGCGCAGGCCCGCGCCTCCCTCGAGGGAGGAGGCGACCGGATCGCCCGCGACGGCGCCGGTGCCGGTGATCAGGCGCGGGGTCCAGCCGAGATGGTCGGCTCCGATCGAGGCGCTCGGGCCGGTGAGGGCGCTCGCCGAGGCGAGGACGTACCAGTCGTTCTGCGCGCCGACGCGCGAGTCGGTGACGGTGACCGTGGGCAGCCCGCCCGTGAACCGGCGCTGGAGGGCGGTGGAGCCCGACTCGGCGAGGTCGACGGCGTCGGCGGCGACGGAGAGCGAGAGGGAGCCGGGCTGCGCGGGAGGGGTGATGTCGACGTCGACGTCCACTCCGTCGAGGTCGTGGAGCAGGGGCGGCGTGCGGACCGGGTCCTCGCCGGTGAGGGGATCGGCGGCGTCGGGCGGGGTGGCGGAGGGGGAGTCGGCGGGATGGTCCGCGGCGGGCGGGTCTGTCGCGGGCGGATCTGTGGCGGGCCGGTCTGCGGGGGAGGAGCCGGTCGTCGGCTGCGCGGGGTCGACGGGGTCCGCGGAGGAGGGGCTCGAGGAGCGGCGGTCGGAGGCGCCGGATCCCGCACCGGGAGCGGAGGGGTCCGCAGTCGCCGCCCCATCCTCCGCGGGCGAGGCGGCGGTCGGCGTCGACACCGCTTCCGGGGCGGTCATCGCCTCGGGCGCGAGGGCGGCGGAGGCGAACACCACGGAGAGCACGAGGGTCGTCGTCGGGACGAACGCGGCGAGAGCGCGGGTGGTGCGGGTCACGGACGGTCCAGTTCTGCGGGCTCTGCGATGCGCCCGCCTGTGATTACTACCAGGAGCGCGAAGTGCTCTGCACCCCCGCTTCCGGGTGGAGTGCCGCGGAGCGCGCCAGCGGGCTCGGCCAGCGGAATACATGCGTACTGTTCGACACATCCTCATTTGCTTCGAGCCGGGAGTTCACTCTTGTCCTTTGCCTCCGTGCGTTCGCACGCCTTTGCCATCATCACAGCGACCATCGCCGGGGTAGCCCTCATGGCACCGACGGCGTCGGCCTCCGAGTCGCAATGTCCGAGCGGGTACAGCTGCGTCTGGACAGATGCCGATTACCAGGGCAGCTACTCCGGGCGCGGGAATGCGAATTACGACGAGTGGCATGCGTTGGGGGGACGGGTCTTCAACGACTCGATCTCGAGCTTGAAAAACCGCTACACGGGCACGAAGACCTGGTTTGAAGACGCGAACAGAGGCGGGGCTCAGCTGCGGATCCTCAGCGGACACCAGGTCTCCAACCTGCAGCGCATCGCATCGGGGAAGAACTACCACCCCGACTGGAACGACTTCATCTCGAGCGTCGACTGATGCGGCCGTTAGGGCGTTCGGCCGCTCTCCTCGCCGTCGGCGCGACCGTCGTTCTCCTCGTCGGGTGCGCATCAGCGATTCGACAGGCGTCGTCAGGCGACCTCGACATCGGCCCGTACGCCGATGTTCACCCCGTCCTCGACCCTGCGGCGGAGTCGATCAGGACGCCGACGGACGCCTGCTTCCTCGACGAGGCGGCGCTGAACCGAGTCGGTCCGGCCGATGATCTCCTCATCGGGGCGTGCATTCGGACGAGCGGCCGCTCCTTCCGCCCCGTGGAGGTCGACCTGGCGGCGCTCCCGCCGCTGCCGGACACGTCCTCCGGCAGCTGGTGTCCGGAGGGAGAGGCTCGGCTGGGGTACGGCTTCGACGGCTCCGCTGATGCACCGATGGAGGCGGCGAACCAGGCGTTCGTGGCGCAAGCGGCCGCCGATGCGACCTGGGGCGCGGCGGCGGATGCCTGCGACGAGTCGGTCGAGCGCCCGCCCCATCTCGGACGCTCTTCCGGGGGTGACGCCGCCCAGGCGGTCGCGGGGTCGGCTCACGACGTCCTCCGTCGCACAGGGACGATCCCCACGGCGGATCTCCGATGGGAAAAAATGCGCTCCGAACGGATCAGCTGCTCGAAAGACCACGGGCTCCGCTTCGATCCGGCGGAGCCGCACGCTTGGGGGCCGGAGATCCCGGATGATCCGGACGCCGCTGTCCGCACCGCCGTCGTCGACGTGCAGTGCAAGGAGGAAACCCGCCTCATCGAGAAGCCGACCTCGCTGCAGTCGCCGTACGAGGTCGCCCTGTTCGACCTGCACCGCACCGAGCCTGATGACATGGCGCAGAACAAGCGCGCGGTCCTCGAGCGCGCCGACGCGGTCATGGCGCGGGACGGGGCGGCGACATGACCGCCGACCCGCGATCGAGCACCCGGACCCGGGTACGAGGGCCGGTGTTCCGCATTGCTCCGGTGGCGCTCGCCGTGCTGGTGCCGCTGGCCGGGTGCACTCCCGCGGATGCGCCGGTCGATGAGCGACTCGACATCAGCGCCTACTCGGAGGTGCACGCCGTCCTCGACCGGACGAACGAGCTGATGACCTACCCGATCGACGCGTACTTCATCGACGCGGAGGGGCTCGGCCGGATCGTGCAGGCCAATGCCCTGCTGCTGGACGACTGCATGCGGGAGGGCGGCCGGACGGACCCGTCGGCGGCGTTCGACCTCACCCGGTCCGCCGTCGTCACGGAGACGACCTTCGGCATCTGGAGCCCGGAGCGCGCGGCCCGCTCCGGATACGGCTTCGACATGCCTAACGCGGCGGCCGTCGAGGCGGCGAGTGCGGCGGTCATCGAGGCCGCCGCCGCCGATCCGGGGTGGGAGGACGCGATGAGCGCGTGTGAGGACCGGGTCGAGACCCTGCCCGGCCTGGGACGCGACTACGCGGCCGATAAGGGGATGGAGATCACTCAGCTGCCGCAGGCGATCACCAACGACGCCGGGCGCCTCGCATCGGCGGATCCCCGGTGGAACCGGGCGCGCACCCGGTGGGGCGACTGCCTGATCGCGCACGGACTGCAGCTCCGCACCGACAGCGAGCAGCCCTGGTCGCCCCAGGTGCCCGACGACCCCGAGGCGGCGATCCGGACGGCGGTGCAGGACGTGCAGTGCAAAGAGGACACCCGGCTCGTCGAGACGCTGAGCTCTCTGCAGGCGCAGTACCAGGCGGCGCTGATCGACAGGCACCGCGCCGAGCTGGACGAGGTGGCGCAGAAGGAGCGCGCAGTCCTGGAGCGCGCCGATGCCGTCATCGCGCGGTACGGGCGCTGAGCCGTGGCCGACCAGCACGGATCGGTGCGCCTGCCCGCCGTCGCCCGGCCGCGAGCGCTCGTAGCCTTCCTCGTGAGCGTCCTCCTCGTCGGAGCCGTCGGAGTGGGCGTGGGAGCCTCGCTCCGATCCGCCGACGACCTCGACGCGGCGGCCGAGCAGCCGCCGCCCCCGGTCGAGGTCGAGGTGGAGCGGCGCTCCATCGAGCCGCCGCGGACAGTGCAGGGCGTCGTTGACCCGGGTGACATCCGGACCGTTCCGTTCGCGGGCATCAGTGCACCCGCGGTCCTGCCCTACGTGACCGAAGTGGGGACACCGCAGGGCGGGGTCCTCGCCAGCGGGGGACTCCTGCTCGCCGTCGCAGGCCGTCCGCTCCTCGGGCTGCGGGTCACGGCTCCGCTGTACCGCGATCTGCACGTCGGCGACTCGGGGCCCGACGCCGAAGCATTCGAGGTGGCGCTCAGCGCGCTCTCCGACGCCGACTTCGCTGTGGACGGCACCGTGACCGAGGCGACCGTCGCTGCCGCCGACGCGCTGTGGCGCGAGCGCGGCTACCGGCTCCCGACCGAGACCGTCGCGTCGCCCGCGGGCGGATCGTCGGATCCGGGGGCGACGTCGACTCCCGGTCCTACGCCGCCACCCACCGCGGTCACGCGCCCCTTCGTCGACGTGACGCAGATCGTCCAGTTGGAGTCGGACTCCGTGACCGTGCTCTCGGCGCCGGCGGTGGGGGCGACGGCCTCCTCCGAGGAGCCGCTCGCCGTCCTGCAGACGAGCCCGCGGCGCATCACCGCCCGGGCGACCGTGATCGACGCCGAGGCGCTTCAGGCGGGGACGCCGGTCGTGCTCCACGCGGACGGCCGGCCCGAGCGATCGGGGGCCGTCGTGCGGCAGGGGGACTTCGTCGCCGCGGACAGCACCGCCGGGAGCGCGTCCGGCCGCGACCTGTTCCTCGACCTGCCCGAGGACTGGGCCGACCTGGGTGACAAGGCGTCCGTCGTCGTCTCCGCGGCGAGAGCGGGCGACCCCGTCCTCGCCGTCCCGCTGACGGCGGTCCACCGGGCCTCCACCGCTCCGTTCGTCGTGGTCGGCCGGTCCTCCCGATACCGGACGGGCGAGGAGGTCCCCGTGACAGTGCTCGGAGTCGGAGACGGCTGGGCACACCTCGACGAGTCGACGGGACCGGCCGAGGGCGACACCGTCGTGGTGACGCCGTGAGCGGGCCGCTGCTGTCGCTGCGCGGCGTCGGCCGCCGCTATCCCGGCGGGGGATCAGCGGGCGCGCTCTCGGGGCTCGACCTCGACGTCCGTGCGGGGGAGTTCGTCGCGATCGTCGGACGCTCCGGCGCCGGCAAGTCGACGCTGCTCAACATCCTCGGGCTTCTCGACTCGGCGGACGAGGGGGAGTACCGCCTCGCAGGCGTCGACGTGGCCTCGCTCCCGGAGCGGGAGCGCGACGCGCTGCGGTCCCGGACGTTCGGCTTCGTGTTCCAGGACTCCTTCGTCCTGCCGCGGGAGACGGTCGCCCGGAACACGGCGCTCCCGCTCCGGACCCGCGGAGAGCGGACGGGGGACCAGCGCGACCCGGTCGCGCAGGCGCTGGAGGGCGTCGCGCTCCTCCCACTTGCGGATCAGCGCGCGGGCACGCTCTCCGGAGGCGAGCGGCAGCGGGTCGCGATCGCGCGCGCCGTCGTCGGCCGACCGGCCGTGATCCTGGCGGACGAGCCGACCGGGAACCTCGACTCCGCGACCGCCGATGCCGTCCTGGAGGTGCTGTCCGCGCTGCACCGCGCGGGCGTGACGATCGTGCTCATCACGCACTCGCCGGAGGTGGCAGCGCACGCCCAGCGCCGGCTCCGCCTCGAGAACGGACGAGTGGTCGACGACTCGGGTGCGGTGCCGGACACAGACCAGGGCGCGGGTCTGTCCGCTGCGGACTCCTCCGAGGCGGCACAGGGCGCCACCGATCCGTCCGACCCCGCCCCGGCTGCAGCACCGCGTCGCCGCCGCGCTCCGCACCTCGCCGACGCGGTGTCGTCGCTCCTGCTCTCGCCCGCCCGGACCCTCGGGATCCTCGCCGCGTTCGTCCTCGCTGTCGCCGGGCTGGTGACCTCGGTCGGGATGAGCGCGGCCGCGGCGCAGCAGATCTCGGCACGGCTGGACGCCGCGGCCCTCGATCAGATCACGGTGCGCCTCCCGGCCGAGACGACCCTGCCTCAGCTGCGGGAGGCGGCGTCCGACATCGGGGGCCTCGAGGGAGTGGAGGCGGCGAGCGCCCGCCTGACCCTTCCGGCGGCGGTCGCGCACCCGGAGCGCTGGGTGGCCTCCTCCGTCGTCGCCACCGACGCCGCGGTGGTCGCCGTCGACCGGGCCTTCCTCGACGTCGAGCTCGTCACCACCCGTCCCTCCACCGCTTCCGAGTGGCTCGACGCGGTGGACGGAGGTCCCGTCGCCCTGCTGGGCGCAGGAGCGGCGGCCGATCTCGGGATCCCCGTCGGCAGGACGGGCGACACCGTCCGGATCGCCGGGACGCCCGTGGTGGTCGCGGGCTTCGTCGAGTCCTCCCAGCGCGATCCGGCGCTCGCGGAGTCGATCCTCGTCTCGCTGACCGACCTCGAGGTGCCCGCCCGAGCCGAGCCCTCGGTGGTCGCCCGCACCGCGCCCGGCCGGCCCGCCGCGATCGCCGAGTCCGTGCCGCTCGCCGTCGACGCCGCCCACCCCGAGCGCTCGGTCGTCCAGACGGTCGCCGACTTGCGGCTGCTCAGCCGGGGCGTGAGCAGCGACCTCGCCGCGAACCTCCTCCTGGTGTCGCTGCTCCTACTCGTGCTGGTCTGCCTGACGAGCGCGACCTCGATGTTCCTCGCCGTCTCGGCTCGCACCCGCGAGATCGCGCTGCGGCGGGCCGTCGGAGCGACACGGTCCGACGTCAGGGCGCTCTTCCTCGCCGAGGGGACGGTGATCGGAGCCGCGGGCGCCTTCTCAGGCCTGGCTCTGGGGGTCCTCGCGACCGCCGTCCTCAGTGCCGCGCAGGTCTGGACGCCGGTGCTCGACCCGCTCAGTGCCGCGGCGGGAGTCCTGGCCGGGATCGGAGCGGGCGCGGTCTCGGCCGTCGCCCCCGCCCTCCGGGCCGCGCGCATCGAGCCCGCGCTCGCCCTCCGCGCCGGATGACCCTCCGCGGACGGGCCGCCACTGGACGACCAGAGCGAGCGGACTGCGATGCAGGGCGAGTGCCCCCCGACCCACCGCCGCTTCCGCCCCGGACGCCCGGCCGCACACGCAGAGGAGGGAGCGCCCGCGGGCACTCCCTCCTCCGTCACGACCGGTCGACCGGCCGCCGTGCGCTCAGCAGACGCGGGCCGGGTAGGCCACCGTCTGCGCGAGGGTCTCGGAGCCCGCCGTGGCGGTCACCGTCACCTGGCTGCCCGGCATGCTCGCGAGGCGGGTGGTGAACGCGGCCGATCCGCTCGCACCCGCGGCCACCGCGGTGACCGTCTTCGAGCCGTAGGCCGAGGCCATCGCGACGTCGATCGGAGCGGTGCCGCCGTTCTTGGCGAGGACAGTCAGCACCGCCTTCCCGGCCACGCAGCGCGACGTCACGGTCACCGGCACCGTCAGCGCCGGGGCGGCCGCCTCGGGGACGACGATCTCGCCGATCTTGAGGAACGAGCCCGGCGTGGAGAAGGTCAGCTTCAGGCCGGTGGCCGAGACCGCCGCGAACGGGATCGTGGTCAGCGTGCCGTTCGCCGCCGGAGCGACGTTCTGCGCGGTGGTCGGCTTCCAGGTGCCGTCCTCGGCGCGGTAGGCCACGCTCACCGACGCCAGGGTGCCCTCGGTGTTGGTGAAGGTGAGCCCGGCGACGCGGTGCGCCTCGGTGTTCGTCAGCGTGAACTCGGCGCTGCCGGCGAAGGTGCCGTCGGTCCAGGTCGACCAGGGGGTGCTCACGTTGCCGTCGCAGGCGTTCTTCGCGGGGAGGGTCGCGTACTTCGTCTGGCTGAACGACGCCGAGACCGCGGCTCCGGGGACGCGGCAGACGTTCGTCGGCGGCGCGGTGCCCCAGATCTGCACCTCCGAGACCGACTGCCACGTGTTCGCCGCGCTGGTGAGGTGCAGGCGGAGGCCCGTGGTGTCGGGCAGGGAGGACAGGTCGAGGATCGCCGTCGGGGCGGATCCGGTCGCGGCCTGGCTGAGGGTGGTGGCGACCGAGGAGGTCGTCCATGCGCCGTTCACCTGGTACTCGACCTCGATCCGCGAGGGCCAGGTCGCGGTCGCACCGTCCTTGTAGGTGCTGACCGTCACCGAGTCGAGGTTCTGCGCCGCGCCCCAGGAGAAGGAGAGGCGGCTGTCGCGCGGGTAGCCGGCCGAGGACCAGTCGTCCCAGCCCTTGCCCTTGACGTCGCCGTCGATGAGCTTGCCGGCGAGGTCCGTGCGGCTCGAGACCGCGACCGACGCTCCGGGAGCGAGGTTCGCGATGCCCGGCTCCGCCACCTCGATCGTGCGGGTGAAGCGGCGGCCGGAGGAGAATCCGGCGTCGGCGGCGAGCGTGCCCGTCACCTGCACCGTGCCGAGCTCGGCGGGGCCGGGGGCGGCCCAGGTCACGGCGACGTCGCGGGTCGAGCCGTTGCTCGCGACCGAGACCGTCGAGGGGAGCGCGGCGGCGATGTCGGCGCCGCGGCGGACCTGCTTCGGCAGACGGGCGTCCACGACCGACCAGACGCCCTCGCCGACCCCCTTGTCGTCCCAGTAGGAGAGGTTCCAGCCGGACCCCCAGCGCGCCGGGTCCTCCTGAGCCGGATTCCGCATCGCGAGGCGGCCGTTCTCGCCGACCGTCATCGGGAGCCAGACGTAGGTCGAGTCCGACTTGCCCTCGTTCCAGCGGTCGCCCATGTAGACGTACTTCCCGGGAGCGAGGGTGAGGACGTTCGTCGACTGCGAGCCGAAGGTGGTCTTGCGGGAGTCGCCGATCGAGAGCAGGCCGTCGCCGCCCTCCGGGATCGCGTTGTAGGCGACGTTCTCGTCGGCGTCGCCCTTCTCGACTCCGCGGGTCCACGCGCCGAGGATCGAGTCGGCGGTGTAGTAGGTCTGCGGGTTCGGCGCCCAGCCGGTCGCCCCGGAGGCGATCGTGTAGTACTTGCCGCCGTTGGCGAAGATCGCGGGCGCCTCGAGGTGTCCGCACTCCTTCACGATCTGGAAGTCGGTGCCGCGCACCGGTGCTCCGGCCGCACCGTCGGCGAAGACGTAGGGGTACGTCCCGTCGGCCGAGTACTGGTTCGCGTCGAGGGTGTCGGTCGTAGTGGTCCGCTCGACGTTGGTGTAGTCGGCGTCCAGCTTCGCCACGTAGAGCGAGTAGTTCTCCTCGGAGGAGTAGGAGATGTACGCGGTGCCGTCCTCGTCCTGGAAGACGGTCATGTCCCGTGCCTGCCCGGGCACGGCGGAGGTGGTGCAGGCCTTGTAGTCCGTGCGGTTGTAGAGGCGGTAGACGCCCTGGAGCGTGAAGGGCCCGGTCGGGCTGTCCGAGACGGCGACTCCCGCCATCGAGCGCGCGTAGGTGCTGCCGCCCGGCGTGGTCCGGCCGTCGGAGTGCCACCACATGACCCACTTGCCGGTCTTCTCGTTGAAGAGGACCTTGGGGCGCTCGAAGATGGCGGTGTTCGGCGAGGCCTGCGTCGTGTCGAGGTGGTAGTCGAGCTCCGCGATGCGGTCGGCGCGAGGGGCTCCGGAGTCGTCGACGGTGTCGTAGAGCGCGTCGAAGTAGGGGGCCTCGAGGTCGGCCGGAGCCGAGACGCTGCGCAGCGCGGTGCCCTTGTTCTCCCAGTTGTGGCCGTCGGTGGAGCGGTAGACCGCGACTCCGGGGCTGTTCCAGTAGCCCTTCGTGCGGTCCTCGCCGTACCAGTACTGGACCTGCTGACCGCCCTCCTCGACGGTGACGATCTGGCCGCCGTGCGCCTGGATGTGGCGGCCGTCGGTGTCGTACCAGTAGGGCTGGAAGTAGCCGGCCGCGGTGCTGCCCGGGTCCTGGACCGCCGGGTAGTCGGTGTAGGTCACGGGCGTCGAGGTGCGCGGCACTCCGTCGTCGGGATCCGTGGCCACGGCGGCCGAGGCCGACTGCGCTCCTGCTCCCAGGAGTGCTGCGACGAGCAGCGCGGCCACCGCCGCGGCGGCCGTTCGTGGTCGAGACGTCATGCTGTGCTCCTTTGCACCGGGGACTTCGCGCATGTTCACGCAAACATCAGGCTTCCACGAGGGTCTGATGACGTCAACATCCGAATCCACTCGATCGCCGGATCCCGACGGCTGCGGGCCCGGTCCTCGCTGCTCGACCTTCCGGCGCGAGCGCTCCGCCCGGTTGGAGGGCGCGCTCCGCGAACCGTCGATCATCCGATGCCGCCCGAACCGCCCCCGCCCCCGGGCCGGAGGGCTCGAGGGCGATCGGACGTGCGGTGCGGCCTAGCCGCCGACCGCCTTCCGGGTATCGATCTCAGGGCTGCGAGGATCTCGCGCGCTCGAGGATGGCCTCGATCACGGCGGACTTCGCCTCGGCGTAGTCGTTCCCGTCCTCCCAGCGCCGGAGGAGGAGAGACGCCTTCGTGCTGCGGTAGAGCTCGCGGTCGGCCGGGTCGGTGCGCAGCCGGTCGCGCAGGAGGAGGTACGCGTCGATCGCGGGATGACCCTCCTCGTAGATGTGGACGTGGGCGTCCCGTCCGGGCGTGCGGACGAGCCGGTGCCCGGGCTCGCGGGTGCGCAGGACGTAGCCGGCCTCGAGCAGCGGCGCGACGTGGTCCTCCTCCGCCGTGACGTCGGGCACGACGACCAGCACGTCGATGATCGGCTTCGCGGGCAGGCCCGGGACGGAGGTCGAGCCGATGTGCTCGACCCGCACGCCCGGGACGGCCTCGAGGATGCGCCGCCGGTGCTCCTCGAACAGGGCGGACCACTCGGGTTCGTGCTCGTGCAGGGCGAGCTCGAGCGGCTCCGGTCCGCCGACGAGCTCGACGGATGCGACGTCGGGGCGGCGGGGGGAGCGGTGCGGAGTCACCGGGTCATCCTGCCAGGGGTGCCGCAGGGCGGGTGCGGTTCACTTGAGCGGTGAGCACCCTCCTCGTCACCGCGCACCCCGACCGCGACTCCCTCACCGCCGCCCTCGCCCGGCGGCTGCGGGACGAGCTCGGCCCCGACGGAGTGGAGACGGCCGACCTCGACGCCGAGGGCTTCGACCCGCGGTTCGGCGCGGCCGACCGGGACCGCTACCGAGGTGTCGGCCCGGTTCCGGACGACGTCCTCCGCGAGCAGCGCCGGCTCGACGGCGTCGACCACCTCGTGCTCGTCTTCCCCGTCTACTGGTGGTCGATGCCCGCGCTGCTGAAGGGCTGGATCGACCGCGTCTTCCTCGCCGGCTGGGCCTTCGACATCGACCCCGTCCACGGCACGCAGCGGAGGCTCGGCGCTCTGACCGTCCACCTCGTCCTCATCGCGGGGGACTCCGCCGGGACCTACGAGCGGCACGGCTACGAGCAGGCGCTGCTGACGCAGATCCAGCACGGGATCATCGACTACTGCGGGGCCCGGCGCGGCGGGGCCGTCTTCGTCCACGAGTCCGAGCGCGAGGACGACGCGAGCCGCAGGGCGGCGGTCGAGGACGCGGTCGAGCGGACCGTGGAGGCGATCAGGGCTGATCCGCCTGCAGCGCTCCGGTGACGAGGGCCTGAACGAGGGTGTCGGCGTCGTAGTCCGGATCGTGGGCGGCGCCGATGCAGAGGTTGCCGATGCCCTTGAGGAGCATGTAGCCGCTGAGACTCGACGCCGGGATCCGGGCGGGTCGTGCCGCTTCGAGCAGGTCGCCGCAGACGGGGACGAGCCGCTCCACGAAGTAGGCGTGCAGGGCGTCGGATCCGGCGCTGTCGCCCTGGAGCGCACCGGCGAGGCCGTGCTTGGTCACCAGGAGGTCGACGAAGTGGGCGACCCAGGCCCGGAGGGCGGCCTCCGGGGTCGCGCTGTCGGCGAGCAGCCGTGGGCCCGCCTCCGCGCAGGCCTCGACCTGGTGGCGGTAGACGGCGACCACGAGCTCCGAGCGGGTCGGGAAGTGCCGGTAGATCGTCCCCATGCCGACGCCGGCCTCCGCCGCGATCTCGCGGACCGGCGCGTCCACGCCGGAGGCCACGAACACCGTCGCCGCGGCGGCGAGCAGTGCGTCGCGACTCGTCCGCGGTCGGCCGGGCGTGCGGGGCACACGGTCGCTCATCGGTTCTCCTTGCTTTTCGGAGCGGCGCTCCGTAATGTCTCCGAGCGCCGCTCCACCACGTTCCGGAGCAGTGCTCCGCAATGTTCCGGAGCAGCGCTCCGACGATTGTGCCAGAGCGCCGCCCCCCAGGAAGGACCCTCGTGCCCACTCCGCTCCTCGACTCCCTCGACCGCGTCGTCGGACCCGGCGCCCCCGTCGTCTCCCTCGCTCCGGTCGTGCTCGACGCCCCCGGCCGCCCCGTCCCGCTCGAGGTCCGCGTCTCGGCCCCGACGACGGGGTCGGATCTGCCCGTCGTGCTGTTCTCGCACGGCAACGGCTGGAATCTCGACGGCTACGCCCCGCTGACCGCCTTCTGGGCGTCCCGCGGCTTCGTCGTGATCCAGCCCACCCATCTCGACTCCCGCCGCAACGGCTTCGGCTTCGACCACCCGGTCTTCCCGAGCATCTGGACGGAGCGGATCGCCGATCTGACCCGCTCCCTCGACCGGCTCGACACCCTCGAGGCGGCCGTCCCCGGCCTCGCCGGACGGATCGACCGCGCCCGGATCGCCGTGGCCGGCCACTCCTGGGGCGGGCAGACCGCGCAGGCCCTCCTCGGCGCCCGCGTCCTCGACGACGACGGCACCGCCGGAGCCGACCTCTCGGACGAGCGGGTCCGCGCCGGGATCCTGCTCGCGGCGACCGGGCTCGCCGGGGACGACCTCGCGCCGTTCGCCCGCGAGCACTTCCCCTTCCTGCGGCCCTCGTTCGCCGAGCTGACCACACCGACCCTGGTCGTCGCGGGCGACCGTGACCAGTCGCGGATGTCGCGGCGCGGCCCCGACTGGTTCACCGACGCCTTCACGCACAGCCCCGGCGCCTCCGACCTGCTGACCCTCCACGGTGCGGAGCACTCGCTCGGCGGGATCGTCGGGGACTCGGTGGCGGAGACGACCGACGCGGACCCCGTGCGCGTCGCCGCGCTGCAGCGGCTGAGCACCGCCTACCTCCGCACCGCGCTCGGCGTCGATCCGCGGAGCTGGGGCGCCGCGCGGGACGCCTTCCGACACCACGGGGCCGCCCTCGGCCGGATCGACGGGAAGTAGCGGCTGCGGTCGACCCCCGGTGAGCACCGCCCGATGCGCGCGGTCCGCACGGCCGAGCGCGACCCCTCTCGATCCGTCGCGAACGGCCCGTCGCCGAGGGGCGGACGGGCCGTTCGCGACGGATGAGCGGAGCGGGTCCTGCCGTCAGCGCGGGGCGCGCAGCCCGGCGAGCGGGCCGTCGTGCAGCGGCTCCGTCTCCCAGCGGACGCGGGCGGTGCGGTCGGGAGCGAGCTCGACGTGCAGGCGGTGCGGGGTCTCGAGGAACACGACGTCGACCAGGACTCCGTCGCCCGAGGGTCCGGCGCTCGCCGCGAACAGCCCGTCGACGGTCCAGGCTCCCGCGCCGGGCGTCACCGTGAAGCGCTCGTCGCCCTCGGTCAGCGCGAGCGTCCAGCCGCCCTCGTCGGCCGTCACCTCGACGGCGTCGGGCCACGATCCGACCGGCGTGTAGCTCCCGGTCGCGGGGGAGGCGCCCTCGAGCGGGGGCAGGGCGAGCTCCGACAGCCGGTCGGCCAGCCGGGCGTCGGCCTCCGCCGTGGACCCGCGGCCGACGGCGGGGAGCAGGTGCTCCCAGGCGAGCGCGAGCAGCGTCTGCGTGTCCGAGGTCTGGCCGGTCAGCGCGATCACGAGCTCGCGCTCGGGCACGATCAGGCTGAACTGCCCGTACGCGCCGTCCGCGCGGTAGCCGTGCAGCGACCGCCAGAACTGGAAGCCGTAGCCCTGCTGCCAGTCCGGTCCGCCGTCCTCGTGGGTCGGGACGTGCGCGCGGGACGCCTCGGCGACCCACTCCGGCGAGAGGATCCGCCGGTCGCCCCAGCGCCCCTCCTGCAGGTACAGCAGTCCGAGCGCAGCTGCCGCCTCGGTGGTGGCGTGCAGCCCGCTGTAGCCGAGCTCGCGCCCCGAGTCGTCGCGATGCCAGGCGACCTCGCCGATGCCGAGCGGATCGAGCAGGCGCGGGCGCAGGTAGTCGGTCAGCGACTGCCCGCTCACGCGCTGCACGATCGCGGCGGCGGCGAAGGTGCAGGGCTGGTTGTAGGCGAAGACGCTGCCCGGCTCCTGCTCCGGCGGGAGGAGGAGGAAGCCGCGCACCAGGTCGGCCGGGTCCGTCTCCTCGGCGCGGTCGATCGTCTCGGCGGAGTGGCCGCTCGCCATCGCGAGGACGTGGCGGACGCGGATCGCACGCGAGCGCGGGTCGGTGATCTCGTCGTCGAGCTCGGGGAAGTACGAGAGGACGGTGGCGTCCAGGTCGACCAGGCCCTCGGCGACCGCGAGGCCGACGGCGGTCGCGGTGAAGCTCTTGCTCAGCGAGTAGAAGAGGTGCAGCCGCTCGGCCGAGTACGGCGCCCACCAGCCCTCGGCGACGACGTCGCCGCCCTGCACGACCATCAGGCCGTGCAGCTCGACGCCGGGAGCGGCCTCGACGCCTTCGACGAAGGCCAGCACTCCCTCGGCGTCGACGGAGCGGGCGGACGGGGTGCTTCTCGGCAGTGAGCGCGTCATCCTCCGATGCTACGACCGGCGCGGCGCCGCCTCCGCCCGGGGGCAGGAGGCGGCGCCGCCTAGGCGGTCGGCTCGGCGGGGAAGGGCCCGAGGCCGAGCAGGAAGCGGAGGATCGCGTCGGCCGGCACGCGCAGGGCGGGGCCGGAGCCGAGCTCCCACTCCGCGTCGGTCGGAGCGAGGGTGCGACCGCGGACGGCGGCGCGGATCGCGAGCGGCGCGCGCTGCAGGCGGTCCAGGGCCACCCCGCCGGTGATGCGGGAGGAGAGGGCGAGCGGCTCGGGGGAGAGCGCGAGCTCGACGCGGACGACCTCGACCAGCTCGGCGACCGAGCGGGGACCCGCGCCGGCGCGGCGAGCGGAGGCGAGAGCGGCCAGGGCCGGGGCGATCTCGGCGGCAGGGGGAGGGGAGGAGGCCTCGCGGGCGCCCATCCGCGTCGCGAGGCGCTGGCCGGTGCTGCTCGAGAGCCGCACGACGAGCTCTCCGAGCAGGGCGTCCCGGGAGACGGCACTGGCCGCCTCGCCTTCCGTGGTGGAGGGCGAGGCGGCCAGGACGGCGAGGCGGTCGAGCCTCTCGGCGACGAGGGGGCGCCAGTCGTTGCTGACGCCCGTCTCGTCGACCGAGGGCCCGGTGCTCAGCGGCAGGAACCGCGACCAGTCGGGCACGACCGCAGGGCCTAGCGTCCGCCCGAGCGGCGCTTGTTGTAGACGTCGAAGGCGACCGCGAGCAGGAGCACGAGGCCCTTGACCGCCTGCTGCCACTCGATGCCGATGCCCATGATCGACATGCCGTTGTTCAGGACGCCGATGATGAGGCCACCGATGATCGCGCCGCCGATGGTGCCGACGCCGCCCTGGACCGCCGCGCCGCCGATGAACGCGGCCGAGATGGCCTCGAGCTCGAAGCCGTCGCCCGCCTTCGGGCCGGCGAGGTTGAGTCGCGCGGTGAAGACGAGGCCGGCCAGCGCCGCGAGGACGCCCATGTTGACGAACAGCCAGAAGGTGACGTTGCGGGTCTTGATGCCGGACAGCTCCGCGGCGTGCAGGTTGCCGCCGATCGCGTAGACGTGGCGACCGAAGACGGAGCGGTTCATGACCACGCCGTAGATCAGGACGAGCACGGCGAGCACGATCAGGGTGACCGGGATGCCCTTGAAGGTGGCCAGCGCGAAGGAGAAGGCCGCGATCACGACGGAGACGAGGACGAGCTTGGTGACGAACCAGGCGCCCGGCTCGACGCTCTGCGCGTACTTCTGGCGGCCGCGGCGGGTGCGCACGGACTGCACGGCGAAGGCGACGATCGCGAGCGCGCCGATGACGAGCGACAGCGGGTCGAGATCGGTCTCGCCGAACAGGTCGGTGAGGAAGCCGTTGCCCAGCGCGCGGTACTCGGTCGGGAAGGAGCCGATGTTCGCGTTGCCGAGGACGACGAGCGCCAGGCCGCGGAAGATCAGCATGCCCGCCAGGGTCACGATGAACGCCGGGATTCCGACGTAGGCGATCCAGAAGCCCTGCCACGCTCCGACCAGGGCGCCGATGAGGAGGGAGAGGATGATCGACAGCCACCACGGGAGACCCATGTTGACCGCGAAGACGCCCGAGATCGCTCCGACGAACGCCGCGACCGAGCCGACCGAGAGGTCGATGTGCCCGGCCACGATGACCATCACCATGCCGATGGCGAGGATCAGGATGTAGCCGTTCTGGACGATCAGGTTCGAGATGTTCTGGGGGCGGAGGAGGATTCCGCCGGTCATCACCTCGAACAGCAGCACCACCACGATGAGGGCGATGAAGATGCCGTTCTTGCCGAGGTCGCCCAGCACGTGGCTGAGGCGCTTCGTGAAGGCGTTCTCGGTGGGCTTCACCTGCGCACCGGCCGCGGTGGACGGTTCGTTCTGCAGATCGGTCATCGTTGCTTCTCCTGGGTCATGAGGGTGAGGACCGCCTCGGGCGTCGCCTCGGCGATGGGCAGCTCGCCCGTGATCCGGCCCTCCGACAGCGCGTAGACGCGGTCGCAGATGCCGAGCAGCTCCGGCAGCTCGGAGGAGATGACGATGATCCCCTTACCCTGCGCCGCGAGCCGGTTGATGATGGTGTAGATCTCGTACTTCGCACCCACGTCGATGCCGCGGGTGGGCTCGTCGAGGATGAGGACGTCCGGGTCGGAGTAGATCCACTTCGACAGGACGACCTTCTGCTGGTTGCCGCCGGAGAGCTTCCCGGTCTTGGCGAGCACGGTCGGCGACTTGATGTTCATGCTGCCGCGGTACTCGTTGGCGACCTCGAACTCGCGGTTGTCGTCGACGAGTCCGCCGCGGGCGACCTTGTCGAGCGAAGCGAGCGAGATGTTCCGCTTGATGTCGTCGATGAGGTTGAGGCCGTAGTGCTTGCGGTCCTCGGTCGCGTAGGCGAGCCCGTGGGCGATCGCCTCCGAGACGTTGCGGATCTTGATCTCCTTGCCGGCCTTGAACACCTGGCCGGAGATGCGGCTGCCGTAGGAGCGGCCGAAGAGGCTCATCGCGAACTCGGTGCGCCCGGCGCCCATGAGCCCGGCGATGCCGACGATCTCGCCGCGGTGGACCGACAGGTTGACCTTGTCCACCATGACGCGGGTCGGGTCCTGGGGGTGGTGGGCCGTCCAGTCGACCACGCGCAGGATCTCCTCGCCGATGTGCGGCGTGTGGTCCGGGTAGCGGTGGTCGAGGTCGCGGCCGACCATGTCCTTGATGATGCGGTCCTCGGTGACGTCGTCGTGCGCGATCGTCTCGATGGTCTTGCCGTCGCGGATGACCGTGACGGTGTCCGCGATCTTCTTGATCTCGTTCAGCTTGTGGCTGATGATGATCGACGTGATGCCCTGCTCCTTGAGGTGCAGGATCAGGTCGAGCAGATGGTCCGAGTCCTCGTCGTTCAGGGCCGCGGTGGGCTCGTCGAGGATGAGCAGCTTGACCCGCTTGGAGAGCGCCTTCGCGATCTCGACGAGCTGCTGCTTGCCGACTCCGATCTCCATGATCTTGGTGGTCGGGTTCTCGCGCAGACCCACGCGGGCCAGCAGCGCCGCCGCCTCCTGGTTGGTCTTGTTCCAGTCGATCAGGCCGCCGAAGCCGCGCACCTCGTTGCCGAGGAAGATGTTCTCCGCGATGGAGAGGTAGGGGCTGAGGGCCAGCTCCTGGTGGATGATGACGATGCCCTTCGCCTCCGAGTCGCGGATGCTGGAGAACTGCATCACCTCGTCCTCGAAGACGATGTCGCCCTCGTAGGTGCCGTGCGGGTAGACGCCCGACAGGACCTTCATCAGCGTCGACTTGCCGGCGCCGTTCTCCCCGCAGATCGCGTGGACTTCGCCGCGCTGTGCGTTGAGCGTGACGTCCTGGAGCGCCTTCACGCCCGGGAACGTCTTGGTGATGCCGCGCATCTCGAGGATGTTCGAGGTCACGCCGCCTCCCTTCCTTCGTAGTGGGGGAGGGCGCCCAGTGGGCGCCCTCCCGGGGTGTTCCTTCTCGGGTGAGGAGAGAGGACTAGCCGTTCACTTCCGCGTCGGTGTAGTAGCCGCCGTCGACGAGGACGGACTGGATCTGGTCCTTGGTGACGATGACCGGCTCGAGCAGGAAGGACGGGACGACCTTCTTGCCGTTGTCGTAGGTGTCGGTGTCGTTGACCTCGGGCTCGGTGCCCTCGAGCACGGCCTGAGCCATCTTCACGGCCTCCTTGGCGAGCTCGCGGGTGTCCTTGTAGATGGTCGCGTACTGCTCGCCGGCGATGATCGCCTTGACGGAGTCGAGCTCGGCGTCCTGACCGGTGATGATCGGGAAGTCGGAGCCGACGGTGTAGCCGGCGTCGGTCAGAGCCGAGATGATGCCGCGGCTGAGGCCGTCGTAGGGCGAGAGGACGCCCTGGACCTTGGAGCCGTCGGAGTACGTCTTGGTGAGGATGTCCTCCATGCGGCTCTGGGCGACCTCGCCGTCCCAGCGCAGCGTGGCGACGGTGTTGAAGTCGGTCTCGCCGGACTTCACGACGAGCGTCTTGTCGTCGATGTACGGCTGGAGGGTGTCCATCGCGCCGTTGAAGAAGAACGTGGCGTTGTTGTCATCGGGGCTGCCGGCGAACAGCTCGACGTTGAACGGGCCGGCGGGGGCGTCGGCGGCCTTCGCGCCGGTGAGGTCGGTGAGACCGAGGCCCGCGAGGAGCGAGGTGGCCTGCTGGACGCCCACCTTGTAGTTGTCGAACGTGGCGTAGTAGTCCACGTTCTCGGAGTCGCGGATGAGGCGGTCGTAGGCGATGACGGGGATGTCGTTGGCCTTGGCCTCCTCGAGCACGCTCGTGAGGGTGGTGCCGTCGATCGAGGCGACGATCAGGGCCTTGGCGCCCTTGGTGATCATGTTCTCGAGCTGCGAGACCTGGGTGGGGATGTCATCCTCGGCGTACTGCAGGTCGACCTGGTAGCCGGCCTCCTCGAGCTGCGACTTGACGTTGTTGCCGTCAGCGATCCAGCGCTCGGACGACTTGGTCGGCATCGCGACGCCGACGAGGCCGCCGTCGCCGGATCCCGAGCCCGAGCCGCCACCGGTTCCGGAGGAGCAGGCGGCGAGGGAGAGGATCATCGCTCCGCCGGCGATGCCGGCGATGAGAGCGCGCTTCATTGTGGTCACTGTGATTCCTTCGTCATTGAATGCAGTGGATGCAGGGCCGCCCTCGGGATCGGGGCGGAGATGTGATGCCATGTGAGCGATCACATTGCGTCATGCTAGACCCGACGGCGCCGTTCGTGTCAACGCGTACGTCTCGACTCGGTAACGGGACACCGGCGGCGCGTCGTCCGCCCTCGGAGCGGTGCTGTCAAGGGTCCCCGGCCCCGGAAGGGAGCCGGAGCCGTCGGCGTTGCGTCCAGCACTGTCGAAAGGACGCACACCATGACGAAGACCTGGTTCATCACCGGCGCCTCGAAGGGCTTCGGCCGCGAGTGGGCCGAGGCGGCGCTCGAGCGCGGCGACTCGGTCGCCGGCACCGCCCGCCGGATCGAGACCCTCGACGCCCTCGTCGAGGAGTACCCGGACACGTTCCTCCCGCTGACCCTCGACGTGACCGACCGCGCGGCCGGCTTCGCCGCTGTGCAGGCTGCGGCCGAGCGGTTCGGCCGGCTGGACGTCGTGATCAACAACGCCGGCTACGGGCACTTCGGCATGATCGAGGAGCTCACCGAGGAGGAGGTCCGCGCGCAGCTCGAGACCAATGTCTTCGGCGCCCTCTGGGTCACCCAGGCCGCGCTGCCGATCCTCCGCGAGCAGGGCTCGGGGCACATCGTGCAGGTGTCCAGCATCGGCGGCATCAGCGCATTCCCCTCGATCGGCGCGTACCACGCGTCGAAGTGGGCGCTCGAGGGCTTCACCCAGTCGCTGGCCGCCGAGGTCGCCGGCTTCGGGATCCACGTGACCCTCGTCGAGCCCGGCGGGTACTCGACCGACTGGTCCGGTCCCTCCGCGTCGCGCAGCGAGCCGATCGCCGCGTACGACGAGGTCCGCGAGGCCGCGAGCCGACGCCCCTCGGCCGCTCAGCAGGGCGACCCGCGGGCCTCGCGTCTCGGGATCCTCGCGGTCGTGGACGCGGACGAGCCGCCACTGCGGATCTTCTTCGGACGCGCGCCGCTGGGCATCGCGACGGCGGACTACGAGTCGCGCCTCGAGACCTGGAAGCGCTGGAACGACGTGTCGATCGCTGCTCACGGCGAGTGATCCCGGGCGGTCGCGGCGCGAGGGCGTCGCGGCCGCCGGTCAGCGCGAGGCGGTGACGCTCGCGCTCCGGGGGACGGCCGTGGATCCGCGGACGACCAGCTGCGGAGCGATCGGCGCCGCCTTCTCCGGCCGGTCGCCCTCGATCAGGCTGAGCAGCGCGGCCACGCACCGGCGTCCGAGCTCCACGAAGTCCTGGCGGACGCTGGTCAGCGGCGGCCAGTAGAACGCCGCCTCGGGGATGTCGTCGAAGCCGATGACGCTGACGTCCTCCGGCACGCGGACGCCGCGCTCGTGGAACGCGCTCATCAGTCCGAGCGCCATCTGGTCGTTCCCCGCGAACACCGCGGTGAAGTCGAGGAAGCGCGAGAGCTCGAGGCCCACGCGGTGGCCGCGCTCGGCGCTCCAGTCGCCGAGCAGCGGCGGGCGCAGCGGGATCGAGCGGTGGTCGAGCTCGGCGAGGTAGCCGCGCATCCGCGCCTCGGCCTCGATCCAGTCCTGCGGGCCGGCGAGGTGCACGATCTCGGTGTGCCCGAGGTCGATCAGGTGCCCGGTGGCGATGCGGGCGCCGGCCATCTGGTCGACGTAGAGCGCGTCGTCGCGGTCGTCCTCGCTCGTCTGCAGCGTCACGTGCGGGATGCGCAGCGCGACTCCGGAGAGGATGTCGAAGACGCGGATCTGCGGCGCTACGACCACGAGGCCCTCGACCGCCTGGTTGAGCAGATGCCGGATCCCGGCCTGGATCGACGCGCCGTCGGTGCCGTCGACGTTGGCCGTGACCACGAGGTAGCCCGCGTCGCGCGCCGCCACCTCGATGGCCTGGATGCTGGAGGCCGGACCGTACTGCAGGCTCTGCGAGGACAGCACGCCGACGGTGCGGGTGCGGCTGGTGACCAGTGCCCGCGCGGCGAGGTTGGGGCGGTAGTCGAGCTCGGCCATGACCTCGAGCACGCGCTTCTTCGTCTCGGCGCGCAGGCTCGGGTGGTCGTTCAGGACCCGGGAGACGGTCTGGTGCGAGACGCCGGCCGCGCGGGCGACGTCGTAGATGCTCGGCGCCCGCGACGCGGGCTTGTCTTCCGGCATCGGGCACCGCGGCTCTCTGTGATCGGCGCCTCCGACGCAGGACCGGGGCGCCCTTACGGGCGGCTCGCCCGTCCGCGGGCGCGTGTGAGCACACTTTACGTCCCTCGGCGCGGGGGCCTGCACACCGACGGAACCTCGACGGCTCGGACGGGTGCCGCTCCCGGATCGGCCGGACGTTCCGGCACCGCTGGTGCGGTCGCGCCGGAACGACGCGATCCGCGCCTCCGCCCCGCGGTCGTCGCAGCGGGTGGTCGCCGCGGTCGGGTCAGCCGTCGAAGACCTCGGCCGAGGCGAAGGCCGCATCGGTGCGGAGCACGGCGACGAGGTCCGCGGGACAGTCCTCGAAGGCCGTCCTCTCCGGACCGGGAGGCGTGTGCGCTCGGAAGTCGACGACGGATCCCTGGGGCGCGACGGCGTCGGGCGATCACAGGCGCCACCCTGCGGTCCGGGGTACTTTCCCGCGTGTGAACGACAGCGACGAGAAGTCCGGGAGAGGCTGGCGCATCGATCTCGGCGAGCCGCCGGAGAGCGTGTCCGGCGATGTCGTCGACGCCCTCGATAAGGTGTCCGCGGAATTCGCGGCATTCCGGAGCGGGACTTCCGGCGAGGGCGGAGAAAGGGCCGCGGCCCTCCGCGGAGCCGCCCGACTCGGGGCCGGAGAGCATCGGCTCGCCGTCGCCTCGGGACTGACGCTGGAAGGCGTCCGCGCCTTTCTCGCGGGGGAATGACAAGCCGTCGGAGAGGCGGTTCCCCCGTGCCTCGACAAGCCGGCGCCGAAAGAAGAGAAAGGCCTCGAGAAGGCGCGGCATCCAGAGAGATCGGAGACGACGAATGGACGACGAGGAGTGGGCTAGCTACCTTCTCGCGGGGACCAGCGGTGCACCGACGGATCAGGACGGCGCGACCGCGGAACGCCGTGACGCGATGCTGGCGGCCGTCCTGCGGGAGCTGGACGCGGTCGATCCGTATGGACTCGAGCCGGGTCGCGAGGACGGCGCTCCCCGCGAGGAGTACGCGTCTGAGGCGGCCCCGATCGCGAGCATCCTCCTGCGCCGAGGACGGATCACCGGCGAGGAGCTCGACGCCGTCTGGCGGTTCTGGTTCGGCGAGCCGCTGAGCGCCCTGTTCGGCGACGGCTTCGCCCCGCTCCTGGCGCGGCTCGACCGGCCCGCTCCTCCCTCGGCGGAGGACTGACGGGCGCCGGGTTCCGGCGTCGGACCGGCCGCGATCCCGGCGTCCCGTATCGCTCCGCCCAGCTCCGCCCAGCTCCGCCCAGCTCCGCCTAGCTCCGCTCGCGGAAGAAGCGGATGAGCTCGCGCAGGGCCGGGAGCGTCGCGCTCTCGGCCTCGGCGTCGTCGAGGTCGTCGAAGGAGGTGCGGAGCCCGGCGGCGTCGGCGTCGGCGGCGGACTCGAACGCCATCGACCACTCCGGGAACAGCCGCTCCCGGATCGGCTCCTCGAGGAGGGTGCGCAGCTGCGCGTGGCGCTCATCGGCGGCGATGACGGCCATCCGCTCGCGCAGGACCGCGTCCGGCCCCTCGAGCACCTGGAGGAATCGGCCGTCGCGGTGCAGGAGCATGCCGGTCAGGCCGAGGCGCTCGTTGTTCGCGCGGCACTGGGCGAGCAGCGCGGGGAGGTCGGCGTCCGTGAAGCCGGCGGAGGTGCGGCTGGAGTAGACGAGGGAGAGCATGGCGTCCGTTCCGGGTGGGGGAGGCGGGCGCCTCCGCTACCAGTGGACCACCGACAGCGCCTCCCGCACGGCCACTTCCGCCGGCGGCGGCGGGCTGCTAGAGCTAGCCGACCGTGATCGGAGCGGCGGACGGACGGGTGCCCTGCCGCATCCAGACGAAGAACCCGACCAGGGTGAACGCGCCGTAGAAGACGTACATCAGCCCCGACGCGTAGTAGCCGGCCGAGAACAGCAGCGGCACGCCGACCAGGTCGACGGCCACCCAGATGAGCCAGAACTCGGTCCAGCCCTTCGCCATGCCGTAGGTGGCGAGGACGGAGCCGACGAAGATCCACGCGTCGCTCCAGACCGGCTCGTAGGAGCCGAGCGCGCGGAACACCGGGGTCAGCACCGCGGTGCCGCCGACCATCCCGAGCACCAGCAGGCCGCGGGTGCGCCACGACGCCCAGCGCGGTTCGATCAAGGTGGTCGAGTCGTCGGGGCGGTGGGTCCACCGGTACCAGCCGTAGACGCTGACCAGGATGAACATCACCTGCCGCCCGGCCTGGCCGAGCAGGTTGACGGGGTTCGGAGTGCCGAACAGGGCGCCCATGAAGACCGTGAACAGCAGCACGTTGCCGATGAGGCCGACGGGCCAGGCCCAGACCTTCCGCCGCATCCCGCCGAGGGCGCTGAGGAGCCCGAAGACGTTGCCGATGACCTCCCGCCAGAGGACGGTCTGCTCGCCGATGACGATCTGCGCGTCGAACAGCCAGTGCACGAGGTCCACGAGGCCTTCTTCCTGAGTCGGGATGCCGGGTGGTGCAACCCTGCCCCATCCCGGGCCATTCCCGTCGCGGGCGGATGCGGGCGCCGCGCTCGGACCACGCTGGATCCCGCTCCGGGGCGGGGAGCGCGACCGGCGCCCCGCTGTGCCGCCGCGACCGTAGGCTGGCGGGATGACGTCCCGGGTGCGACTCCTGCTGGCCTCGTCGCACCCCGGGCCGACCGTGACGGTCACCGTGCTGGCGACCGTGATCGCGGCGGCGTCCGGGCATCCGCTCGGGCAGGTCGTGCTGGTGGCGCTCGCCGTGCTGCTCGGGCAGCTCTCGATCGGGCTCGCGAACGACTGGATCGACGCCGACCGCGACCGCGCGGTGGGGCGCACCGACAAGCCGGTCGCGCAGGGGCTGATCGGCGTGGGCGCCGTCCGCGCCGCCGCACTGGGGACGGCCGCGGCCGCCGTGGTGCTCTCGCTGCTGCTCGGACCGGTCGCCGCGGTCGCGCACCTGGTGCTGGTCGCCGCGGGCTGGGCCTACGACGCGGGGCTCAAGCGCACGGTCTGGTCGGTCGCTCCGTTCGTGGTCGCCTTCGGGCTGCTGCCGGTGGTGGCGGTGGCGGCGGGCGACGGCCGGCTCCCTGCCTGGTGGGCGATCGCGACCGGCGCCGTGTTCGGCGTCGCGATCCACTGCACGAACGTGCTCCCCGACCTGGTCGACGACGAGGCCACCGGGGTCCGCGGCTTCCCGCACCGCCTCGGCCTGCGGCTCTCCGGAGTCGTCGCCTTCGGGTCGCTGGTGGTCGCCGCGCTGCTCGTGCTCGTCGGACAGCTCGTCGGCGACCAGCCGGTGCGCGGGACGGGCGTGGTGCTCGCGGTGATCGGGACCCTCGCGATGGTCGTGCTCGCCGCGGCGGGCATCCGCCTGGTGCTGACCGGCCCGCCCACGCGCACCCTGTTCCGGCTGGTGATCGCGGCCTCGCTCGTGCTGGTGGTCGAGCTCGGGCTGGCGGGCGCGCGGCTGGTCGGCTGACCGGCCGCCCGCGACCTCAGGACCAGCGCATCGCGTAGACGCGGGCGAGCAGGTCCGAGGTCGGCAGGGCGAGGGCGGTGCGGAGGAACGCCTCGCGGCCGCGGTGCGCGAGCGTGCCGAGCGGGCGTCCGAGCGCCATGTTCGCCTCCGCCTGCCGCGCCGCGCGCCGGGCCGCGGTGGTGCGCCGCCGGGCGAAGCCGGGCCAGGGGCCGGCCTCGCCGCGGCGCACGGCACCGGCCAGGAGCGGGGCGAGCTCGGCGGCGTCGAGCCAGCCGAGGTTCATGCCCTGCCCGCCGATCGGACTGATCTCGTGCGCGGCGTCGCCGATGAGCACGACGCGGCCGACGCCCATCAGCTCGGCCTCGCGGCGCCGCACCTGGAATCCGCTGAGCATCGTGCAGGTCTCCGGGTCGGCGTCGGCGCCCGTCCGGTCGCGGACAGCGGCGGCCAGGGCGCGCGCGGCCTCCTGGTCGGGGGCCTCCTCGGGCCGCCAGGCGGGGGCGCCGAGAGAGCGGTCGGGGCCGCTCAGGGCGACGTACCGGCGCCGGCCGCCCGGCAGCGGGAAGGACTCCACCACTCCGGCCGGGCCGACGTCGACCAGCGCGGTGCCGGTGAGACCGCCGGGCTCGGGGTCGGCGAAGTCGCCCATCACGTAGCGGTCCGGGTAGTCGCGGCCTGTGGTGCGGATCCCGAGCAGGTCGCGGACGGTGCTGCGGGCGCCGTCGGCTCCCACGACGAAGGCGGCGCGGACGGAGACCGGCTCGCCGCCCGGTCCGGTGCCGGTCGCCTCGACGGTGGAGCCGCGACGGAGCAGGCCGGTCAGCGCGACCCCGGGGCGCAGCGCGTCCGGGGACGCCGCCTCCAGGCGCTCGCGGAGGATCGCCTCGGTGCGGTGCTGGTCGAGGGTGACGACGTAGGGGTGCGTCGCGGAGGCGCGTGCGAACGAGAGCGTGCCGAGGGTGCGGCCCCGGCTGCGCGCGACGCCCTCGCGGACCCGGGTGGCCTCGGCCAGCACGGGAGCATCGGCGCCGACCGCCGCGAACGCGTCGAGCGACGGCGGATGGATGCCGATCGCCCGCGAGCCGCGCGGCACCGAGGAGCGCCGCTCCCACACCTGCACGTCCACTCCGGCCCGCGCCAGGAGCGCGCCGAGCAGGAGTCCGACCGGACCGCCGCCGACCACGAGCACGTCCGTCTCCGCTGTCACGGGTCGAGCCTAGGGAGCGGCGGTGCGGCGGGCGAGGGGGTGCGCTCGACCGCCGCGCGTGCTCAGGGTGCGAGCGGAGGTGTCAGAGCGCGTCGACGGCGGCGAGGATCTCCTCGGTCTCCGTGCGCGTCGTGTAGTCGACGTGCACGTCCGCCGTGCGGACGATCCGGTCGGCGTCGACGACCAGGACGGTCGGGTACGGGACGGCCGGGGTGTCGTCGGCGTTGCTGTCCTTCACGGCGAAGCCGAGCGCGGTGTGCGCCTCCTGCGCCTCGCCGCTGGGGGCGGTGACGATGCCGAGAGCGCTCGCGAGCGTGTTGCCGGGGTCGGAGACGACGGTGAAGCCCAGGTCGCCGTTCGCGACCGCCGCGCGCGACCCGTCGGGGGTCTGCGGGCTGATCGCGACGAGGGCGACTCCGCGCGACGCGAGCTCGGGGGCGAGGGTCTCGTTGTAGTGCTTGAGCGTGATGTTGCAGTACGGGCACCAGGCTCCGCGGTAGAAGACGAGGACGGCCGGGCCCGCGCCGAGGACGTCCGCGAGGTCGACGGTGTCGCCGTCGACGGTCACGACGGAGGCGGCGGGGAGCGCGTCGCCGGCGGTGACGGCTCCGCTCGGGGCGCCGACGGCGACGAGGTCGTCGCGCTCGCCGGAGAAGACGGCGGCGAGCTCGGGGCCGACCGTCTCGTCGAAGCCGACGGTGAACTCGTCGAGCTGGGTGCGGACGGAGGTGCTGGTCATCGGAAGTCCTTCGGTCGTGACGGTCGTGGTCCCCCGTCCGGGAGCCTAGGCATGCGGGGGACCGGGCGCCGGGCGCCCGTCACACGGCGTCACACGACGGCCGACGCGTGTCGGCCGGCGTGCGTGGGGCCCGGCCCCGTCGCTCCGTCATTCCGGGGCGACGACCAGCTCGCCGCCGGCGGAGCGCGAGACGCACGGCATGATCCAGCGGTCCTGCTCCTCGGGGGTCAGCACCAGGTCGCGGTGCTCCGCCGTCCCGCCGACGAGGCGCAGGCGGCAGGTGCCGCACGTGCCCGACTCGCAGGAGGAGTCGACGTCGATCCCGGAGGAGCGGAGCGCGGTGAGGAGCGAGCGGTCGGCCGGGACCTCCACAACGGCTCCGGTCGGCTCCCAGACGGCGGCGAAGGGGACGGCCCGGTCGCCGACGGCGTCGACGCCCGCGAAGTCCTCGACGTGGATCCGGCTCGGGCGCCAGTGCATCGTGAGGGCGAGGACCTCGTCGATCAGCGCGGACGGACCGCAGCAGTAGATCCGGGTGTCGTCGTCGGGCTCGGCGACGAGCGGCCAGAGGTC
The DNA here is from genome assembly GCF_002932815.1 of Rathayibacter sp. AY1B4. Taxonomy (NCBI): domain Bacteria; kingdom Bacillati; phylum Actinomycetota; class Actinomycetes; order Micrococcales; family Microbacteriaceae; genus Rathayibacter; species Rathayibacter sp. AY1B4. The sequence goes on along the minus strand of NZ_PSWN01000012.1, from coordinate 41,051 downwards.
GAGCCGGCCGTGGATCGCACTGTGGTGCACGAGGGAGCCGTCGGCGGAGAACTCGTCGAGCCACGCGGTGTCCTCGGGGGTGCGGCTGAGGTACACGACCTGCACGGCCGAGCCCTGCGCCCGGAGCTCGGCGGCCATGGCGCGGATCGGGGTGACCCCGATCCCGCCGGCGATCAGGAGATAGCGGGCGGCGGGCCGGAGGACGAAGGTGTTCGCGGGCGGCGCGGAGGAGAGGACGTCGCCGACGCGGACGTCGTCGTGGAGGCTCCGCGATCCGCCCCGGCCCCCGGGCTCCCGGCGCACCGCGATCGCGTAGTGCGACGGCTCCGCGGATCCCGGCTCGACGAGGCTGTAGCTGCGGCGCTCGCCGGAGGGGGTCGTGAGCGTGAGGTGCGCGCCGGCGGAGTAGCCGGGCAGCGGGGCGCCGTCCTCGCTCCGCAGCACGAAGCGGGTGACGGCCGGGGTGAGCGCCTCGCGCTCGGCCACCACGAGCCGCAGCTCAACCACGGAGCACCAGCTCGTCGCCCACGCCGAGCGTGCCGCCGTCGAGGACCTCCGCGTAGACGCCGAGGAGCTCGTGGCCGTAGGTCTCGTGCAGCAGGCGAGGGACCGGCAGGTCGCGCCGACCGGTGCCCGGCTCGACCTCGGTCGCGGCGCACCGCTCGGTGGCCTTCGTGATCCGCAGCCGCAGCCCGCCCGCGGTGAGCTCGCGCCCGAGCAGCTCGAGCTCGCTCCACGCGGGCAGCCCCTCGAGGTGGATGTTCCCGCGGAACCGCAGCGGATCGACGCTCCGGCCGGTGCGCCCGGCGAGGTCGCGGACGCTCGCCAGGTTGATCAGCGAGACGTACTCCATCTCGATGTCGGAGTTGTGGGCCGTGTCGGTGTAGCGGCGCCCCGCGTCCTGGGCGATCACGGGCTCGACGCCGGGCGGCAGGTCGAGCACGCGGGCGGCGAAGGAGCGCAGTGCGGCCCGTCCGTCCTCCGCGCCGAGGTCGGCGGAGAGGACCCGGTGGCCGCGGACGTCGACGGTGAGCACTCCGCTGTCGGGGTCGAGGTGCGTGGTCAGGCCGGCGAGGCGGGCCTCGGCGACGAGGACGAAGTACTCGCGCTTGGAGATGCCGTGCCGCATGCCGGGCCGGTAGGCGCCGCCGGGGCGGGCGAGGGCGATCGTGCGGTCGAAGGGGACGCCGCGGCCGGCGGTGAGCTCGACGCGGGGGAGCGGCTGCGGGGTCAGGCCCTTCACCGGGTAGACGAAGAGGCCGTCCACGCGTGTCGTCATGCCCCCATCCTGGCGCATCGCGGGGGAGCCGGCAGGGCCGTCGCGGCGCAGGGGAGCGCGAGGAGCGGACGCGGCGCCGTGCGGATCCTGCGAGGCCGCGGGGCGGATGCGCTCCGGCGGGCCTCGTCAGTACTGGAGCGAGAGGCCGACCAGGGGCGGGACGACGAGCGCTCCCAGCTCGACGATCGCGACGCTGGCGCCGACGCCGAGCGTGACGGCCGAGAGCAGCCGGGCGCGGTCCTTCCGCGCGACGCCGATGACGCCGACGATCGCGGTCGCCGTCGCGAGCACGAGCATCGTGACCCCGAGGGCGGCGAAGAGCGCCCCGATCTGCGTGGTGTCGAAGCCGCCCCGGAACGCGAGGACCGGGATGGCCGTGGTGAGCGCGGTCCGCCCGATCTGCGCGAGGACGAGGACGATCGCGAGGACGAGGCCGACGATGCCGACGACGTCGCGGGGCCGGGAGTGGGGGGCGGGGACGGAGGCGGTCACGCCGTCGAGCCTAGGGGCGGGCGCGGCGGCGGGGCGAGTGCCGAAGGGTGTCGCCGAGCTCGATTTTTCGTCTCATGACCGGCGCCCCTGGCGGGCTTCTTCCGAACGAGAACCGGCTTCCCGTGACTGCTCGGCACCCTGTCATGCACTTCGTGCTCACGAGCGCTTCGGAAGGAGGAACGCCGGGAACACCTCAGCGAATCTCTCGGCGGTGACTATGAGCCATTGAGCGAGATCAGGAGCGGTGGCCTCGTCGCGCCACTCGCCGGTTTCGCGTAGGAGGACCTGGCTAGACAGGTTCCCCGGCTCATTGAGCCACTCGAGATCCACGCCGACGGCAGCCTCGATCTCCACGCGATGGTCGAGCAGGCGGGCGAAGAGCGCCTTGTCCTCTCGGATCTTCAGCGCACAGGAGACGCCGGCGGGTTCGCGGGACGACAATCCGAGGACGATGACGGATCCGGGCACGCCGAGACTCACGTCGACAGTGGATCCGGTCGATCCGCTGGGCCAGGACGTGATCCTCGTCTGGAGACTCTCGCCGAGGTCGTGGACCTTGAGGAAGAACGCCTTCCTCTGCGCGAGGAGCGGCCGGGTCCCAGGCACCCGATGTCGATCCTGGTCGATCTCCAGCCCCGCGAGATCGGCGAGGTCTTCGGCGCGGAGGAACTGCGCCGGATCGGCCCGGCCCTCGCGATCGAAGGTGAGACCCTCGGACTCGAGGAACTCGCGCGGAGGATCGGTCCGGTCCGAGTCCATCCATCTGAAGCCCGGCGCTATCGTGCCGCCGCTTTGAAGTACTCTCCACGCGCCTTGCATCGGGTTGCTCGCGAGGACGGCTGCGACGGGTTGAGGGTAAGAGCCGGCGACCAGGGCGACCTCGCCGTAGGACGTCCATCTGCCGGCGGGGATCTCGGCGACTATTGAGGCCACGACGCTCCGCATCGCGGAGGGCTCTGCCCCGCCGGACGACGTCAGGTCTTCATCAGGACCAGGCCACAGAGCGATGATCCTCTCTGCGAGAGCGGCGCTGCGCTTCGCGATCTCCGGAGCGCCCCACTCCTCCTCGCCCGCGATCTCCTGATTAAGGCGAAGGCCACTCTCGGCCAGCATCCTGCGCTTCTGGTCGAAGGGGCGGTTGCTGAGCTCGCTGTTGTACCCGGTGAGAGTGAGGTTGCCGATCGTGTGGACGAGGCGGTCGTGCTCATAGGCGAGATCGGATCCGTCGGGCAGGCCCCGCTCGAAACCACGCCGCACGGCGTCGGTCAGGGTCTGAGGCAGGACGTGCTCGATGGTCAGGTTGCCCGGGTCGATAGTCTCCTTCGACTCGTAGGACTCCTCGAGCCACAGCAGGATGAGCTTCTTCTGAGCGGCCCGACCCTGCCAGTAGAACGGGACATTCGTCACCGCCTCCCGCACCTGCTTGTCCGTGCCGTAGTACTTGCGGCCGCGCGACAGGTGCTCGCGCAACGCGACGTCGATATCGGGGGCGTCGGCAATGGCGCTCACTGCTTGAAGGAGCGTTCGATTCAAGCTCGCAGTCGCGCGCCCGATGACGATGCGCCGGACGAAGTAGGACTCGAGGTAGGTCAGGGCCTGAAGCACCTGATCAGCGGACGCGGTTCCTGCAGCCCGCCGGTCCAAGAGGCGCATGACGACGGGATACGCAGTCGTCGAGCCCCATGCTCGGATCCGCGTCAGGCGTCTCTGGATTCGGTTGTCGACCTCGAGCGAAGGATCGAGAATAGCCGCGAGTACGTCGCCCAGCTTCGCGATTCGCACGACCTCGGCCACGATTTCGGCCGGGCCGGCGAGCTTCTCCAAGCGCTTCTGCTGCCCTGTATACGTGTCCGACTGCTTGGCGCGTTCGTCCGTCTGCACCAGGTCGAGCCAGAACAGCAACTCGAGGCTGTCTGCACTGAGCTTCTTCTCCAGAGGCAACCAGACCGATTCGTAGACCTCGACGCCGCTGTCGCCGAGCCGCATGAACAGATAGTTCTTCAGGAGATCCGACTGGGTCAGCTGAAGGCCGGTGTTGTTCAGCGATTCGAAGATGCGGTGTGCATTGTCCCGGGGCTCTGCCGTCACGACGACGAGGGCGAGGCCGTTGACTATGACGTTCTCGATCTCCTCGAGATCGTGCGGATCATCCGGGTCGTCGGCCGCAGCGATCTTCGAGCGGAAGTGGTTGTACGCCTCGCCGATCCGGCCGATACCTCCTGCGTCCGGAGCCGACCGAATGACCGCCAGGTAGGAGGCTCTATCCGCCTGCGTGGGCAGAACTTTCGCCGGCTTGTCCTTGTCGTACACATTGACCAGGTACTGCGCCTGGATGCCCTCAGCCTTTTCGGCGTCGCCGGTCTCGTTCAAGTGATCTCGGAGGGCGGCCAGGAGGAGCGTGAGGGTCGTCAGGCGCTGCTGCCCATCGACCACGAGCAGCTTCGAGACGCCGACAACCGAGAAGTCGGGGCTCTGGGCGAGTACCAGCGAGCCGATGAAGTGCGTCGCGGTGGGCTCCTCGCGGCGGGTGTTCGCGAGCTCGGCGATGTCGTTCCACAGCTGGTCGAGCTGCGGCTTCCCCCATGAGTAGACCCGCTGGTAGAGCGGCACCTGGTACTGCTTCTTACCCTCCAGCACACCGGCGAGGTTCGTCTCCGCTGCCTTGACCATTCTTACCTCCGCGTTGAAGTGTCTTCGAGATCGGCTTGCGCCCGTGGACGGCGCCTAATGATCGGCGGGCGCTGCCACTGAGAGGCCGCCCCTATTCGGGGTGAGCTCGAGGACGGTCTGGTCCGAGTCGGTGAGAACCGGGATCCCGTCGGGCAGCGTGTGGAGCGCCCGGGCGAGACGGCTGAAGGTCGTTCGAGCCTCGAGAGTTCCTTTGCCGGCGAAGGCGATGAGAATCCTGCTCGCGTCGATCTGCAGAACGCTCAGATCATCGAGGAGCCCGACGAGCTGCACCTGTCGTGCCGCGATCCGCCCGAGCTCGTCGCGGAGGACCCCCTCGACGGAGAGCAGCGACCGGTCCGGATTCGCATGCTCGGCCGCGACCCTCTCGAGCACCGCGATCCGAGCTCGAAGAGAGAATCCCTCGTACATCTGGGCGACGATGCGTTCGAATTCCCTCATCGGATCGTCGCGCTTGCCCACGAGTGCGACGAGGAGCTCGGGCGCGTACACCCGGTCAACGCCCTCGTACTTGGCCACGACATCGAGCCAGCGGTCGAGACGATCCTCGTAGCTGTTTGCAAGCGCATCGAGCGCACCGAAGGCATGGGCGGCTGAAGAGATCGCCGGGATCCTCGCTTGGTCGAGCAGGTAGCCGGCGACTTTCCGCGTCTGCTGCGCCGCGGTGACCAGTACCGATCGGTCCTCCTCGTTGGCCCGATTCTCGATTCCGAGCAGTGTCGTCGTGATCCTCTCAAGCTTCTTGTTCATCTGGTGCTGCGCGAGCATATCCCCGGCGACGGCGAGACCCACCGTGGCGATAAGTGGTCCGGCCGCAGCAGCGGCGCCCGTCCCCGCCACTGCCGGGACGAGCCGAGCATGAGCCGAGAGTTTCGTCGACCCGGCCGCCCGGACGATTCCGCGGAACCCGCCCCCTACTGCGGGAACGAGATCGCGAGCGACCGCGCCGGTCGGGAGGATGACGCGGTAGAGGCCCTCAGCGGATCCGGGCGATCGGGTGAGGCCGCCCGCAGCCTGACCGATCGCCTTCGCGAAGGCCCCTGCGGTCTGAGCCACGAGACCCGAGGCCACCTGGCCGGCCGGTGTCGGCACGCGACTGATGAGCAAAGCATCGCGATTGAGGAGCATGCGGAGCATCCCCTCGGTGCTCGGTTCCGACGGCGTCGGGACCAGGGGGACGACGACAGCTTCTTCGGGATTCACGGCGCCTCCAGCTGGTGTGTGTATCTCATCCTGTCAGTCGGCGGGGACCGAGCCGACGCATCCCGTTCGGACCGATCAGTCGGCAGCGCTCCTGAAAAGGGACCACCCGGATGCCCGTCCACTGGTTATGGCGCGATGACCCGAGTGCGGCATGTCAAGGTCCGTTCTGCAATGTCCTGTTCGCCTGCCGCCCCTTGCCCGCGCGCCGCTCCGCGCGCACGCTGGAGTCATGACCGCCTGGAGTCCTCTCGAGATCGTCGGCGCCGTGGTGATCGCCCTCGCGCTGATCGGGCTCGCCGTCGCGGCCGTGGCGGTCGGAGCGGGCGACGAGATCGCGTTCATCGGCGTGCTGGTCGCCTTCGCGGTCGCGGTCACCGGGCTCGGCCTCCACATCGCCGGCCGCGAGGCGCGGTACCGCCGCGACAACCGGTGACGCCGACGCGACGACCGCTGAGCAGACGCGCTCCCGCCGCGACGGCCGCTGAGTGGAAGAGACTCCCGCCGCGACGACACTCGGCCGGTCAGTGCCCGAGCTCCACCAGCAGCACGCCGGCGATGATCAGGCCGATCCCGCCGAGCATCGTCCAGGTCAGCGGGTCCTGGAACAGCCAGCGCCCGAGCACCGCGGTCAGCGCGACTCCGACCGCCGCCCAGATCCCGTAGGCCACCCCGATCGGCATGCCCTGCGCGAGCGCCCCGGCCAGCAGCGAGAACGCGACGACGTAGCCGACTCCGACCACGACGTACCAGCGCTTCCGGCCGTCCGTCGCGGGCTTGAGGCTCATCGTCGCGGCGACCTCGGTGAGGATCGCGCCCGAGAGCAGCAGCCAGGCCATCAGCGCACCGCCCGGCGCGCGGCCTGCGCTCGCTGCGACCCGATCTCGACCATCAGCACGCCCGCGATGATCAGCACCAGCCCGATCGTCATCACGCCCGTCAGCGGCTGCCCGAAGAGCACGGCCGCGAGGACCGCCGTCAGCGCGACGCCGCACGCGGCCCACACGCCGTAGGCGACTCCGATCGGCATGCCGGCCCTGAGCACCCGGCTGAGGAGGACGAACGCCGCCAGGTAGCCCGCCACCACGAGCGCGTACCAGCCCGGCGACCCGATCGCGGCCTGGAGGGCGAGCGACGCCGTCACCTCGGTGAGGATCGCGCCGGTGAGGAGCACCCAGCTCATCGCGTGCCGTCGGATCGGGTCATCCGGCCAGCGTAGGGCGGGCGCGGAGGCGGGGGCCGCGGATCGAGGGCTCAGCGCGCGGGGAGGGGTGGGAACGATCGTTCTCCGGGCAGTGGCGCGCTCACCGCGCGAAGTGCTCGCGCACCTCCGCCTGCCAGCGCTCGCGGTCCTCCTCCGTGATGAACGCCGCGTCGAAGGAGTTGAGCGCCAGCTGCTCGAGCTGCGCGTCGTCCATCCGCAGCTCCTCGACCAGGGCGCGGTAGTTCTCATCCACGTAGCCGCCGAAGTAGGGCGGGTCGTCGCTCGAGACCGTCACGACGAGTCCCTCGCGGAGCATCGCGGGCAGCGGGTGGTCGGCCATCGTGTCCACAGCGCGCAGGGCCACGTTCGACAGCGGGCACACCGTCACCGGGATGCGGCGCTCGCGGAGCATCGCGACGACCTCCGGGTCCTCCATCGCGCGGATCCCGTGGTCGATCCGCTCGACCTTCAGCAGCTCGACGGTGGCCGCGACCAGCTCGGGCCCGCCCTCCTCGCCGGCGTGCGCGACCAGGCGCAGTCCCTCCGCCGCGGCGCGCGCGTAGACGTCGACGAACAGCTCCGGGCCGAAGCCCACCTCGTTCGAGTCGAGCCCGACGCCGATGATGTGCTCGCGCCAGGGGAGGATCGCCGTCAGCATCTCGTCGGCCGCGTCGGCGCCCAGGTCGCGGAGGAAGCACATGATCAGGTCCGTCGAGATCCCGTGGGTCTCCTCGCTCCGACCGAGCGCACGGGTGATCCCGCTCATCACGGTGTCGAGCGCGACGCCGTTGCCGAGGTGCGTCTGCGGGTCGAAGAAGATCTCGGCGCGGCGGACGTTCGCCTTCTGCGCCCGGTCGAGGTAGCCGGTCGCGAGCTCGAAGAAGTCCCGCTCCGTCTTCAGCACGGTGAGGTTCGAGTAGTGCAGCTCCAGGAACGACGCGAGGTCGGTGAAGGAGTACCGGGCGCGGAGGGCGTCGAGGTCCTCGGTGGGCAGGGCGACTCCGTTGCGGCGCGCCATCTCGACGATGTGCTCGGGCTCGATCGTGCCCTCGAGGTGGATGTGCAGCTCGGCGCTGGGCGGGGCGGGGAAGGCGGGGCGGGGCATGCGGGTCCTCCAGGGAGCGGCCGGGGCGGCGGGGTCGCTCCCGACCGTAGGCCTCCGCTGTTTCGCGCGCGTTTCCGGCGGGAGGCGCGCGATCCGGATCCGAGCGGCCCCGCCCCCGGGTGCTAGAGCTCGCCCTGCTGCGAGGTGCCGGCCGGGATCGGGACGAGCCGCGTCACGACGGGCGGGTGGGCGACGAGTCCGCGGATCGCCGCGTTGAGGCGGACGACCGGCTCTCCGGCGCCGTGCGCGTCGAGCAGGTCGCCGCTCGTCCACTTCTCCAGCATGACGATGGTGCCGTCGGGCGAGTCGTGGATCGCGTAGAGCTCGCAGCCCTCCTCCTCGTGCACCTCCGCGATGGCGGTGGAGAGGGCGGCGACGAGCGCGTCGCGCTGCCCCTCGGCGGGAGTGAAGATCGCGGTGACGACGACGGGATCGGACATGGCGTGCCTTTCGGAGGGGGGAGGGGGATCAGCGCTGCGGGGGTGCGGCGCAGCTGGAGCGGATGACGAGGTCGGCCTGCACCTCGATGTGCTGCGGGGCCTCGGGGAGGCGGCCCTGCATGCGGGCGAGGACGAGCTCGACGCTGTGACGGGCGAGCATGTCGATCGGCTGGCGGACGACGCTGAGCGGCGGGGTGACCAGCTCGCTCCACGGGTTGTCGTCGAACACGACGACCGAGAGGGCCTCCGGGATCCGGATCCCGAGCTGGAAGAGCCGGTGCACGGCGCTGCGCACCTGCGCGGTGTTGGCGACGACGAGGGCGGTCGGCGGCTCCGGCAGCGCGAGGAGGGCGGCGACCGCCTCGCCGCCGACGTCGCCGCGGAAGGGCACGTCGCGTACGAGCGTGGAGTCCAGCGGCAGGCCGGCCGCGGTGAGGGAGGCGCGGTACCCGGCGACGCGGGCCTGGCCGGTGGAGGTGTGCGCGGGTCCGGAGAGGATCGCGATCCGGGTGTGGCCGAGCGCGATCAGGTGGTCGGTGGCCCGGGCGGCGGAGGCGGAGTTGCCGATGCTGACGACATCGACGTCGTCGAGCCCGGGCGTGGTGCGGTCGACGAAGACCACGTCGACCCCGGCGCGGCGCAGGCGCGACCACTTCTCGAGGTTGTCGCCGGAGGGGGTGGCGATCACGCCTCCGACGGAGCGGTCGAGCAGGCTCGTGAGCGACTCGCCCTCGACGTGGGAGTCCTCCTGCGTGGTGACCAGGAGCACCTGGGCCCCGCGGGCGCGCGCCTCCCAGACCACCTTGTCGGCGAGGCGGGCGAAGAACGGGTTGGTGAGGTCGGGCAGGACCAGGCCGATCGCGAGGGCCTGCCCCTGGCTGAGCTCGCGGGCGGCGGCGCGGGGGCGGAAGCCGAGCTCGTCGATCGCCTCGACCACGCGGCGCCGCGTGTCGACCGCGACCGGGCCGGTGCCGTCGTTGAGCACACGGGAGACGACCGAGACCGAGACGCCCGCGGTGCGGGCGACGTCGCGGATCGTCGGAGCTTTCTGCACGGGTCCTCCCGGGGGCCGGCGGGGTCCTCGTCGAACGCCGCGATGCGAACTGCTGTTGACACAGCCTAACGGGCGCTGGTACAAAACTGGTACCGGTTCCACCCCGACCGGTCAGCAGAATTCCTCCGAAGAAGACTGCGCACGACGACGACGTCCACCGCCCTCACCGGCGGCTCTCCGCGTCCGTGCGCCACCGGACCAGAGAGGTCAACGTGAACCTGTACAAACTCCTCGGCGATCGCGAACGCGAGGGCCGCCCCATCCGCGTCGGGCTGATCGGCGCCGGCCGCTACGGCACCATGTACCTCTCGCAGGCGCGCAACATCCCCGGCGTTCACGTGGTCGCCATCGCCGACGTGAACGTGGCCCGGGCCCGCGGCGCCTTCGAGCTGGTCGACTGGCCCGCCGAGGCGATGGCCGCCGACATCCCCGAGGCGCTCGCCAACCGCACCACCACCATCGTCGACAACGCGGCCGTCCTCTTCGAGCACGACATCGACGTCATCGTCGAGGCGACCGGCAACCCCATCGTCGGCGTGCACCACGCCCTCCGCGCGATCGAGACCGGCAAGCACATCATCATGGTCACCGTCGAGGCCGACGCCCTCGCCGGACCGGCGCTCGCCAAGCGGGCGGAGAAGGCGGGCATCGTCTACTCGATGGCCTACGGCGACCAGCCCGCCCTCATCATGGAGCTCGTCGACTGGGCCCGCACCAGCGGCTTCGACGTCGTCTGCGCCGGCAAGGGCGCCAAGTACCTCGAGCACTACCACCAGATGAACCCCGACAACGTCTGGGAGAACTGGGAGTTCAGCAAGGAGCTCACCGACTCCGGCCAGCTCAACCCCTACATGCACACCTCGTTCCGCGACGGCACGAAGGCCGCCATCGAGATGGCCGCTGTCGCCAACGCGGCCGGGCTCGTCCCCTCCGACGCCGGCCTCACCTTCACCCCGGGCGACGTCGAGGAGATCGCCACGATCAGCCGCCCCCGCTCGATCGGCGGAGCGCTCGACCACGAGGGCACCGTCGACGTGATGTCGAGCGTCACCCGCGACGGCGCCCTCATCCCGCACAACACCCAGGAGGGCGTCTACGTCGTCGTCAAGGCGACCAACCCCTACGTGTCGACCTGCTTCGACGAGTACCCGTGGCACCCGGACCCGACCAAGCAGTACGCGGCGCTCTACCGCCCATACCACTACGTCGGCCTCGAGCTGAACATGTCGATCGCCAACGCCGCCCTGCGCGGCATCTCGACCGGCCACCCCGAGGGCTTCTACGGCGACGTGGTCGCGACGGCCAAGAAGGACCTCAAGGCCGGCGAGTTCCTCGACGGCGAGGGCGGCTTCACCGTCTACGGCAAGCTCGTCTCCGCGAAGCTCTGCTACATCACCCGCACCCTCTCCAACGAGTTCTGGGGCTACGAGCGCGACGGCTTCGAGAACCGCGCGAAGGAGCTCGGCGTCGACTACCAGACCTTCGACGTCACCGACGAGTCCTCGATCACCGAGCAGCTCGACAAGGCCAAGAGCGCCATGAACCAGGGCTGCTCCGCCATCCTCGCCTCGCCGATCTCGGCCACGGGCCTCGACTCGATCTTCGAGTCGGCGCTCGCCGACGGCATCCCCGCGATCGTCCTCAACGACGCCAAGAGCGGCGTGGCCGGCACCGTCTACGTCGGACCCGACGCGACCACCATCGGCGCGACCGCCGCCGACTACATCGCCGACAAGCTGCCCGACGGCGGCAAGGTCGCGATGATCGAGGGCGATCCGGGCTCCTCCAACGCGATCAACCGCGGAGACGGCTTCACCGCCGCCCTCGCGAAGCACGAGAACCTCGAGCTCGTCGCCTCCCAGACCGCCTCGTGGGACCAGACCAAGGCGCAGGAGATCGCGACCACGATGCTGACCGCGAACCCCGACATCGCGGCCTTCTACTCGCAGAACGACGGCATGGCGCTCGGCGTCCAGGCCGCCATCGACGCGAAGGGCCTCACCGGCGAGGTGATCCTGGTCGGCACCGACGGCATCCCGCAGGCCAAGAAGCAGATCCTGGCCGGCGACTACACCGCCACCGTCAGCGAGCTGCCCACCACCGAGGGCGCGACCGGCGTCGACGCCGCGCTGTACCTGCTCGCCGGGAAGAAGGTCCCCGCGTGGATCGACGTCCCCGCGTTCATCATCGACAGCACCAACGTCGCGCAGTACGAGACCGGGATGCCGTAACCCGTCACCTCCTCCCTCCCCACGACCTCCTCGACAAGGAAGTAGACGGAACATGGCCGAGCATCTGCTCGAGGTCCGCGGCATCGCGAAATCGTTCCCGGGCGTCCGCGCCCTGGACGGCGTGAGCTTCACGCTCGACCGCGGCGAGATCCGCACCCTCGCCGGCGAGAACGGCGCGGGCAAGAGCACCCTGCTGAACATCCTCGGCGGGGCCCTGCGCCCGGACCGCGGCTCGATCACGATCGACGGCGTCCGGCGGATGGAGTACACCTCCCGCCAGGCGCTCGCCGAGGGGGTCCGCATCGCGCACCAGGAGCCGGCCATCGTGCCCCAGCTCACGGTGATGCAGAACCTGCTCCTCGGGCGGACGCGCAAGCAGCGCGCGTCCGCCCAGGACGACATCGACCGGGCCCTCAAGGACGTCCACCTGATGGGCTTCCCGATGGAGGCGAGGACCCCGGTCGGCCGGCTCAGCCCGGCGCAGCGGCACGCGCTCACCATCGCGCGGGCGTTCGCGTTCGGCGCGAAGATCGTCGCGCTCGACGAGCCGACGACGAGCATGCTCGAGCACAACGTCGAGGGTGTCCTCACCCGGGTCCGCGAGATCGCCCACGGGCGCGGCGTCGGCGTCATCTACGTCTCGCACAAGATGCCGGAGGTGATGAGCGTGTCGGACACGGTCGTCGTCCTCCGCGACGGCCGGCCCGCCTACGACGCTCCGATCGGCGAGACCTCGTCCGAGGACATCGTGCGGCGGATGGTCGGCCGGGAGCTGCTCTCGTTCGAGCGGCGCCACCCGGTCGCCCCGGACGCCGAGGTGCACTTCGAGGCCACGGGCGTCGTCCACCCGAGCGGAGTCGGACCGGAGTCGATCAGCGTCCGCCGCGGCGAGGTCGTCGGCATCGCCGGCCTCGTCGGCTCCGGCCGCACCGAGTTCCTCCGCGCGCTCATCCGCGCCGACGACGGCACCGAGGGGACCGTCCGCCTGGGCGGCCGTCCGCTGCGCATCCGCTCGCCGCGCGACAGCCGCGACGCCGGCATCGCGTTCATCCCCGAGGACCGCAAGCACCAGGGCCTCGTCCTCCAGACCCCGGCCTACGCGAACGTCGCCCTCACCTCCGACCGGCAGCTGAACGGCTTCGGCCCCTTCATCAGCACGAAGCGGCAGATCGAGACGGCGGAGGAGATGGGCCGGCGCATGTCGCTGCGTCCCGCCGACGTCCGCCTCAACGCCCGCCAGTTCTCGGGCGGCAACCAGCAGAAGATCGTGATCGCGAAGTGGATCTGGCTCGGAGCGAGCGTCTTCCTCTTCGACGAGCCGACCAAGGGCGTCGACGTCGGCGGCAAGGTCGAGATCTACGAGCTCATCGATCAGCTGGCCTCCGAGGGGCACGCCGTGATCGTCGTCTCGAGCGACCTGCCCGAGATCATCTCCATCAGCGACCGGGTCCTCGTGATGAGGTCCGGGCGCTTCGTCTCCGAGCACGTCGGCGACGACATCACCGAGCACAGCATCGTGGCCAACGCCATGGGCGTGGCGAAAGGAACCTCATGACCTCCCCCGAGACCGGGAGCGTCGCCACCCCGCGCCGGCGCTCCTTCAACCTGCAGGCCTTCGGCATCTACATCGCCGCCGTCGTCCTCTTCGTCATCCTGGGCGTGCTGAACCCCAACTTCCTCACCATCGGCAACCTCCGCGACGTCGCGGTGTCGGCCAGTGTGAACGCCATCATCGGCATCGGCCTGACCTTCGTCATCATCACCGGCGGCATCGACCTCGCCGTGGGCGCCATGGCCAGCTTCGTCGGGATCGTCAGCGCCTCGCTGATGGTCAACGGCGGCGTGCCCCCGCTGCTCGGTCTCGCGGCCGGCATCGTCCTCGGCCTGATCTGCGGAGGGATCAACGGCCTGCTGGTCACCAAGCTGAACCTGCCGCCCTTCATCGCCACGCTCGGCACGATGAGCGTGTTCCAGGGAGGCGCCTACGTCGCCACCAACGGCAAGCCGGTCTACGACGTGCCGAAGGAGTTCATCCTCCTGCTCAACAGCTACATCGGAGGCGTGCCCGTCGTGGTCGTCATCGTGGCGGTCGTCGGAGTCGCGGCCTGGCTGCTCCTGCGCAAGACCGTGTTCGGCCAGAACGTGATCGCGGTCGGCGGCAGCGAGGAGACCGCCTGGCTCTCGGGGGTCCGGGTCCACCGCGTCAAGATCGCCGTCTACTGCATCTCCGGCGGGCTCTCGGCCCTGGCCGGCCTGGTCATCGTCGCCCGCATCAACGCCGCGCAGCCGGACGCGGGCAGCCCGTACCAGCTCACCGCGATCGCCGCGGCGGTCATCGGGGGAGCGAACCTGATGGGCGGCGAGGGCCGCATCGCGGGCACCCTGGTCGGCGCGCTCATCCTGGGCGCGCTCACCAACGGCCTGGTGCTTCTGAACGTGCCGAGCTTCTACGAGCAGATCGTCACCGGCCTCGTCGTCCTGATCGCCGTCACGCTCGACCAGGGCAGCAAGGGCTGGCCGATGTTCTCGAGAGGCCGCCGGAAGAAGCAGGAGGACGTCGCCGCTCCTCCGACCGAGTCGACGCCGTCGGTGAACGCGTGACGGCGCTGACCGCCCTCGACGGCGCGCGGGTCCTCGTGACGGGCGGCTGGGGCCTCATCGGGCGGCCCACCGTCGCGGCGCTCCTGGCGGAGGGAGCGGTCGTCACCGTCCTCGACCGCAGCGACGCGGGGGCGGACCCGGCCGTTGGGACCGTCGTCGGCGACGTGACCGACGAGGCCGTCCTCGCCGAGGCGCTGGCCGGCCAGCACGCGGTCGTCCACCTCGGCGGCTACGCCGGACTCGGAATGGCCGACGCGGTCGAGACCTACCGCGTGAACGCCGTGGGCACCTTCGCGGTGCTCGCGGCGTCCGCGGCGGCCGGAGTCGCCAAGGTCGTCTACGCCTCCAGCATCAACGCGAACGGCTACCCCCTCGGGGCCGAGCAGGCGCTCCCGCCCGTGTTCCCCTACTCCGAGGACGCGGCGCCCCGGATCTCGGACGAGTACTCGCTCTCGAAGCTCGCGAGCGAGGACGCGGCCCGGATGGCGCACGCCACCTGGGGCCTCGAGCTCACCGGCCTCCGCTTCCCGCTGGTGCGCGACATCACCCTCGACGGCGGGCGGCGGTTCGGCGAGCACCTGCGCACCGCGATCGCCGCCGACCCGCGCCGCCAGGCGGCGGAGGGCTTCAGCTACCTCGACGCGGCCGATGCCGCCCGCTCGGTGCTCGCGGCGCTGCTGCACGACACGCCTCCCGCGCCGGGGATCCTCGTCGCCGCTCCGCTCACCTACCTCCGCGGCGAGACCGCGGCCGCCCTCGACGCGATCGCCCCCGGCGTGCCGCGCGGCGAGCTGCCGGGCCGCTCCGTCGGGCTCGACCTCACCCGCTCCCGCGAGCTGCTCGGCTTCGAGGCCGCGGTGCTGCTCGACGACGTGGCGCCGGACCAGCTCGCCGAGGTCGCCCCGTGACGCTCTCGCTGCTCGGCCTCGGACCGATGGGCGCCCCGATGGCGCGGAACCTCGTCGACGACGGCGGCCTCGTGGTCTGGAACCGCACCCGCGCGAAGGCCGACCCCTTCGCCGCGCTCGGGGCCCGTGTGGCGGCGACTCCGCGCGAGGCGGCGGCCGACATCACGCTGACGGTGCTGCCGGACCTCGCGCAGGTCGAGTCGCTGCTGGACGGCGAGGACGGCCTGCTCGCCGGCTGGCGCGAGCAGGGCATCGCGGATCCGGTGCTCGTCGTGCACGGGACCGTCTCGCCCTCGGCGGTGGCCGTGCTCGCCGCCCGTCTCGCCGAGGAGCACGGCGTCCGCGTCGTCGACGCCCCGCTCAGCGGCGGCACGGTCGGCGCCCGGGACGCGACCCTCAGCATCATGGTGGGCGGAGAGGAGGAGGCGGTCGCCCGCGTCCTCCCCGTGCTCGCGCGGCTCGGCCGCACGGTCCGCCACCTCGGCCCGAGCGGCGCCGGAGCGACCGCCAAGCTCTGCAACCAGATCGTGGTCGCCGGGACGGTCGCCGTCGTCTCCGAAGCCCTGCTGCTCGCCCGCACCGCCGGACTCGACCCGGAGGTGATGGTCGAGCTGCTGCAGGGCGGCCTCGCCCGCACCACCGTGCTCGAGCAGAAGAGCGCCAAGTGGCTGGAGGACGACTTCGCCGAGGGCGGCAGCGCCCGCAACCAGCTGAAGGACCTCCGCTACGTCCGCGAGGCTGCGGACGCCGAGGGGGTCGTCCTGCCCGCGATCACCGCCGTGACCGGCCTGTTCGAGAGGATGGTCGCCGACGGCGACGGCGACCTGGACCACACCGGCGTCGTCCGGACGATCGCGCGACTCGGCGCTCCGACCCCGGGGAGGCACGCATGAGCGGACTCGTCGTCATCGACGCCCACCACCACCTGACGGATCTCCGCCGCTCCTACCCGTGGCTGGAGGGGCCGGCCGAGCCCTTCCGCTACCACGGCGACGACCGGCCGATCCGCCGCTCCTACAGCGTCGACGACTACCTCGCCGACGCCCGGGACGTGACGCTCGCAGCCTCCGTGCACGTCGAGAACGGCGCGGCCGACGCGCTCGCCGAGACGGCCTGGATCGACGCCCTCTCCCGCGAGCGCCCGGTGCCGACGGTGCACGTCGCGCACGTGTCGCTCCTGGACGCCGACGCGCCCCGGCAGCTGGAGGAGCACGCCGGGTACTCCGTGACGCGCGGCGTCCGCGACATCCTGAACTGGCACCCGGATCCGGTCTTCACGCACCGTGATCGGCCGGGGATCTCGGCCGATCCGGTCTGGCGCGCGCACTTCGCCCGGCTCGCGCCGCTGGGCCTGTCGTTCGACCTGCAGGTGTTCCCCTCGCAGCTGCAGGAGGCGGCCGAGCTCGCCGGCGCCTTCCCCGGCACCGCGATCGTGCTCGACCACCTCGGCATGCCGATCGGCCGCGACTCCGACTCGGTGGACGAGTGGCGGAGGGGGCTGCGCGCCGTCGCTGAGCGCGAGAACACGGTCGTGAAGATCTCGGCGATCGGCACGAACGACCACTCCTGGACCCGGGCGTCGATCGCGCCGTTCGTGCACGAGACGCTCGAGGCGTTCGGGCCGGCGCGGACGATGCTCGGCAGCAACTTCCCGGTCGACAGCCTCTACTCGAGCTTCTCCGAGCTGTACACCGCGTTCGACGAGCTCACCGCGGCACTCTCGCCTGCGGAGCGGCGCGACGTCTTCGCGGCGACGGCCGACCGCTTCTACCGGATCGGAGCGCCGCTGCCCGCGGTCTGAGGAGGCAGCGGGCGCCGCGGCGCGTCCGGGCGCCGGAGCAGCCGCAGGCCGGTCGCGAGCTGCCAGGCCGTGACGGCGTAGACGGAGGCGCGCTCCCAGACGCCGTCGGGCAGCAGATCGACGCCGGGCACGCGGGTGTCGACCTGCAGCATCAGCAGCGCGAGCAGGCCGGCCGCGCCGAGCACGATCCCGACCGTCCCGAGCGCCCACGGGGCGCGGCCGCGACGGGCCGCGGCACCGGCGACGATCGAGGCCGCGTTGCCGCCGACGATCGCCATCGCGGCGCCGACCACGTGCAGGCCGCCTATCCCGTTCTGCGCACTGGCGCTGCTCCCGTGCACGAGGCCCACCACGGCGATGCCCACGGCGTAGACCACGGCGAGGGAGAGGAACAGCCCCCGCGATCCGCCCCGCGCCGCCCGCACGGTCGTGACGGCGGCGGCGAGGTAGAGCGCCCCCTGCAGGAGGAATCCGGCGTTCATCACCGCGTGCAGCGGCGAGTCGATCGCGCGCCCCTGGAACACGCCCACCTCGGGCACGCCGAGATCGCTGATGTAGTTCCGTGCATAGCTGTAGCCCGGGAACACGGACGCGGCGACCGCCTCCGCTCCCACATAGGCGAGCGCGCTCACCACCCACAGCACTCCGGCCCCACGAGTTCCCATGCGCCCATCATCCCCGGGCCCGGCCGCGCCGGTCGTCGTCGCCGGACGGCTCCCCGCCGCTCCGGTCACAGGCTGAACCCGCCGTCGGTCGTGAGCACCTGCCCGACGACCCAGCTGCCCGCCGAAGTGGCCAGCCACGCGATCAGCTCCGCGGGGTCCGCCGGCGTGCCGACCCGGCCGAAGGGCGTGCTCGCGACGTACTCCTCGAGGTCCTCGAGTGACCGGTCGGTGGTCTCCGGGTCCAGGTATCCCGTGTTCACCGGACCGGGATCGATCGTGTTGAGCACGATCCCGAGCTCCAGGAGCTCGGCGGCGACCGTGGCGGTGACGCCGGCGAGTGCGGCCTTGCTCGCGGCGTAGGCGACCTCTCCGCGCATCGCGCCGTGGATCTGGCCGGACGTCATCCAGAACACGTGTCCCTGCGCCCGGGCGTAGGGCCCGGCCCCGACGATCCGGTCGCCGGGCCGGCGGGGTCCGTCGGTGCGCGGTGCCCGGAGCCGCGCGAACTCCGCGGTGAGCAGGAGGGTGGAGCGGGTGTTGACGTCCCAGAACGCGGTGAGCCGCTCGGGCGTCATGTCGAGGATGCTGCCGTCATCGCCGCTCTTCGCGTGGTTGCAGACGAGGACGTCCAGGCTCCCGGTGAGGTCGGCTGCGGTGGCGATCAGACCGGGGATCGTGGAGGGATCGGCCAGGTCCGCGGCGACGTCGGCGAACCGCGCGCCCTCCGCGAGGTGCGCGCGCAGCTCGGACCGGACCGCATGGAGGTCGTCGCCTCCCCAGGGGAGGTCGAGATCGTGAGGGCGGTGGTGGTGGACGACGAGGTGCGCGCCGAGGGAGGCGAGCTTCGCGGCGACGGCGAATCCGATGCCGCGCCGCCGCGAGACGCCGGTGACGAGAGCGGTCCTGCCCTGCAGGGGGAGGAGTGCGGACACGGGGAGCCTTTCGATCGTGCCTGAGCGGGCCGGAGGGAGCGGGACGGAGCGACGGGGATCGGGAAGGCCTCAGCCGCACTGCACGATCCCCACCGTATCGAGCCGCCGGTGGCCTCCGTCCGGCGATGAGGTGCCCCTCAGACCTGCTGGAAGACCCGCAGGCCCCGTCCCCGGGAGAAGCCGAGGCGCGAGTAGCTGTCCGCCAGCCGCTCGTCGGCGGCGACCGCCACGACGACTCCTCCCGCGGGGACCGTGGCCAGCAGCTCCCTCGTCGCGAGCAGCGCCGACAGGCGGGTCCCGGGTCGCTGCGAGAGCGCCATCACCGTCCACCGCCGCCCGGGAGGCGTCTCCGCGCCGACGGCCGCGGTGAGGGGGGTCCCGACCAGCAGGGCCCCCGCCCCCACGGCTCCGCCGAGGAGCGCCGCGAGGACCAGGACCGCGCCGAGCAGCCCCGAGAGCGCGACCCACACGGCCGCCACCACGGCCAGCAGGACGACCGGGACGGTGACGGCGATGCTCACCAGGGCGTCGGCGACAGGCCGGTAGCGCCCGAACACGACCAGCCCGTTCCGGTCGGCCGTCTCGTGGGCGGCGCGGCGGATCACGGAGGGCGTGAGCGAGAGCAGCGCCGTCGGGAAGGCCAGGACGGCGAGGACGCGGTGGCGCGTGAAGGCGCGCACCATCAGCCACGAGACGGCGGGCAGACGTCCCCATCCGACCGGTGCCGACGCCGCTGCCATCGAGCCAGTCTGCGCGATCGGGGAGGCGCGGGGCCACCCGGTACGAGGACGCCGCTCCGGCTCCGCTGCGCGAGGGAGGCCGACCTGGACTACTCCTCGTCCGCCCGGTAGACCTTCCGGAACGCGTCCTTGCGGGCGATCCTCCCGCCGCGGAACTCGTAGATGTCGCAGCCCCGCGTGACCTGGGGTCCGCCGTCGGGGCCGGTCCCGGTGAAGGACCAGGTGGCCGCGCCGCGCGTCCCGGCGATGAGGGGAGCCCCCTCCTCGTGCCGCTCCTGTCCGGTGTCGAAGGCGAGCATGAGCGCGAACCCCTCGCGGACCTGCTCCTTCCCCGTCCAGGTGCGGCCGGGCTCGGGGCCGACGGACGCGCCGTACACGCAGTCGTCGGTCATGTGGCTCATCAGCGCTTCGAGGTCGTGGCGGGTCCAGGCGTCGCTGAACGCGGCCAGCACCTCGGGCGTCATCTCGCTCGTGCTGGTCTCGGTCGAAGAGGAGTCGTCCATGGCGGGCCTCGGTCCTTCTGATCGGTGGACCGTCGTCGGTCGCTCTGCGACCGTGGCAGGTGAGCGGCCGCAGTGGCAACGCCCTCTAGCGGTCATGTCCGGAAGCGGACGGCCGGCGGATCAGCGGTCCGTCGACCCGCCGACCAGCGGGTGAGCGCGACGGCGGGGGGCGGTGCACTGCGGGCTGCGGGAGCGGCCGCCGAGGCGACCCGCTCCACCGGGCACTGCCGCGTCCCGATGCTGAGCCCCTTCGTGAAGGCCGTGCCGCAGTCGGACGCGGGCCGGCCCTCCTCCGCCTCCTCGGTCGCGGCTCCCGGGTCGCCGGCGGCGGCCGGATGCTAGGCGCTCGCCGCCTCCTCCGCCACCTCCTCCCCGCCGACCGGCGCCGACGCGCAGGATGAGGAGCACCGGTCGCGGCGGGCACCGACTCCGCACCCGACCGGCACCGAGACCGCCACGAGCCCGCGCCGGCGGGAGGACAGCGAGAGCACCATGGGATTCTGGGGACCGACCGACGAGACCCGCGGCACGCGCCCGGTCGACGAGCCGCTCGGCGAGCTGGAGCTCGTGCACGCCTTCACCAGCGGGCCGATGCCCACCGGCGTCAGCGTCTCGCACACCGGGCGGATCTTCGTGAACTTCCCGAAGTGGGGAGACGAGGTCCCGGCCACGGTCGTGGAGCTGGTCGACGGAGCGGCGGTGCCCTACCCGGACGAGGCCTGGAACACGCCGTCGGGAATCGACGACGCCGGCGCCCTCGTCTCGGTGCAGAGCATCGTCGTCGATCCGGCCGACCGGCTCTGGATCCTCGACACCGGCAGCCCGATGTTCGAGCCGACGAAGAAGGGCGGCCCCAAGCTCGTCCGCGTCGACCTGGCGACCGACACCGTCGAGCAGGTGATCGTCCTCGAGTCGGACGTCGCCCTGCCGACCACCTACCTCAACGACGTGCGCTTCGATCTGCGGCGCGGCATCGCCTACATCACCGACTCGGCCGACTCCGGCCCGAACGGGATCATCGTCGTCGACCTCGAGGCGGGGACCGCCTGGCGCCGCCTGCACGACCACCCGAGCACGAAGGCGCTCACTCCTCCGGAGCTCGTGCCGATGGCCGAGGGCCGTGTGCTGATGAAGCGCCCGGCCGACGGCGACCCGCAGCCGGTGACGATGGGCGCCGACGGCATCGCGATCTCGGCCGACGGCGAGCGCCTCTGGTACTGCCCGCTCGCCTCCCGCCGCTGGTTCAGCGTGGCGACGGCGGCCCTGGTCGACCGGTCGGTGCCGGACGAGGACGTCGCGGCGACCGTCGTCGACGAGGGCGACAAGGGCGGGGGAGCGGACG
Source organism: Rathayibacter sp. AY1B4 (assembly GCF_002932815.1). NCBI lineage: Bacteria > Bacillati > Actinomycetota > Actinomycetes > Micrococcales > Microbacteriaceae > Rathayibacter > Rathayibacter sp. AY1B4. Next base: position 19,866 of record NZ_PSWN01000012.1, on the reverse strand, counting down.
GCCTCGAGACGGATGCGCTGGGCCGCTTCTACGCCACGAGCTACGAGAACAACGCGATCGTCCGCCGTCGCACCGACGGCACGATGGAGACGATCGTGCACGACGAGCGGCTGCTCTGGCCCGACACCATGTCGATCGCGACGGACGAGCACCTGTACGTCACTGCGAACCAGCTGCACCGCCAGGCCGACTACCAGGGCGGCACGGATCTGCGGACGTACCCGTACTCGCTGTTCCGGGTGCGGATCGGCGCGGGGCCGGTCCTCCTCCGCTGAAGGCCCCCGCCTGGTCGCCTGCGCCGAGATCCGCAGCGCGGATCAGCGCCAGTGGGCGAGTTCCGTGCGGAGGGTCCCGCGGGCGCGGGCGAGCAGCCCGCGGACGGTCGAGGTCGAGAGGCCCAGCTCGTGCGCGATCGCGTCGTAGCTGCACTGCTCCAGCTGGCGCAGCTCCCAGCAGCGGCGCTGGGCCGGGGGCATCGCGGCGAGCACCCGGTTGGCGTCGGCGGCGAGCGATCCGCAGTGCGCGGCGTGCTCCGGGTCGTCGGCAGCGGAGGCGGGGAACTCGTCGTCCAGCTCGGCTCGCAGCCGCGAGACGCTGGAGCGGAGTCGATCGACGCTGCGGCGGCGGGCGGTCGTGACGAGCCAGCCGGCGATGGTCTCGCCGTCGATCACGCTGTCCACGTGGGTCCACGCCGCGAGGAAGGTCTCCTGTACCACGTCGTCGACGTCGGCGCTGCTGCGGAGGGTGCGGGCGGCCGTCGCGCGGAGCAGCCCGGTGTAGCGGCCGACGATGGTGGCGAACGCGCGGTCGTCGCCCTCCGCGGCGCGGATGACGAGCATCCGGTCCGAGTCGGGCTCGAGCAGTGCGAGCGGCGGCGCGGCGAGGGTCGAGGGGCGGGCCCTCGTAAGGCGTGCGGGGGTGGTGGCGGTGAGCATGCGGACTCCGGTCGACTTGATGTGCACGCATGATTCGGAGGCGCGCTCCCGCCCGGTTTCCCGGGGCGGGACCCCAGTGAGAGGGGCAGGTCTGTCCGGTTTCCGGGGACGTCAGCGCCGCCGCGACCACCAGCGGCGGGACCGCTCCGGCTCGGCGGCCGCCCGGGCCTCGGCCGCGGCGGCGCGATCGGCGCGCCGCTGCGACCAGGCGGCGACCTCCTCGTCGACGTCCCGGAGCGGGGTGACGACGGGCGGCCCGCCCAGCAGCTGGCGGCGCGCCTCGATCACCCGCGTGTTGAAGTCGGCGAGCTCGGCGCGCACCTCCTCCTCGCGGTGCAAGCGGTCGAGGCGCTCGTCGAGCGCGCGGTCCTCGGCGCGGAGGAGGAAGGCGGCCGGGCCGATCCCGGTGAGGTTCTCGCGCTCGATCTTGCGGCGGATCCACCAGTCCGGGTCGTGGGCCGCGCCCAGGTCCGGAAGCGGCTTCCCCGATCCCGGCAGGTCGTCGAAGTCGCCGCGGCGGATCGCGAGCTGGATCGCCGTCTCGACGAACGCGGCCCGCTCGAGCGGATCCTCCGGCAGGGCGGGCTGCTCCGCCTCCTCCTCGCCCGCGGCGCCGGCCCGGTACCGGGCGGCGCGCTCCCTCGCATCCGACATCCCTCCACGCTAGATCGGGCTCCTCGCCCGGGCAACCACCCCTCCCGCCGTCTCCGTGGTCGGCGGGCGCCGCGGGTCGACATCGCCGGACCGGCGTGCGTAGTATCGATACTCGATAACATCGACGATCGATAAGGAGCACGCCATGACGAGTGTCATCCCCAGCGGACCGGTCCGGGAGCGTCCGCGCGTGTTCCGGGTGGCCAGGGCGGTCCTGCTCATCGTCGCGGTCTTCTCCGTGCTCACCGCGCTCCTGCAGACCTGGACCGTCACCACCGGGCGCACCCTGCTGGTCTTCGGGGGAGCGGACGGCCGCCTCCCGCTCCGGAGCCTCCCGCAGCTGCTGCAGGCCGAGCCGCGCGAGGGCACCGCGCCCACGCTCGCCGACGCCGCCCTCTCCCTCCGCCTGCTCGGTGCGCTGCCGAGCCTCCTCCAGGCGGTCACGATCGTCCTCGCCACGGTCTTCCTCCTGCGGGTCCTCCGCGGCATCGCGGCCGGACGCCCGTTCGACCCCTTCGTCCTCGCGAACTGGCGCCGTCTGAGCCTCGCCCTGCTGATCGGAGGAGTGGCGCAGGGCCTCGCCGACACCGCGGCCGGCCTGTACCTCAGCTCCGGCATCGGCCTGCTCTTCGCCGCCGGCCGGGTGACCGACGAGCAGCGCGACGCCTTCCTCGGCGGCGACTACCAGGCCATCGGGACGAACCTGCCGCAGTGGCCCGTCCCCGTCCTGCTCGCCGGAGTGGTGGCCCTCGCCCTGACGGCGGCGTTCCGCGCCGGCGCGAAGCTCGAACGGGACGTCGACGGCGTTGTCTGAGCCCGCCGACGACGAGAGGCACCGGATCGACTGCCACCTCGGAGCAGTGCTGGCCGAGCGCGGCGTGACCCTCACCGCCCTCTCGGCCCGCACCGGCATCACGATGGCGAACCTCTCCATCCTCAAGAACAACCGCGCCCGCGCGATCCGCTTCACGACGCTGACGCTCATCTGCGACGCGCTCGACTGCACCCCGCAGGAGCTGTTCTCGATCCGGGCCGTCGACGAGCGGGGGTAGCGGCGGGCGGATCGGCCAGGGGATCTCTGCGGGGCCGATGGTAGGGACGCCGTCCGATCCGACCGTCGATCGAGCAGGCCTCAGTCGCGCTCCACGTCCGCCCCTCCTGGATCGGCCGGAGCTCCCCGGAGCTCGCTCTCGTCCCGACCCATGGATGAGCCTCACCAGCGCGGTCGGCGGCCTCGGCCATCGACCGTCCACAGGGGAGCGAGCTCGTCAGCGGGACCGTCGAATGCGCCTCCGGTGGATGCCGGCGGCTGCTCGCGGTCGTCCCGCCCGAGACGATGACTCCCGAGCAGTTGTCGCGCGAGCGCGGAACGACCCCGCAGACACGCATCGCGGGAACCCTCCGGGACCCTCGCTCCATCTCCGTGACTTCCACTGTCGAAGGGCCCCTCCTGAAGATCCGGGCCGACTACTGGTCCCAGGAGTACATCCCCTGGGGACGTGTGCGAAGCGTCCTCGTGCGTGCTTCCGCGAACCGGTCCCGTCGCGCTGTGCGATCTCCCTGAGACGGCGGCGGTGTACCCGTCGACGAGGCCGCCGGTCATCGTCCCCGCGAGGAGCGCCCGCTTCAGACCCGCACCGACGACGAACACGTCGATCGACCAGGGGTTCCCGAACGGGGGACGGACCGTGATGCACGTCTGGTCGTGCTGAGCGGCGGTCAGCGGTCGAGGACTTGACGAATGACGAGGACTCGGTTCTCCGTCGACTCCCGCCCGACCGGGTCGAACCCGCTCGCCGTCATCACTGAGACCCTGCTCGAGCCGGTCGGCGTGCTCGTGCGCGCCGCGCTGCGGCCGCTTCCCGCCCGCTCAGTCCAGCGGGTAGCCCGGCAGCCCGTCGATGCTGACCGCGTTCCGCGTGGCGCGGTACTCGGCCATGCCGTCGGGGCCCTTCTTCTCGGCCTGGAGGAGGAGCAGGTCGCGCTCGCCGACCGGCTCCATCACCGGCACGCCCCAGCCGCACGCGTCGCTGATGCGGGTGAGCTCGACGGTGACGACCGCGCGGGTGCTCGGGTGATCGGGGTGCTGCTCCGCGACCTCGGCGAACGCCTCCGAACCGGGCAGGTGCACGGAGCCGGTGCCGTGCAGGCGGACGATGCGCGGACGCGGTCCGAACGACGCGAACATCAGGCACACGCGCCCGTTCTCGCGCAGGTGCGCGATCGTCTCGACTCCGCTGCCCGTGTAGTCGACCCAGCCGACGCGCCGCGGGCCGAGGATCGAGAACGAGTCGTGGCCGCGCGGCGACATGTTGACGTGCCCGTCCGCGGCGAGGGGCGCGGTGGCGACGAACCACATCGGCTGCTCGTGGATCCAGGAGGCGAGGCTCTCGTCGATCTCGTCGTAGACGTGCGCCACGGGGTCAGGCTCCGGCCGCGCGGCGGACCAGCTCGGTGACGGCGGCGCGCGTCTCGGCGTCGGCGGAGACGAGCGCGTAGGCGGTCGGCCAGATCGTGCCGTCGTCGAGCTGGGCGCCGTCCTGGAAGCCGAGGGTCGAGTAGCGCGTGCCGAACTTCGCGCCGGGCTGGAAGAAGACGATCGCCTTGCCGTCCGAGCGCGCGTAGGCGGGGAAGCCGTACCAGGTCTTCGGGAGGAGATCGGGGGCGGTCTCGCCGACGACCTCGTGGAGCATCTGGGCGATCGGCCGCTCCTCGTCGGTCATCGCGGCGATCGCGGCCTCCGCGTCCCTGCGGTCGGCGTCGGCCTTGTCGGCGCTCTTCTGCCGCTTCGCCTCCGCCCGCAGCTCGGCCGCGCGCTGCTTCATCGCCGCGCGCTCGTCCTTCGAGAAACCGTCTTCGGAGGCCATGTCCGCCCGTCCCGTCCGTCTGCGGCTCCCGGTCCGGGAGCGTCCCCGCACATCGTGACAGCGCCGCACTCGTCGCACAACGGCGGGACCGGGCGCGACCGCGCCCCCCCCCCGGAAGCCCAGCCTCCGCGGTTAGCGTGGGCGGATGCGCCTCCTCCTGATCCGCCACGGCCAGACCCCCTCCAACGTCGCCGGGCTCCTCGACACCCGCATCCCCGGACCCGGGCTCACCGACCTCGGCCGCACCCAGGCCGCGGCGCTGCCCGGTCGGCTCGCCGGCGAGGGGATCGGCGCGCTGCTCGTCTCGACGATGGTCCGCACCCACGAGACGGCCGCCCCTCTCGCCGCGGCGCTCGGGCTCGAGCCGATCGAGCGCGACGGCATCCGCGAGGTCGCGGCCGCGGGGCTCGAGATGCGCGGCGACGACGCGGCGGTCGAGGAGTACATGGGCACGGTCTTCCGCTGGGCCGGCGGCGAGACGTCGATCCGGCTCGCGGGCGGCGAGACGGGCGACGAGTTCGCGGCGCGCTACGACGCGGTGGTGGCGGAGGCGGAGGCGCTCGGGCACGAGGTCGTCGCGCTGGTCAGCCACGGCGCGGCCATCCGCTGCTGGGCGGGTCTGCGCTCCCTCGACCTCGATGCGCGCTTCATCGCCGACCACCTGCTCGACAACACCGGCGTCGTCGTCCTCGAGGGCTCGGGCGACGCGTGGACGCTCGTGTCCTGGCAGGGCGAGCCCGTCAGCGGAGTCGGCGCGGCGGCCCCCTCGGGCCCGGCGGGCGAGACCACCGTCTGAGCTGCGGGGCCTCCTCGCCGGTCGAGCAGCGGCGGATGGAGACCGGCCGGAACGAGCGCCGCCGGCCGCGCCATCACGGTAACGATCGCGCAACACTCCGGAAACCAGTTCCGACCAGCACATTCGCTCGCGCCGATCGGTTCATCACCACCCCTGGACCCGCCCCCGCAATTGTCCGACGTTTGCCCCTCGGCGGCTCGGCGGCTACCGTGGTCGGCGGTCCTCAAGGGCCCCGATGAACCGGTCCGCGCTCGCACGGCGTCCCCCAGGACGCGCCGCGATCGTACGGTCAACGGGAGTGGAGGCGGCCCCGAGGCCGCCTCGGACGCTCTCGCCTCCACCCCCTGCCGCGCTGAGCGGCGGGACGCACGCGGAGGCTCGACGCACGGCTGTCCCACGCTCCCGACCCGGCACCACGAGATGAGCGCAGGGCGTCGTCCCTGCGCGCCGACGGAGTGTACGTGCACCAGAACCAGCAGATCATCAGCGAGCCCCGGAGCGAGGCGGGCGCCGATCCCGCGACCCCCGCTCTCGAGGCCCGCCACCTCTTCAAGGTGTTCGGCCGGAAGCCCGACGAGGTCGTCCGCCGACTGGGCGAGGGCGCCGACCGCGGCGAGCTCGCCGGACTCGGCACGGCCGCGGTGATCGACGCGTCCTTCACCGTGCGCCGCGGCGAGATCTTCGTCGTGATGGGCCTCTCCGGCTCCGGGAAGTCCACCCTCATCCGCATGCTGAACGGGCTCCAGGAGCCCTCCGCGGGCGAGGTCCTGATCGAGGGCTCCACCATCACCGGCGTCTCCGAAGCGGAGCTGCGCCGCGTGCGCCGCTCGTCGGTGTCGATGGTGTTCCAGCACTTCGCGCTCCTCCCGCACCGCACCGTGCTCGACAACGTCGCGTACCCGCTCGAGATCCAGGGCGTCCCCGCGGCCGAGCGCCGCGAGCGGGCCCTGCTCGCGGTCGAGCGCGCCGGTCTCGCCGGCTGGCACGAGAAGATGCCCGACGAGCTCTCCGGCGGCATGCGCCAGCGCGTCGGCCTCGCCCGGGCGCTCGCCGCCGACACCGACATCGTGCTGATGGACGAGGCGTTCTCGGCACTCGACCCGCTGATCCGCCGCGAGATGCAGGAGCAGCTGATCGAGCTGCAGCACGAGCTCGGCAAGACCATCGTCTTCATCACGCACGACCTCAACGAGGCCATGTTCCTCGGCGACCGCATCGCGGTGATGCGCGACGGCCGCATCGTCCAGATCGGCACCCCGGAGGAGATCCTCACCGACCCGGCGAACGACTACGTCGCCCAGTTCGTGCAGGACGTCGACCGCGCCCGCGTGCTCACCGCCTCCGCCGTGATGGAGCCCGCCCGCTCCGTGGTCACCCTCGCGGCCGGTCCCCGCGCCGCGCTGAGGAGCATGCGCGACCTGCAGACCTCGGCCGCGTTCGTGGTCGGCGGCGGACGCCGCCTGCTGGGCACGGTCCGCGACCGCGACGTGATCGAGCAGGTGCGCCGGAGCACCGGCGACCTCTCGGCGGTCCTCACCTCCGACGTCGTCACCGTCGGTCCGGACACCGCCCTCAGCGAGGTCATCGAGCCCGCCGTCGAGTCGGCGCTGCCGGTCGCCGTGGTCGACGCCGACGGGCGTCTGCTCGGAGCGATCCCGCGGGTGACCCTGCTCGCGGCGCTCGGCAACGTGCCCGCCCGCACCGGCGAGCACCCGGTGATCGAGCCGCCCGCCACCGTCTCGACCGAGGTCGTCACCGCGACCCTGCACGCGACCGGAGGCCCCGTCGACGATGCCGTCCTCGCGGCGGACGGAGGTGCACGATGACCGATCTCGGATTCCGCCTCCCGCTCGGCGCCCTCGCCGAGGGTGCCGTCGATGTCCTCACGCAGACCTTCCAGCCGGTCTTCGACCTGCTGCGCACCGTCTTCGGCGCCCTCTACTCCGGCGTCGACCTCGTCCTCGCCACGCCGCCCTTCTGGGTGATCGTCGCCTTCCTCGCCGTACTGGCCTACGCCGTCCGCGGGTGGGTCTTCGCGGCCGGCACCGCCGTGGGGCTCCTGCTGATCGTGGGGGTCGACCAGTGGGAGAACGCGATGGACTCCCTCGCGCTGGTGCTCGTCGCCTCCGTGATCGCCATCGCGCTGAGCGTGCCGCTGGGCGTGCTCGCCGCGCGCAACCGCACGGCCTCCGCGGTCATCCGGCCCGTGCTCGACCTGATGCAGACGATGCCGGCCTTCGTCTACCTGATCCCCGCGCTGATCCTGTTCCGGGTCGGAGTGGTGCCGGGCATCGTCGCGACCATCGTGTTCGCGATGGCGCCGGGCGTCCGGCTCACCGAGCTGGGCATCCGCGGCGTCGACCCGGAGCTCGTCGAGGCGGGGGAGTCGTTCGGCTCCTCGAAGTGGCGGATCCTCCGCCAGATCCAGCTGCCGCTGGCGCTGCCCTCGATCCTGGCGGGCCTCAACCAGGTCATCATGCTCTCGCTCTCGATGGTCGTCATCGCGGGCATGGTCGGCGCCGGAGGGCTGGGCGGCGACGTCGTCGCGAGCCTCAACCGGATCGACGTCGCGCTCGGCTTCGAGGCGGGCATCTCCGTCGTGATCCTCGCGGTCGTCCTCGACCGGATGACCGGCGCGCTGGGCTCGCCCTCGCCGGCGAGGGTCGCCCGGGCGAAGAACCGCCGCGCCGTCGTGGCGACCCGTTCGGCCGTCGGCGTCGTCTCGATCGGCCTGGTCGCGTCCCTCGGAGCCGCGACCCTCGCCGCTCCCGCCACCGCCGCCTCCGTCGACAACGGCGACCGCACCGACGTGACCGTCGCCGTGTTCCAGGGCTGGGACGAGGGGATCGCCGTCTCGGCTCTGTGGGAGGCGGTGCTCGAGGAGCAGGGCTACGACGTGACCCTGCAGAACGCCGACGTCGCCCCCGGCTTCCAGGGCCTCTCGACGGGCGACTACGACCTCGCCCTCGACACCTGGCTGCCGCTCACCCACGCCCGGTACGTCGAGCAGTACGGCGACTCGATCGTCGACCTGGGCGCGTGGAACGACGAGGCGAAGCTGACCATCGCGGTCAACGAGGACGCCCCGATCGACTCCCTCGAGGAGCTCGCCGCCGACCCGGGCGTCGTCGGGAACCGCCTGATCGGCATCGAGCCCGGCTCCGGTCTCAACAAGACGACGACCGAGGACGTCATCCCCGGCTACGGCCTGGAGGGGATGGACTACCTCACCTCGTCGACGCCGGCCATGCTCCAGGAGCTCTCGAGCGCGACCGCCGCGGGCGAGAACATCGCCGTCACGCTCTGGCGCCCGCACTGGGCCTACGACGCCTTCCCGGTCAAGGACCTCGAGGACCCGAAGGGCCTGCTCGGGCAGGCGGAGGGGATCCACTCCTTCGGCTCGGCCGCGTTCGACGCGGACTACCCGACGATGAGCCGCTGGATCCGCGACTTCCGGATGGACTCGAAGACGCTCTACTCGCTCGAGAACGCGCTGTTCAACGACGGGGCCGACGACCGCTCCGCCGCCCTCGCCGCGTGGATGGACGAGAACCGGGAGTACGTCGACACGCTGATCACCTGATCCGCCACCACGACGAAGGCCGAGAGGCCGGGCGGCCCCGGACCAGGGCTGTCCCGGCCTCTCGGCCTTCGTCGCGCAAGGGTCAGGCGGCGCTGACCCGGCGTCCCGCGGTGGCGCGGACCAGGAGGGTGACCACCAGCACCACGGCGGCGGCGACCAGCGCGGCGATCCCGGCGGGGACCGAGACGAGCTCGCCGGCGAAGCGGCCGACGGCGACCCAGGAGAGTCCCCAGACGAGCGAGAGCATCGGGGCGATGCGGCCGCGGCCGGTGACCGCGATCAGGAGTCCGACGAGCGCGGCGACGGCGAGGACGACGACCGCCCAGACCGCGGCGCCCGGACCGTCCGCGCTGCCGACTCCCGCGCCGACGAGCCCGGCGGTGACGTTCGCGGCCGTGGCCACGCACACCCAGCCGAGGTAGAGCCCGAAGGTGCCGTCCGTCACGATCGCGTCGACCACTCCGGCCGACCGGGTGGTCCGCAGGATCACGAAGATGCGCGCGAGCACGGCGAGCAGCAGGGCGATCACGACGACGCTGAGCGTCAGGAAGCCGGCCTGGACGACCAGGATCCACGCGGCGTTCAGGAGGAGGCTGGCGGCGGCCCAGTAGCCCAGCCGGCGGTGGCGGGTGCGGGCGGTCTGCGAGGGCAGGAACTGCCAGATCGCGTAGGCGATGAGGCCGGTGTAGATGACGCTCCAGATCGCGAAGGCGGGGCCGTCGGGAGCGATGGGGGTCGAGGACGCGGTCAGGGCGCCGCCGGCCGCGTTCTGGATCTGCGTGCCGCCCGCGGCGCCCGAGCCGATGAACGAGCCGATGAGGGCGAGCACCGCGCTCACGGCGACGACGACCTGGCGGATCCGGTCGGCGCGGTCGGGGGTTCGTGTGGCGGTCATGTCGCTCCTCCATTAGTCAGCTGGCTGAGTAATGAGAGTAGCGCGATTCCGCTCCCCGTCCACTGGGGCTTGCGGCGAGGCCCCGACCCTGGAGAGGGCCGGGGCCGGATTCTCAGGCGCGGGCGGCCGCGTACTGCTCGCGGATCACGGGGCGGTGGTCCGGCGCGGGCTCGGCCACCGAGGTGACGGTCCACGTCGGACGCGATCCTGTCAGCGCCCAGGCGGCCTGCACGGCGGCACCGTCGGCCACGTACTCGCCGGGCGTCGGCACCTGCACGGGCACGTCGAACACCTGCGAGGCCGCGAGCTGCACGGCGCGGTTCTGCGCGGCTCCGCCGATGAGGAGGATGCGCCGCGCCTCCACTCCCTGCGCGCGAACGGCGTCGAGGCCGTCGGCCAGTCCGCAGAGCATGCCCTCGATCGCCGCGCGGGCGAGGTTCGGTCGCGTGGTCGAGGCGATGGTCATCCCGTGCAGGCTCGCGGTCGCGTCCGGCAGGTTCGGCGTGCGCTCGCCCTCGAAGTAGGGGACCAGCACGAGGCCGTCGGCACCCGGCTCCGCCTCGAGCGCCAGTGCGGCGAACTCGTCGAAGTCGCTGCCGAGCAGGGTCGCGGTCGAGGCCAGCACGCGCGCGGCGTTGAGCGTCGCGACCAGCGGCAGGAAGCGCCCGCTCGCGTCGGCGAAGCCGGCGACGGTCCCGGAGGCGTCGCGCACCGGGTCGTCCGTGACGGCGAAGACGGTGCCGCTCGTGCCGATGCTGACGACCACGTCGCCGGGGCCGGCGCCGAGGCCGAGCGCGGCGCCCGCGTTGTCGCCCGCGCCGGGGCCGACGACGAGTCCGCTCTCGGTGCGGCCCGCCTCCTCCGAGGGGCCGAGCACGCGGGGGAGCAGCGGGCGGTGGCCGAGGGCGCGCTCGAGCAGGTCGAGGTCGTAGCCGTCCGCTCCCCAGTACGAGGTGCCGGACGCGTCGGACCGGTCGGTCGTGAGGGCGTCGAGCTGCGGACCGCGGGCGGAGTCGGGGCCGTAGCCGAGCAGGCGCCAGGTCAGCCAGTCGTGGGGGAGCGCGACGGCGGCGACACGGGCGGCGTTCTCGGGTTCGGCGTCGCGCAGCCAGCGGAGCTTGGTGGCGGTGAAGGAGGCGACCGGCACCGATCCGGTCCGCTCCGCCCAGGCCCCGGCTCCGAGCTCCTCGATGAGCGCGGCGGCGGCGGGCGCGCTGCGGGTGTCGTTCCAGAGCAGAGCGGGGCGGATGACGGCGCCGCTCTCGTCGAGGACGACCATGCCGTGCTGCTGGCCGCCGACCGAGATCGCGGCGACGTCGTCGAGCCCGCCGGCGTCGGCGAGGGCGAGCTGCAGCGCCTCCCACCACGCGGCCGGATCGACCTCGGTGCCGTCCGGGTGGCTCGCCCGGCCGGTGCGCACCACGGCGCCGGTGTCGAGGTCGCGGACGACCACCTTGCAGCTCTGGGTCGACGAGTCGATCCCTGCGACGAGCGTCATCGCTGTCCTCTTTCGTTGGGGGGGTGCGGGTTCGGGCGTCCGGTGCGGAACCGGGCCGGATGCAGGAGAACGGACGAGACCCCGTGCGGGTGCAGGGGATCTCGTCCGTCTCAGGTCGTCCCGCGGCGGACCGCGGGCTCAGGGGGTGCGGGTCAGCCGCGGGCGCCGAGCAGGTGCTCGGTGGCCAGCTGCTGCAGGCGCACGAAGCCGAAGCCCTTGCCGCCGAGGTAGGCGTCGGCGTCGAACGACTCGTACGAGGCGGTGTCCGCGAGCAGGTCGTCGTACGACTCGCCCTCGTTCAGCGTCGGGGTGGAGAGCTCGGCGACCTTGGCGGCGGCCAGCGCCTCCTGCACCTCGGGGTCGGCGCGGAAGGCCGCGGCGCGCTCCTTGAGCAGCAGGTAGGTGCGCATGTTCGCGGCGGCCGAGTCCCAGACTCCGGTCTCGTCCTCGGTGCGCGAGGGCTTGTAGTCGAAGTGGCGCGGGCCGTCGTAGGCCGGGACGCCGCCGGGGCCGCCGTTCTCGAGGAGGTCGACGAGCGAGAACGCGTTGTGCAGGTCGCCGTGGCCGAAGACCAGGTCCTGGTCGTACTTGATGCCGCGCTGGCCGTTGAGGTCGATGTGGAAGAGCTTGCCGTGGTACAGCGCCTGGGCGATGCCGGCGGTGAAGTTCAGGCCCGCCATCTGCTCGTGGCCGACCTCGGGGTTCACGCCGACGAGCTCGGGGCGCTCGAGGGAGTCGATGAACGCGATCGCGTGGCCGAGCGTCGGCAGCAGGATGTCGCCGCGGGGCTCGTTCGGCTTGGGCTCGATGGCGAAGCGGATGTCGTAGCCCTTGTCGGTGACGTAGTCGCCGAGCAGGTTGACGGCCTCGCGGTAGCGCTCGAGCGCGGCGCGGATGTCCTTGGCGGAGTCGTACTCGGCGCCCTCGCGGCCGCCCCACATGACGAAGGTCTTCGCGCCCAGCTCGGCGGCGAGGTCGATGTTGCGGAGGACCTTGCGCAGCGCGAAGCGGCGGACGTCGCGGTCGTTCGAGGTGAAGCCGCCGTCCTTGAAGACCGGGGCGCTGAAGAGGTTGGTGGTGACCATCGGCACGATGAGGCCGGTGGACTCCAGCGCGCCCTTGAGGCGGTCGATCTGGGTCTGGCGCTCGGCGTCGGTGGAGCCGAAGGCGAACAGGTCGTCGTCGTGGAAGGTGAGGCCGTACGCGCCGAGCTCGTCGAGCTTCTCGACCGCGTGGACGACGTCGAGCGGCTCGCGGGTCGGGCCGCCGAACGGGTCCGTCCCGTTGTAGCCGATGGTCCAGAGGCCGAACGAGAACTTGTCGGCGCGGGTGGGGGTCAGGGACATGGGATCCGAATCCTTTCCGGCGACGTCGCCGAATTGTTGTTGAGCCCAACATATCCCCTGAGGGTCGGGAGGCGCAACGAGCGGAAGGCCCGGCGCGTCGCCCTCCGGCCGATCGCGGGTGCCGCCCGTTCGTGCCGCGGAACCGCTCGCGGAGCGGGCCGGCGCCCGGGGAGGTCGTCGCGAGGATCGCTTGCGCAAGCGCTTCGACTGTGCGTACAGTCGCTCCAGCACGACCGGTCGAAGCGCTTCGAAGCCCGACCGCGACCGACGACGACGTCCGGCAGGAGGAGCCATGGCGACCATCCACGACGTGGCCCGCGCTGCCGGAGTCTCGATCAGCACCGTCTCCTACGCCCTCTCCGGCAAGCGCTCGATCGCCGCCTCCACCCGGCAGCGCGTCGACGACGCGGTGCGCCAGCTCGGCTACCGGCCCCACGCGGGAGCCCGGATGCTCGCCGGGGCGCGGACCCACATCCTCGCCCTCTCCGCCCCGATGCGCGGCGAGCTGCACCTGCCGACCCACATGCGCTTCGTCACCGAGGTGCTCGAGCGCGCCCGGGAGTCGGACTACGACGTCCTGCTGCTCGTCACCGACGAGGCCTCCAGCGGCATCGGGCGCGTCTCCTCCTCCTCGCTCGTCGACGGCATCGTCCTGATGGGCGTCGACGACGACGACGACCGCGCCGAGCTGATCCGCGCGGCGGGGGTCCCCGCCACCTTCATCGGCGTGCCCGCCGACTCCCACGATCTCGCCTGCGTCGACCTCGACTTCGCCGAGGCCGCCCGCCAGAGCGTCCGCCGGCTCGCCGAGCTGGGCCACCGCTCGCTCGGCCTGCTCGAGCACCCGCAGTCCTACACCGACCGCAACGCCGGCTTCGTCCGCCGCTTCGACGAGGCGTTCCGCGCCGAGGCTGCGGCGCTCGGAGTCGAGATCGCGGTCGAGCGCCCGCACATCGGCCGCCCGAGCGCACAGGCCGCGATCGACGCGATCCTCGCCGCACCCGTCCCGCCCACCGCGCTCGTGCTGCACTGCAACGAGCCCGTGGCGGAGGCGGCGATCGAGCGCGTCCTCGAGCGCGGCCTCTCCGTCCCCGGCGACCTGTCGATCCTGGCGGCCTGCGCCAGCTACGACGGCGGCGCCCTCCCTGTCCCCACCAGCAGTCTTCCCCTCCCGTTCGACGCGATGTGCCGAGCGGCCGTCGCGCGGACCCTCCAGCAGATCGACTCCGGCCGCACCGTCGGCGTCGAGCTGCTCCCGCCCTCCTACGTCGACCGCGGATCCCTCGCGGTCGCTCCGACCGGCGCTCCGGTGCCGGCGGTCCCGTCCGGCACTCCCGCGCCGGCCTCCCTCTAGTCCTCCATGCTCTTCCTGCCCGCTCCGGCTCTGCGCACTGTCGAAACGCTTCGACAGCACGCCCCCGCGAGAGAGCGCTCCCTGCACCACCTCCGCAGCACCACCGCACCGTTCGAAGGAGAACCACCGCAATGTCGCTCCGATCCCGCTCCGCCTTCCACCGCCCGACCGCCGGTCTCAGCCGGCGCAACCTCCTCGCCGGCGGAGTCGGCCTCAGCGCGATGTTCGCGCTGGCCGCCTGCTCCGGTGGCGGCTCCGACGCCGGCTCCGATGCGCTCTCGACCACGGTCGACGGCGCCGGCCGCACCCTCACCCTCTGGGACTTCGAGACGCCCGACAGCGACCGCGGCATCGCGTGGCTCGCCGCCCGCGACATCTTCACCCAGGAGACGGGGGCCGAGATCGCGTACGAGTTCAAGGCCTTCGAGCAGCTGCGCACCGGCGCCAGCCAGATCTTCAACTCCAACTCGGCACCCGACGTCGTCGAGTACAACAAGGGCAACGCGACCAGCGGACTCCTCTCGAGCCAGGGCCTGCTCACCAACCTCGACGAGGCGGTCGCGTTCTACGGCTGGGACTCGCTGATCCCCGGCGCGCTGCAGACCACCGCGAAGTACGACGAGAACGGGATCATGGGCTCCGGCTCCTGGTACGGCATCCCCAACTACGGCGAGTTCACCTTCGTCTACTACAACAAGGACGCCTTCGCCGCGAACGGCCTCGAGGTCCCCACCACCTACGAGGAGTTCACGGCCGTCCTCGACGCCTTCGTGGCCAAGGGGATCACCCCGCTGGCCGAGGCCGGCGCCGAGTACCCGCTGCAGCAGCTCTTCTACCAGCTCGCGCTGCTGAAGGCCGACCGCTCCTGGATCACCGACTACCAGACCTACACGGGCGAGGTCGACTTCGAGGACGCGGCCTGGAGCTACGCGGCCGACCAGCTGAAGACCTACGTCGACAAGGGCTACTTCTCGGCCGACGCCTCCGGGCTGAAGGCGGAGGACGCGGGCACGGCGTTCATCTCGGGCGAGTACCCGATCTTCTTCTCGGGCTCCTGGTGGTTCGGCCGCTTCAAGACCGAGATCACCGGATTCGAGTGGGACACGTTCCTCTTCCCGGGCGCCGAGTTCACGATGGGCTCCGCCGGCAACCACTGGGTGATCCCGGAGACGGCGAAGAACAAGGACCTCGCCTACAAGTGGATCGACATCACGATGCGACCCGAGATCCAGAACCTCATCGGCAACAACGGAGGCATCCCGCTGGTCGTCGACGAGAGCGCCATCACCGACGAGAAGAGCAAGGCGCTGCTCTCGCAGTGGAAGACGGTCGTCGACGGCGACCAGCTCTCCTTCTACCCCGACTGGCCCACCGCGACCTTCTACGACGACCTGGTCGCCGCCACGCAGGAGCTCATCAACGGCTCCTCCGACGAGTCCGCCATGCTCTCCGACCTCCAGGCCAAGTACGACGACGGAGTCGCCGACATCACGTGACGCGGAAGCGTCACGTGATGTCGGCCACGGCGGCAGGCCCCGCGCCTGCAGGCGCGGAACGGCCGCGGGAGACCTGAGGACGTGACGGCGACCCCTCGAGGGGGTCGCACGAACACCGCCGAGCCTCCACCCCCCCCGCTGGATGCCGCTCCGGTACGCGACACGCCGTCGCCTCCGTACCGGAGCGGCATCCCGCGGCAGCACACCCACGACCCCGTCCGACCTAGGAGTACCCATGACGACGACAGCACCTCGTCGCGCGGAGAGCGCGCCGCCTCCCACGACGCCGCCCCGCGAGAAGCGCTCCGGCGGCTACTGGCTCTACCTGATCCCCGGGTTCGTGCTCTTCACGTTCATCGTGCTGATCCCGCTGATCTGGAACGTCTACATCAGCTTCACGTCCTGGCGCGGCATCAAGCCGCCGATCTTCATCGGCCTCGACAACTGGATCGAGCTGATGGGCGACGACCAGTTCTGGACCTCGTTCCTCAACTCGGTCTACATGATCATCGCGATGGTGATCGTCCCCACGATCCTCGGACTCCTGCTCGCGGCGATCCTCTTCGATCTCGTCGGCAAGAAGTTCGGCGGGCGCCTGGCGAGCTTCCTCCGCGCCACCTACTACCTCCCGCAGATCCTGCCGACCGTCATCGCCGCGATCGTCATCGGCTGGATCCTCCGCCCCGACAACGGCGCGCTGAACTCGATCCTCGAGGCCGTCGGGCTCGGCTCCCTCTCGCACGACTGGCTCGGCAAGCCGGACACCGCGATGCTCTCGATCATGGTCGTGATGATCTGGGTGCAGCTGGGCTACCCGGTCGTCATCTTCATGGCGGCGCTGCAGCGCGTGGACCCCGAGCTCTACGAGGCGGCGGAGCTCGACGGCGCGAACTGGTTCCAGCGCTTCCGCTGGATCACGGTCTCGATCATCCGGCCCGAGATCTTCGTGGTCACCCTGACCTGCACCATCGCCGCGCTGAAGGTCTTCGGCCCGATCTACGCCCTGACCCGCGGTGGCCCCGGCGACTCCACGATCGTCCCCTCCTACTACTCGTACACCGAGTTCTTCCAGAAGCAGCAGGTGGGCTACGGCGCCACCATCGCGACCGCGCTCACGATCGTCATCGTGATCCTCGCCGTGCTGTTCATCCGCGCCCAGGAGCGCGTCGAGCGCAGCGAAGGAGCCCGCTGATGTCGGCCATCGAGACCCTGCCCCTCACCCAGGCCGGCACGCAGGACGCGGACCTCTCGTCCTCCCGTCCCGCCAAGCCCGCGAAGGGCACGACCAAGCGCACCCTCGGCGACTGGGTGATCCTCGCCGTCGCCGTGGTGATCGGGCTCGTGATCATCAGCCCGGTGCTGCTGATCCTGCTCAACTCCTTCAAGACCCCCGCGGAGTACTCGGCGAACGGCCCGCTCGCCTTCCCGACCGGCCTCTCCTTCGACGGCCTCTCGACCTTCTGGAGCCGCGTCGACTTCCCCGAGAAGCTCGGCAACTCGATCCTCATCTCGGGGTCGGTCGCGATCCTCGCCGTCGCCCTCTCGGTGCTGAACGCCTACGCGATCGGCATCGGCCGTGTCCGCGGCCGGAGCTGGATCATCGTCCTGTTCCTGCTGGCGAACATGCTCCCGCAGGAGGCCCTGCTGTACCCGCTGTACTACATGTTCAAAGCGGTCGGGATCTACGACACCCAGCTGTCGGTCATCGTCATCTTCACCGTGATCCAGTCGGCGTTCGGCACCTATCTGCTCTCGAGCGTCTACGGCACCTTCCCGAAGGAGATCCTCGAGGCCGCGGCTCTCGACGGCGCCTCGAAGTGGCAGGTCCTCACCCGGGTGATCGTCCCGATCTCGCGGCCCACCCTCTCGGTGCTGATGATCTTCTTCTTCATCTGGACCTGGAACGAGTTCCTCATCCCGCTGGTCTTCCTGGTGAGCGACGCGACGCAGACCGTCCCGATCGCGATCTCGAGCCTCCAGGGCGACAAGATCATGGACGTCACCACGACCAGCGCGAGCGCCCTCCTGGGCCTTCTCCCGACGCTGATCTTCTTCCTGATCTTCCAGCGCACCCTCACCCGCGGCATCACCGCCGGCGCGGTCAAGTAGCCCTCTCTCCCTCCGTCGGCGCCTCCCTCGCGGGATCCGCCGGCGCGCCATCGAAAGGCACCCCCATGAAGTTCACCGACGGGTTCTGGCAGACGCGGGCCGGATTCACGCCCCTGTTCGCGCAGGAGGCGTACGACATCCGCACCGACGGCACCACGCTCGAGGTGATCGCCCCGACCCGGGTCATCCAGGGCCGCGGCGACGTCCTCAACCGGCCGGCGCTCACGGTCACGGTGTCCTCGCCGGCCGAGGGGGTCGCGCGGGTGCGGATCGAGCACTGGCGCGGGACGGCGGTGCGGCCCGGCTTCGAGCTGGCCGGGGGCGACGTCGGAGCGGCGGAGGTGACGGAGTCCGGCGGCGTGCTGCGCACCGGCGACCTCGAGGTCCGGATCAGGCAGGGCGCTCCGTGGTCGCTGGAGTTCTGGGACACCTCGACCGGCACGCGCCTCACCGGCTCCGGGCACAAGGCGCAGGGCTACCTGACCGGACCGGACGGAGCCGCCTACCTGCACGAGCAGCTCGACCTCGGCGTCGGCGAGCTGGTCTACGGGCTCGGCGAGCGCTTCGGCCCCTTCGTGAAGAACGGCCAGACCGTGGATGTGTGGAACGCCGACGGCGGCACCTCCTCGGAGCAGGCCTACAAGAACGTCCCGTTCTACCTCTCCAGCCGCGGCTACGGCGTGCTCGTGAACGATCCCGGCCTCGTGTCGTTCGAGATCGGCTCCGAGGCGGTCGAGCGCGTGCAGTTCTCGGTCGGCGGCGAGGCGCTGGAGTACCTGGTGATCCAGGGCCCGACGAAGAAGGACGTGCTGCGGCGCTACACCGGTCTCGCGGGCCGCCCCTCCGTCGTGCCCGCCTGGAGCTACGGGCTCTGGCTGACGACCAGCTTCACCACGAGCTACGACGAGGAGACGGTGAACTCCTTCATCGACGGCTTCGCGGAGCGGGAGCTGCCGCTGTCGGCGTTCCACTTCGACTGCTTCTGGATGCGCGAGTTCCAGTGGACCGACCTCGAGTGGGACCCGCGCACCTTCCCGGACCCGGAGGGGATCCTCGCCCGCCTGCACGAGCGCGGGCTGCACACCTGCGTCTGGATCAATCCGTACATCGCGCAGGCGTCGCCGCTGTTCGCCGAGGGGCGCGAGAAGGGCTACCTGCTCAGAACGGCGTCCGGCGACGTCTGGCAGTGGGACATGTGGGTCGCCGGCATGGCGCTGATCGACTTCACGAATCCGGAGGCGACCTCCTGGTTCCAGGAGAAGCTCCGCGTCCTCGTGCGCCAGGGCGTCGACTCCTTCAAGACCGACTTCGGCGAGCGGATCCCGTCGGAGGGCGTCGTCTGGGCCGACGGGACCGACCCCGAGGCCATGCACAACTGGTACACCCAGCTCTACAACCGCGCGGTGCACGAGGTGCTCGAGCAGGAGCTCGGCGAGGGCCGCGCGGTCCTCTTCGCCCGCAGCGCCACGGTCGGCGGGCAGTCGCTGCCGGTGCACTGGGGCGGGGACAACACCTCCTCCTACGTGTCGATGGCCGAGACCCTGCGCGGAGGCCTCTCGCTCGCGCTGGGCGGGTTCGGCTTCTGGGCGCACGACATCGGCGGCTTCGAGGGCACGCCCGATCCCGGAGTGTTCAAGCGCTGGCTCGCGTTCGGCCTGCTCTCCTCGCACTCGCGGCTGCACGGATCCTCCTCGGTGCGCGTGCCGTGGGCGTTCGACGAGGAGGCCGTGGAGGTCACCCGGCTCTTCACCCGGCTGAAGCTCTCGCTGATGCCCTACCTCTTCGCGGCGGGGGCGGAGGCGGCGAGCACCGGCGTCCCGATCATGCGGCCGATGGCGCTCGAGTTCGAGGACGACCGCAGCGCCGCCCACCTCGACACGCAGTACCTGCTCGGGCACGACCTGCTCGTCGCTCCGGTGTTCACCGAGGACGGCACGGTCGAGTTCTACCTCCCGCGCGGGACGTGGACGAGCTGGTGGACGGGCGAGCGGACCGTCTCGACGGGGGAGTGGCGCCGTGAGGTCCACGGCTTCGACTCGCTGCCGCTGTACGTGCGCGAGGGCGCGGTGATCCCGGTAGGGGCCCGCCAGGACTCGGCCGAGTACGACTACCTCGACGGGCTCGAGCTGAGGGTGTTCCCGGGACCGGACGGAGCGACGCCGGTCCGGGTCGTCGCGCACGACACGGGGGAGGAGACGGTCTTCACCGTGACGCGCACCGGCGGCGAGGTCTCGGTCGACGGCCCGGCCGGCACCTGGACCTGGGTCGAGGCCTGAGCGGCGCCCTCCTGCTGATCGAGCAGCGGGCGCAGCCCTCCCCTCGAGACCCCGGCC
>NZ_PSWN01000011.1:43970-113595 GCF_002932815.1 Rathayibacter sp. AY1B4 | reverse complement strand
GCCTCATCGCCTCGGGGAGGCGTCGGCGAGGGGGAGCGGGGGCGCGGCGAGGACCTCGGGCGTCTCGGTCGCCGGTCGCTTGGTCTGCACCGCGAAGAGGACGAGGAGCAGCCAGCCTCCCTCGATCAGGATCCGGCTCTCGAACAGCGACTGCGCCAGGAGGGCGACCACGATCAGCAGCGGAGCGAGGCTGACGGCCGTGTAGGGGAGGGTCGAGGTCGCGTCGCGCCGCGGGCGGTCGACCGCGCGGAACCAGGAGCGCCACAGCGTCGAGACAGCGAGCGCCGCGAAGAGGACGAGGCCGACCGCTCCGAGCTGGAGGGCGACGTCGAGCCAGGCGTCGTGGGCCTGCAGGTAGAGCACGCCCTTGCGCTCGGCGAGGGTGTCGAACGGGGCGGCCCAGGGAGCCCAGTAGCTGACCCAGCCCCAGCCGAGGACCGGGCGCTGCAGCGTGAGCGCGATCACCGAGTCCCAGATGTCGAGGCGGCCCGTGGCGTCCTCGCTCTTGCCGAGCAGGCCGAGGAGGGCGCCCCAGCCCGCGGCGCCTCCGGCGACGGCGGCCACCGCCAGCCCCGCGGCGGTCAGGTAGACGGGACGGCGGCGGGACTCGCCCCTCCGGCGAGCCCAGAGCGCGAACGCGGCCGCGAGGACGACGGCGACGAGGCAGAGCAGGACGGTGGCCGAGCGGGTGAGCAGGAGGGTCGCGACGAACAGGGCGACCCAGACCGCTCCCCAGCGGCGCCGGACCGAGTGGGCCGCCAGCTCGATCGCGATCACGATCAGGCCGAGCAGGGCGAGGAAACCGAGGAGGTTGCGGTTGCCGACGATCCCCTGGACGGGCTCGCCGGTGAAGAGGGCTGCCTGCGACCAGTAGAAGGCGTCGGGCGTCGGTCCGTCGGCGGGAGGCTCGACGCCGAACGGCAGGACGGGCTGCCGCACGACGACCGCGATCACGAGCTCGAAGAGGAGCGAGAGGCCGACGGAGAGGCGCAGGGCCCGTCCGAGAGCCGTGAGCAGTTCCCGGCTGCTCAGCGTGACGGCGAGGACGACGCCGCCGAGCGTCGTCGCGAGCTGCGCCGTGACTCCGATCGCGCTCGCTCCCGGATAGGCGGACCACAGCAGCGAGAGCACCGCGAGCCCGAGGAAGAGGACCAGCGACTTCGGCGTGCGGGCCCAGCGCGGGCGGGGGCGGGCGCGGACGAGCACGGCGATCGAGGCGCCCAGGAGCAGCGCGACGACGACGCCCCAGCCCCACCATCCGGCGAGGTTCCGCAGCGACTGGCCGGCCAGCAGCACGGCCAGCACCGCCACCGCGAGCGCTCGGGGAGCGGCGGGGGCGGCGCGTCGGATCATGGCGACCAGTCTAGGGAGCGGGGGCGGCGCGGCGGCGTGCCGGGCGCGCCGCCGCTCGCTCCCCGGCCGGGGCGTCCCCTCGGGGAAGACGGCTCGGACGGGAGGCTCAGACGAACGCGGCGGTGCCGGTGATCGAGCGGCCGACGATCAGCGTGTTCATCTCGCGGGTGCCCTCGTAGGAGTAGAGGGCCTCCGCGTCGGCGAAGAAGCGGGCGACGCCGTAGTCGAGGACGATGCCGTTGCCGCCCATCACCTCGCGGCACCAGGCGACGGTCTCGCGCATCCGGGCCGTCGCGTAGGCCTTCGCGAGGGCGGAGTGCTCGTCGCGCTGCTCGCCGGCGTCGAGCATCTCGGACACGCGGGTCGCCAGGGCGATGCTGGCCGTGATGTTGCCGATGCTCTTGACCAGGAGGTCCTGCACCAGCTGGTGCCCGACGAGCGGCTTGCCGAACTGCACGCGCTCCTTCGCGTAGCGCAGCGCCGCGTCGTAGGCGCCGATCGCGACGCCGATGGCCTGCCAGGCGACCTCGGCGCGGGTGAGCCGGAGCACCTTCGCGGTGTCGCGGAACGAGTTCGCGCCCTGCAGGCGCAGCGACTCCGGGACGCGGACGCCCTCGAGCACGATGTCGGCGTTCTGCACCGTGCGCAGGCTCTGCTTGCGCGCGATGGCGGTGGCGCGGTAGCCCGGCGTCGAGGTGGGGACGAGGAAGCCCTTCACCTGGCCGTCCTCCGCGTCCTTCGCCCAGATCACGGTCACGTCGCTGAAGGTCGCGTTGCCGATCCAGCGCTTCTCGCCGTCGAGGATCCAGTCGTCGCCGTCCCGGCGGGCGGTGGTGCGCAGGCCCTGGGCGGAGTCGGAGCCGGAGTGCGGCTCGGTGAGGCCGAAGGCGCCGACGACCTCGCCCGAGGCGAGCTTCGGCAGCCACTCGGCGCGCTGCTCCTCGGAGCCGGCGACGCCGACCGTGCCCATCACCAGGCCGTTCTGCACGCCGACGTAGGTCGCGATGCCCGCGTCCACCCGGCCCAGCTCGAGCGCCACCCAGCCGCGGAACACGGCGGAGTTCTCGATCGCGCGGGTCTCGGGCCAGGAGAGGCCGATGACGCCGGTGGCGTGGATCCCGGGGATCAGCTGCCGCGGGAACTCCGCGCGCTCCCAGTACTCGTCGGCGATCGGCCGCACCTGCTCCTCGAGGAACGCGCGGACGCCGACCAGCAGCTCCTTCTCGGCGGGCGTGAGCGCCGCCTCGAACCCGTAGAAGTCGGCCCCCAGGGTCTCGAAGGTCGTGCTGTCCATGCTCTGTGCTCCCTCGCTCGTCGGATGCGGCACGGCGACCGCTCCGACGGCGACAGTGCTGCGACTCCCAGCGTACGAAGCGCGCCTGCGAGTGCCGCGTCCGCTGGCGGAGAGCACCAACAGGCGGGCCCTCCTCCCGGGCCCGCGTTGTGGATCCTGCTAGCGTCGCAGCGGAGCGGCCCCGGCGCGTCCGGCTGAGCGGCTCGGACCCACCCCTCGGACGGAAGGCCAGCGCTCCCGTGTTCATCCCGATCGGCAACACCCCCCGCGACTACGCCTGGGGCTCGCTCACCGGCATCTCGGAGGCCCTCGGCACCGCGCCCTCCGGCGCCCCCGAGGCCGAGCTCTGGCTCGGCGCGCACCCGGGCTCGCCCGCGCGCATCCTCGACCCCGCCTCGGTCGGCGCCGGCACGCTCGCCGAGTGGATCGCCGATCACCCCGAGGCGGCGCTCGCCGGAGTGGAGGGGTCGGTCGATCCGGTCTCGGGCGCTCCCCGTCTGCCGTTCCTGCTCAAGATCCTCGCGGCGGGCGGGCCGCTGTCGCTCCAGGCCCACCCCTCGTCCGAGCGGGCCCGGCGCCGGTTCGTCGAGGAGGAGGAGGCCGGCATCCCCCGCGACGCCGCCGATCGCAACTACAAGGACCCGTTCCACAAGCCCGAGCTGATCTACGCGCTCAGCGAGACCTTCGACGCGCTCTGCGGCTTCCGTGAGCCGGCGGACGCCCGGGCGCTGCTCGCCGAGCTGGCCGGGCGCGCCCCGGCGGAGGAGGCGGCCGCGATCGCGCGGTTCGCCCGGACGCTCGAGGGCGAGCCCTCGGAGGTCCTCCGCGGCGCCGTGTCGTGGCTGCTCGCCGACGGCGACCGCGCCGAGGTCGCCGCGCTGGTGTCCGCGGTCGTCGCGGCGTCCACGGGCGACGACCGCCTCGAGACGACCACGGTCCGCGACCTGGCCGAGAGCTACCCGGGCGACCCCGGCATCGTGCTCTCGCTCCTGCTCAACCGCGTCCGCCTCGCCCGCGGCGAGGTGCTCTACCTGCCCGCCGGCAACATCCACGCCTACCTCGCGGGCACGGGCGTGGAGCTGATGGCCGCCTCCGACAACGTGCTGCGCGGGGGCCTCACGCCCAAGCACATCGACGTGCCCGAGCTGGTGAGCGTGCTCGAGTTCTCGCCGCTGCCCGTGCCCTACCTCCCGGCCGAGCAGGCCGGACCGGGCGTGCGCGTCTACCGTCCGGACGTCCCCGACTTCGTGCTCGCTGTCGTGGAGCCGGAGTCGGAGGAGCCGGCCCGCGTCGCCCTGCACGGGCCCGCCATCGCGATCGCGACCGAGGGCTCGTTCTCGCTCGAGGGCGCCGAGGGCTCGGTCCGCGTCGAGCGCGGCGGCAGCGTGTTCGCGACGCCGTCGGAGGGCGCCCTCGCCGTCACCGGACGGGGCACGCTCTTCGTCGCGACGGTCTGACCCCTCCAGCGATCCCGGTGCCGGGCGCTCAGGCGGCGAACGTGCGGCGGTAGGCCGCCGGCGTGGTCCGCAGGACGCGCGTGAAGTGGTGGCGCATCACCGCGGCCGTGCCGAAGCCCACCCGCGCGGCGACCGCCTCGAGGGTCAGCTCCGTCTCCTCCAGCAGCACCTGCGCCCGGAGGAGGCGCTGGCGGGTGAGCCAGGCGAGCGGAGTCGTGCCGAGGTCGGCCCGGAAGCGGCGCGCGAAGGTGCGGGGGGCCATCAGGGCGCGACGGGCCAGCGCCTCGATCGAGAGGTCCTCGTCGAGGTGCTCCAGCATCCACTCGGTGACCTCGGCCAGCGAGTCCGCGCGCGCCTCGGGAACGGGGGTCCGCAGGTACTGCGCCTGCCCGCCGTGGCGCTGCGGGGGCACGACCATCCGCCGGGCGACGACGCTCGCCGCCGTCGCGCCCAGCTCCTCGCGCACCACGTGCAGCGCCGCGTCGATGCCGGCCGCGGTGCCCGCGCTCGTCACGATGCGCCCCTCCTGCACGTAGAGGACCTCGGGGTCCACCGTGACGGAGGGGAAGCGCCGGGCGAGCTCCGCGGCGTGCATCCAGTGGGTGGTCGCGCGCCGGCCGTCGAGCAGGCCCGCCTGCGCCAGGGTGAAGGCCCCGCTGCAGACGCTGAGGATCCACGCGCCGCGCTCGTAGGCCTCGCGGAGGAGGTCGAGGACCCGCTCGTCGGCGGGCCCGCGGCCGTGGGCGGGGACGGCGATCAGGTCCGCGTCCCGGGCCGCGTCGAGACCATCGGCGATCAGCAGGTCGAATCCGAGGCTCGTCCGGACGGGGCCCGGATCGGGAGTGGCGATCCGGAAGTCGAGGGCGGGCCCTCCGTCGGCGCCGCGGTCGATCCCGAACACCTCGCAGACGACCCCGAACTCGAACGGTGCGAGGCCGGGCAGGGCGAGGAGGGCGACGGAGCGGAGCACGGCGGCAGGATATCGCCACCCGTCGTCATCCGGCCTATCCACGCCGTCGATCCCCGCCGCTAGGGTGTCTTCCGGCGCGCGGAGTCGCGGGCCCGCACCGAGGAGGATCCACATGGCATGGCTGGTCACCGGGGGAGCCGGGTACATCGGGGCGCACGTGGTGCGCGCGTTCTCGGAGCAGGGCATCGACCCCGTCGTCCTCGACGACCTCTCCTCGGGGCACGCGTCGTTCGTGCCCGAGGGCGTCCCGTTCCACCAGGGCTCGATCCTCGACGAGGCCCTGCTCGACCGCGTGCTCGCCGAGCACGACATCGAGGGCGTCGTCCACGTCGCCGGGTTCAAGTACGCCGGAGTCTCGGTGCAGCGCCCCCTGCACACCTACGAGCAGAACGTCACCGGCACCATGCGCGTGCTGGCGGCGATGGAGCGCGCCGGGGTCTCCTCGATCGTCTTCTCCTCGAGCGCTGCCGTCTACGGCGCGGTCGACGTCGAGATCGTCACCGAGGACACCCCCAAGAGCCCGGAGTCGCCCTACGGCGAGTCGAAGCTGATCGGCGAGTGGCTGCTCGCGGACGCGGGGCGGGCGCACGGCGTCAGGCACGCCTCCCTGCGCTACTTCAACGTCGTCGGGTCCGGCTACCCGGACGTCTACGACACCAGCCCCCACAACCTCTTCCCCCTCGTCTTCGAGGCTCTGCTGGACGGCCGCACGCCCCGGATCAACGGCGACGACTACCCGACGCCGGACGGCACCTGCGTCCGCGACTACATCCACGTCGCCGACCTGGCGCTCGCGCACGTCGCCGCGGCGCGCCGCCTGGCCGCCGGCGAGCCGATCGACCCGGTCTACAACCTGGGCAGCGGATCCGGGGCCTCCGTCGGGGAGATCATGCGCGCGATCGCCGACAGCACCGGCATCGCCTTCACGCCCGAGGTCGCCCCGCGGCGGCCGGGCGATCCGCCCCGCATCGTCGCCTCCGGCGAGACGGCGGCCCGCGACCTGGGCTGGGAGATGCGGCACACCGTCGCCGAGATGGTGGAGAGCGCCTGGCGCGCACGGAGCGCCGCGACGGCCTGATCGGATCTCACGTTCGCGACACGCCGGTGTGTCGTGAACCCTCCACGGCGGGTTGAGGGTTTATGGTCCGCGACTTGACCTGAGCGAATGACACCGCTGTAATTACCTAGGCAGCGGCTCCGGGAGGAGCGGCCGCCGATCATCGGTTCGCAGGCGGGGTAGGAGACGGCATGACGCTTCCGGAACAGCACTCCGGAGTCCCCGAGGACTGGTTCGTCGATCCGGTACGTCTGGGCGTGCCCGGGGTCCGACCCGGGATCGACACCGCGACCGAGGCGCCGGGGGGCGCGCTCTCCTGGCAGGTCGACTCGCTGTGCGCGCAGACCGACCCCGAGGCCTTCTTCCCCGAGAAGGGCGGCTCGACCCGCGACGCCAAGAAGATCTGCACCTCGTGCGAGGTCCGGGCGCAGTGCCTCGAGTACGCGCTCGAGAACGACGAGCGCTTCGGCATCTGGGGCGGCCTCTCCGAGCGCGAGCGCCGGAAGCTGCGCCGCCGGGCCTAGTCCCCTCCTCGCCGCGACCCGACCGACGGGGCGGCGAGCCGCAGGCGGGCGGCGCGGCGGCATCGCTTAGGGTGGTCCGCGATGTATCCACGAGTCACCGCCGTCCTCGTCGCGCGCAACGGCGCGGCCTATCTGGAACGAACCCTCGCGGCCCTGCGGGCGCAGACCCGTCAGCCCGACGCGACGGTGTTCGTCGACGGAGGCTCGAAGGACACGACCGACGAGCTCCTCGCGTCCTGGGGTCCGACGCAGCTCGTGCAGGTCGCCGAGCACCTCCCCTTCGGCCAGGCCGTGGCCCGCGCGGTCCGCGTGATGCAGCCGCCGGCCGGAGAGGACGAGTGGCTGTGGCTGCTCGCGCAGGACTCCGCCCCCGAGCCCGGCGCCCTCGCGGCGCTGCTGGGAGCCGTCGAGGTCGCCCCCTCCGTCGCGGTCGCCGGCCCCAAGATCATGGACTGGACGCGCTCCGGCTACATCCGCAGCTACGGCGAGTCGATCACCAAGCACGGCACGACCGTCCACCTCGTCGAGGACGAGCTCGACCAGGGCCAGCACGACTCCACGCCCGACGTCCTGGCCGTCGCCGCCGGCGGCATGCTCGTGCGCCACTCCCTCTGGGAGGAGCTCGGCGGCTTCGACCCCGGCCTGCCGGTCGTCGACGACGCGCTCGACTTCTCGATCCGCACCCGGCTCGCTGGACACCGGGTCAGCCGCGTGCCGGACGCCCGCGTCACCACCGCCCGCATCGGGCTGCAGCGCCCCGACGGCCGCCGCATCGACAGCGGCGAGCGGCGCCGGGCGCGCCAGCACCGCACCGCGCAGCTGCACCGCCGGCTCGCCTACGCGCCCGTCGCGCTCCTCCTCCTGCACTGGCTCTCGCTCGTCCCCCTGGCGATCGGCCGCGCGGTCGTGCGCCTGCTGCGCAAGCAGCCCGGGCTGGTCGGAGGGGAGCTGCTGGCGGCCCTCGTCGTCGCCTTCGGGGGGACGAAGGTGCTGCGGGCCCGCACCGTTCTCCGCTCGTCGAAGAACGTGGGCTGGAAGGCGATCGCGCCGCTGCGCATCCCGCTGGACGTGGTGCGGCAGCTGCGCTCGGTGCGCCACGACGCCGTGCGCGTGCAGGCCGGGCGGGACCGCCATCCGCTGCACTTCTTCCAGGGCGGGGGAGTGTGGGTCGTCCTCGTCGCCGCGCTCGCCGGCCTGGTGGTCTACACGCCGCTCCTCGCTGCTCCCGCGCTCAGCGGCGGTGGTCTGCTGACGCTCTCGCCGACCGTCGGCGAGCTGTGGCGCAACGCGGCCTACGGCTGGCGCGACCTCGGCTCGGGGTTCATCGGCGCGGCGGACCCGTTCGCCTCCGTCCTCGCCGTGCTCGGCTCGCTGACCTTCTGGTCGCCCAGCTACTCGATGGTGCTGCTCTACCTCGTCGCGCTCCCCGCTGCCGCCCTCGGCGCCTGGCTGATGATCGCGCGGCTCACCCCGCGCGCGACCGCCCGCGCCGCCGGAGCCCTCGTCTACATCCTCGCTCCCGCCTTCTTCGCCGCGCAGGCCGACGGGCGCCCCGCCCCGCTGCTGGTGCACGTGCTGCTTCCCTGGCTCTTCTTCGCCGGGTTCGGCGCGTACCGCTCCTGGTCCGCCTCCGCGAGCGCCTCGATCCTGGCTGCGGCCGTCGTCGCGTGCGCGCCGGTGCTGGCCGTGCCGCTCCTGGTGATCTGGCTCGTCGTCGTCGCCACCTCGGGGCGGCGGATCGGCCGCTTCCTCGGCCTGCCGATCCCCGCGGCCGTCCTCCTCTTCCCGCTGGTGGTCGCCCGCGCACCGCGGGGCGACTGGCTCGGCGTCCTCGCGGATCCGGGCGTCCCGCTGCCCTCCGCGCAGTCGGACCTCGTCGCGCTGCTCGCCGGCTTCCCGGCCGGTCTGCCCGACGGATGGCTCGCGTTCCTCGGCGGTCTGGGGATCGGCGCCTCCGCCGCCCCGCTGGTCACGGCCGTGCTCGTCGTGCCGCTGATCGTCGCGGCGCTGGCCGCCCTCCTCCTCCCGAACAACCTCTCGGCCCTCGGCGGAGTCGGCGTGGCGGCGGCGGGTCTCGTGACCGCCTCGCTCGCCCAGGGCGTGCAGGTCGCGACCACCGGCTCCGAGGCGGTCTCCGTCTGGAGCGGCACCGGTCTCAGCCTCTACTGGCTCGGCATGGTGATCGGCGCGTCGCTCTCGCTCGCCGCCGTGCGCTCCGTGCGCGTGGTGCCGGCGCTCGTCGTCACGGCCGCGGCAGCAGCACTGGTCGGTCCGCTCGCGGTGGCCTTCCCGACCGGCGCCGGCACGTCGGTGTCGACCACGTCGGACCGCTCGCTCCCCGCCTACGTGGCGGCCGAGGCCCGGAACGACCCGCGGGTGGGCACGATCGTGCTCGTCCCGCAGGCGGACGGCGGCGTCCTCGCCCGGCTGGAGCGCGGAGCGGGCGCGACCCTCGACCAGCAGTCGACCCTCGCGAACACCGGCGCCGAGAGCACGGACGCGATCGACGAGCTGGCGGGCAACCTCGTCTCGCGGACGGGCTACGACATCCCCTCCGCGCTCGAGAGCCTCGGCGTGCGCTTCGTCGTGCTGACCGAGCCGGCCGGCACCCAGGTCGGCGACGCGGCCGCCGCCGTGCGCGCGCGGGCGGCCGTCTCCCTCGACGGCAACGCGGCGTTCTCGGCCGTCGGCGACACCCGCTACGGGCTCCTCTGGACGGCCGTCGACACCGAGGGGACCCGCACCGAGGCCGCTCCGTCCGGCGTGGTCGGGCCCTTCGGGATCGCCTACACGATCGCCCTCCTCCTCGTCTTCGTCGTCGCCCTCCTGCTGGCGGTGCCCACCGGGCTCTCGCTCGAGCGGGGCCGCTCCAGCGGCGCGGTCGCCGGGATCGACGACGAGCCGGGCGAGGCCACCGGCCAGTTCGACGACGGGAACGACGATGTCTGACCCCGCCGACCAGGAGAAGCAGATGCCCGAGTCCTCCGCCCGCCGCTCCCGCGCGGAGCGCCGCGCCGATCGCGCCGCGGCCTCGACGCCCGATCGCGCACCCTCGGCCGCCCGTCGGCGCCGGACGGCCCTGCGCGGTGCGGTGGGCGCGGCCGGAGTCGTGATCGCCGCGGCCGCCGTGGTCGTGCCCCAGCTCCTCCCGTCCCCCCTGGTCTCGAGCGCCGCGGAGGGCGTCGTCGTGACGCCCGTCGCGGCCGACAGCTCGCTGGTCTGCGGCGGCGATCTGATCGACGCCGGAGAGCCGGAGCAGCTGCGCGCCCTCGACGGCGCGGCGACCGCGGTCCGGCCCGAGGGCTCCACCTCGGACCCCACGGTCCTCGACGAGGACGATGTCGCCGCACCGGGCACCGGCATCACCGGTCTGAGCGTGCCCGCGGGCTCCGACCCCGCTCCCGGTGGAGCCACCGTCCAGGCCATCGGCACGGACACCCTCTCCGGACTGTCCGCCCGCGCCTGCGCCGAGCCCTCGGCCGACAGCTGGCTCGTGGCCGGCTCGACCGACGTCGGGCGCACCTCCGTGCTGATCCTGGCGAACCCGAGCGAGGTCGCCTCCACCGTCGACCTCACGCTCTTCTCCGAGACCGGCACCGTCCAGGCCACCGGCGCCACGGGCATCGTCGTTCCGGCCGGAGCGGTCCGCGCGCTCCCGCTCGCGGGGCTCGCCCCCGGGGTCGTCCAGCCCGTCGTGCACGTGACCGCACGGGGCGGCGAGGTCGCCGCGAGCATGCAGAGCAGCGCCATCTCCGGCCTCACCCCGGAGGGCGTCGAGACCACCGGCCCCTCCGCCGGCCCGGACACGCTCGCCGTGATCGCCGGCTTCACCGTCACGTCGCCTCCGGCCGAGACCGCGAGCGACGACGGCAGCGGTGGCGCGGGCAGCCCCGTGCTGCGCATCCTCACCCCCGGCGACGCCGACAGCACGGTCTCGGTCGAGGTCACCAACGAGGACCCGAGCGGGTCGGGCGCCTCCACCCAGGTCGTCGTCCCCGCCGGCCTCGTCGGCGAGGTCCCGCTCACGGGCCTGGCGGACGGCTCCTACCGCATCGTCCTACGGGCCGATCAGCCGATCGTCGCAGCGGGGCGGACGACCTCGACCGGCTCGGCCGGCACGGACTTCGCCTGGTTCGCCTCCGGCACCGCGACCACGACGCCCTTCGGCGTCGCCGGCACGGGCGAGGGCGACGCGCGGCTGCACCTGGTCAACGGCAGCGACTCGACCGCCTCGGTCGAGATCGAGGCCCCGGGCGGCACCCGCACGCTCGAGCTCGGCCCGTTCGCGGCTCTCGCGACCCCGCTGGACGGCGACGGCGCGGTCGTCAGCAGCACCCAGCCGGTGCAGGCCTCGGTCTCGATCGCGCGCGACGGGCGGATCGCCTCGTACACGATCGTCCCGCCGGGACCGCTCTCCTCGCCGATCACGGTCTACTCGCACTGAGACGCGGGGCGGCGGCGCCTCGGCGGTGCCGGCGCCTCGGCGGTGCCGGCACCTCAGAGCTGCCGGCGCATCAGGGGTGCCGGTAGCGGTCCGGGGAGATGTCCCACGGGTCGCGGCCGAGCAGCTCCGCGACGGCGCGGAACACGTAGCTCTCGATCAGCATGCGCTGGTGCCACTCGTCGCGGCGGTGCAGCTTCGCCAGGCGCTCGATCGGCACACGGTAGAGCGTGATGCGGCGCGCGGCGTGGTCGACGCGCCACCGCGCGATGCCCGTGCCCTGCAGCCGGTCGGGGTCGACGTCGGGAGTCGCCGCGACGTCGACGCGGATGCCGGCGAGCTCCTCCGGCCAGGTGCCGCGGAGGTAGTCGAAGGCCGAGCCGATCGTCGCCTCGAAGAAGTCGGAGCGGGTCTGCAGCAGGGGGAGGTGCGGACCGGTGATCGGCCCTCGTGCGCCGCGGCCGTGCCGGTCGCGGGAGCCTCCGCGCGACCCGCTCGTCGGGCGAGCGGCGGAACGACGAGCACGGGGCATGGCTCCAGCCTATTGCTACTGTGGGCGGCGATGACCGGACGGCACTGCTCGCGGACGGGCTGCCGCGCGCAGGCCGTCGTCACGCTGACCTACGACTACCGCGACTCGCTGGTGGCGGTCGGGCCGCTGAGTCCTGCGCCGGATCCGCACGGCTACGACCTCTGCGCCGAGCACGACCGGCGGCTCCTCGTCCCGCGCGGCTGGGAGACCGTCCGCTACGGCGCGGGGCCCGCCTAGGCCGCTGCCGCGCGCGTCAGGGCCGCTCGGGGAAGCCGCGCGGCGTGCTCGAGAGCACCGGGGCCAGCCGCTCGAACCGCTGGTCGGACAGGAGAAGGGCGCGCTCCTCCCGCGCCCGGCGGAGGGCCGCCACGGCGAGGAGGAAGTCCTCCGCGGGCGCGGCGGGCAGCGGGGAGACGTGGACCGCGGTCTCGTCGGCCAGCGCGGCGGCGAGCTGCGAGCGCGCGGGCTCCGTCATGCCGTGGCGCTGACGGAGGAACTGCGCCAGTCGGCGCGCCAGTGCGTCGGGGAGGCGCGCGGTGTCCGCCGTGACGGCCCAGCCCCGCAGCGGCTCCGGGATCTCGACGACCAGCGGCTCCGCGCGGGGAACGCGCTCGAGCTGGCTGTGCGTGCCCGCGAGGACGTCGCCGAGACGGCGCGATCGGCGCGAGAGGAGGCCGACGACCGCGGCGAGCCCGCCGAAGGTCATCAGGATCTCGAGGACGCCGGTGAGGCCGCGCACGAGGGCGTGCCGGAAGCCGATGGAACCGCCGTCGTCGCGGACGACGCGAGCGCCGACGGTGAGCTTCCCGAGCGAGCGGCCGCGACTGGCCGTCTCGACGGTGACCGGCACGATCACCACGGCGATGACGAGGGCCGCGATCGCCATGGCGGCCGAGGCGGCGGGGTCCAGGCCGCCGTCCCCGGAGAGGGAGGAGACCAGCAGGAACAGGCCCAGCGCGAGCAGGAGCTCCGCGATCAGGTCGATGATCGCGCCGACCGCGCGGAGCACGAACGAGGTGACGGGCACCTCGAGCGCGATCGCCTCGCCGGTGATCAGGTCGGCGTCGTCGAACTCGGTGCGCTGCTCCTCCACGGTGCTCCTCCCGGATGCTCGGCCTCGGCGGCGTGCCTGGCTATCCTGTCAGGAGATGGACATCGACGCTCTCTCGGCCGCCCGCACTGCGCAGTGGACCCGCCTCGACGAGCTCTCGCGCAGGCGCCGCCTGACCGGAGCCGAGGCGGACGAGCTGATCGAGCGCTACCAGGCGGCATCCGCGGACCTCGCCACGATCTCCTCCACCGCCGGATCGACAGCCGTCGGCACTCGGCTCGCCGTCTCGCTCTCGCGGGCTCGGGGACGCCTGACCGGCACGCGAGACGAGCCGCTCGCCGCGGTCTCCCGCTTCGTCGTCCTCTCGCTCCCGGCCGCTCTGCACCGGCTGCGCTGGCTGACGCTCGCCGTCGCCCTCGCGACCGCGGTGGTGGCGACGCTCTACGCGCTCTGGATCCTCGGCGACCCGCGCCTGCTCGCCGCGCTGGGCGACGACGAGGAGCTGCGGCGCTTCGCCCGAGGCGACTTCATCGACTACTACTCCGAGAACCCCGCCGCCTCGTTCGCCGGGCAGGTCTGGACCAACAACGCCTGGATCGCGGCGCAGTGCGTGGCCTTCGGGATCGTCGGCGTCTACGTGCCGTACATCCTGCTGCAGAACGCGCAGAACCTCGGCACGTCGATCGCGGTGATGTTCCACGTCGGAGAGGGCGACACGTTCTTCCTCTACATCGCGCCGCACGGCCAGCTCGAGCTGACGGCCGTGTTCGTCGCCGCGGCCGCGGGCCTGCGGATCTTCTGGGCCTGGATCGCTCCCGGCGCGCGCACCCGCGGCCAGGCGCTCGCCGAGGACGCGCGGAGCCTGTTCACGGTGGCGATCGGCCTGGTCTTCGTGCTGCTCGTCTCGGGCGTGATCGAGGGGTTCGTCACTCCGGCGCCCTGGCCCTGGTGGCTCAAGATCGGGATCGGGGCGCTCGCCCTCGGCGCGTTCCTCTTCTACATGATCGTCGTCGGCGGGCGCGCGGTGCGGGCGGGGGAGACGGGCGACCTCGACCGGTTCGAGGCGGGGTCGCGCAGCATCGCGGCCGGCTGAGCCGAGCCGGACGAGCGCGGCCGTCGGAGCGGGGCCGTCGATCAGCGCTCCCGGGACCGACGACGGCCCCTCTCGCAGGTCAGAGCCGTCCGGCCGCCTTGAGCGCGAGGTAGCGGTCCGCGAGCGCCGGCGGGAGCGCGGAGGGGCTGCCGAGCACGACGTCCCCGCCGAGACGGCGGACGGCGGCCGAGAGCCGGTCGACGTCCGCGAGCGAGCGCTCCGCGGCGGCGGCGGAGTAGACCGCGGCCCGGTCGCTCCGGTCCTCCGCCATCCGCTGCAGCTCGGGGTCGAGCGCGCAGGCGACCACGACCGTGTGCACGCGGGTGAGCTGCGGGAGCACCGCGAGGAGCCCCTCCGCCGAGCCGACCGAGTCGAGCGCGGTGAGGAGGACCACCAGCGAGCGCTGGGAGGCCAGGGTGCGCACCTGCGCGGGGACCGCCGCCCAGTCGGTCTCGATGAGCTGGGGCTGCACGGGGGCGAGGGCGTCCACGACGCGGGTCAGCACCTCCGTGCCGGTCGCGCCGTGCACGCGGGCTCGCCGGGTGCGGTCGAACGCGAGCACGTCGACCCGGTCGCCGGCCGAGGCCGCGAGGGCCGCCAGGAGGAGCGACGCCTCGATCGCCGTGTCCAGGCGCGGCTCGTCCTCGATCCGGGCGGCGGACGTGCGGCCCGTGTCGAGCACGACGATCACGCGCCGGTCGCGCTCCGGGCGCCAGGTGCGGACGACCGGCTCCCGGCGCCGCGCGGTCGCCCGCCAGTCGAGCGAGCGGACGTCGTCGCCGCGGACGTACTCGCGCAGGCTGTCGAACTCCGTTCCCTGCCCGCGGATCATCACGCTGGTCCGCCCCTCCAGCTCGCGCAGCCGCGCCAGGCGCGAGGGCAGGTGGCGGCGGGAGCGGAAGGCGGGCAGCACCCGGACGACGGCCGGCGCGGCCCGCGTCGCCTGGCGGCCGGCCAGCCCGAGCGGCCCGCGGGAGCGGATGGTGACGTGGAGTGCCCGGCGCTCGCCGCGGCGGAGCGGCTCCAGGACCGTGGTCACCGCGCGGCGCTCGCCCGGCGGCAGACGCAGGGACGACCGGGTCTCGAGGGCGCCGGCCGAGGGCTCCCAGGCGTCGCGGAGGACCCCCGTGATCCTCCTGCGGCCGGTGCTCGTGACCAGAAGGGTCGCCTCGGTCCGCTCGCCGAGCCGCACCCGGTCCGGCACCCGCCGCTCGAGCACGACGGCCCGGGGCGAGCCCGCGACCGCGACGTCGATCCCGACGAGGACCGCCCAGGCCAGGAGCCAGAGGCCGAGCACGGCGAAGGCGACCTCGGGGCGGCCGCCCAGGAGGACGACCGGCACCAGGCCGACGAGGAGGACGAGGACGCTGCGTCCGGTGAGGTGCACGGCTCAGACCGGGACGCGGACCTGCTGCAGGATCCCGCCCAGGACGGCCTCGGTGCGGACGCCCTCGAGCTCCGCCTCCGGCTCCAGCTGGATGCGGTGGCGCAGCACGGGCAGGACCATCGCCTGCACGTGGTCGGGGGTGATCGAGCCGTAGCCGTTGAGCCAGGCCCAGGCGCGGGACGCCGCGAGCAGGGCGGTCGAGCCGCGGGGGCTGGTGCCGAGCTTGACGCTCGGGCTCTCGCGGGTGGCTCGGGCGAGGTCGACGATGTAGCCGAGGACGTCGGGGCCGGCTCCGACGCGCCGGGCCGACGCCTGGGCGGCGCGCAGACGAGCGGCGTCGAGCACGGGGCGCACGCCCGCGGCGTCGAGATCGCGCGGGTCGAAGCCCGCGGCGTGGCGCGAGAGCACCTCCACCTCGACGTCGCGCGGCGGGATGTCGAGCACGAGCTTGAGCAGGAACCGGTCCAGCTGGGCCTCCGGGAGCACGTAGGTCCCCTCGTACTCCACCGGGTTCTGGGTGGCGGCGACGAGGAACGGGTCCGGCAGAGGCAGGGTGCGCCCGTCGACGCTGACCTGGCGCTCCTCCATCGCCTCGAGGAGCGCGGCCTGGGTCTTCGGCGGCGTGCGGTTGATCTCGTCCGCCAGCAGGAGGTTCGTGAAGACCGGGCCCTCGCGGAAGGCGAAGCCGGAGGTGGAGGCGTCGTAGACGAGGGAGCCGGTGATGTCGCCGGGCATCAGGTCCGGCGTGAACTGCACCCGGCGGGTGTCGAGGCCGAGCGAGACGGACAGGGCGCGCACGAGCAGCGTCTTCGCGACTCCGGGGACGCCCTCGAGCAGGACGTGGCCGCCCGCGAGGAGGGCGATCAGAAGCCCGGAGACGGCGCCGTCCTGGCCGACGACCGCGCGGCCGACTTCGGAGCGGACCCGGTCGAGCTCGGCGCGCAGGTCGTCGTCGGAGACCGGCGCTCCGTCGCGGGCGGAGGGGGTGGTGTCGCTCATCGGGAGGGGCCTTCCGGTCGTCGGGCGGTCGTCGGGGAGAGGGCGGCGCGGAGCGCGCTCTCGAAGCGGAGGAGGTCGTCGGATGCGGCGACGAGGGCGGCGTCGTCGCCCGGCAGGTCATCGACGAGCAGACGGCGCAGCGCGGCCTGATCGCGGCCGAGGCGCTCGGCGGCGACGGCGACGATCTCGTCGACCCCGGTCGCCGGAGCGAGTCCCAGGAGCGCGGCCGTCCGCCGGAGGGTGCCGATGCGCAGTGCGTCGAGGGCGCGGGGCCGCAGGGCTCCGCGCGCGTAGAGCCGCGCGCGGCCGCGGGCCGTCTCGCTCGCATGCACGACGACCGGCAGCGGCTCGACCGCGAGCGGGCCGAGCCGGCGGCCGCGCCAGACGGCGGAGGCGACGAACACGGCCACCAGCAGCAGGAGAGCCGGTGTCACCCAGCCGGGGGCGAGGTCGGCGGGTGCAGGGGTGGTGCTCGCCGAGTCGGCGGCTCCGGCGCGGTACCAGACCAGCCGGTCCTCACCGCCGAGCAGTCCGAGCGCGAGAGCGGCGCGGCCGTCCTGGCCGATGGTGCCGTTGCGGAGGAGGTCGGCGTCGCCGATCGCGGTGACCTCGGCGCCCTGTGGGAATCCGGTGCTCACGAGCAGGAAGCCGTCGTCGCCCGAGGGGAAGCAGCCGACGGCGTCGCCGTCGTCGAGGATCCGGTACGTGCTCCCTCCGGCGGGGAGCGTCCCGGCGCGCTCGGCCGCCGGGAGCGGGCACTCGGGGCGGAAGGGGCCGTCGCCGGCCGGGGAGCCGGCGAAGCGGACGTCCGGCAGCAGGGCGTCGAGCGCGGCTCCTCCCGGGGTCACCAGGACGAGCGAGGTCGAGGCGCGGGCGAGCCGGCGGTACTGGGCCTCGTCGAGGGCCACGTCCGGGTCGTCGACGAGCAGTGTCGCGTCGGGGGAGGAGGCGGCGAGAGCGGAGTCCAGGTCGTCGGCGCGGACGACCTCGACGCCCTGATCGCGCAGCACCTGGGCGAGCGCGCGGGCGCCGTCCGGGGTCGCGCTGTCGACGTCCAGGTCCGGGGCGGCCACCCGGGTCCCGGTCGCGACGGTGAGCAGCAGAGTGCCGACCGCGACGATCACGAGGAGGAGCACCCACACCCGTCCGCGGCGCAGCAGTGCGCCGAGGGTCGGGCTCGAGACCGTGTCGGCGCTCACCGGGGCGCCGCCAGGGCGTCCAGGACCGGCGAGGCCGCGGCGAGCTCGCGGTCCAGAGCCGCGACCCGCTCGTACTCGGCCGGGCCGCAGGGCTGCCCGAGGTAGCGCACGCGGTCGAAGTCGTCGGCCGTGCGGCGCAGCGCGGCGGCGGAGGAGGGGAAGGCCGCAGAGGCGCGCGACGCCAGGCCGAGCGCGGTCGTGCCGGGCGAGACCCGCAGGACGGTCCGCTCGTCGAGGGAGCGCACCAGGGCGCGGAAGCGCTCGACGAGCGCCTCGTCCCAGTCCCCGCGGGCGGCCGCGGCCTCGGCGAGCGAGCGGAGGGTCGCGGCCGAGCGGGTGTCGTCGTCGGCGAGCACCGCTCCCGTGACGGTGCTGCGGCGACCGGCGCGGGGCCGTCCCGCGATGACGAGCGCGGCGACCACGAGCGCCACCAGCACCAGCACACCGATCACGGCGGCGATCGGAACCGGCGGGCCGTCGCCCTGCAGCGTGAGGGAGGCGAACCAGTCGCGCACCGCCTGCACCACCCGGTCGAAGAGGGTCGGCTCGGCCGCCCGGTAGCGCGGGTCGGCGAGCTCCTCGAGGAGGAGTCGGCGCGCCTGCTCCGCGTCGGGCTCGAGAGGGGCCGCGGCGAGGATCACGGGCGCTCCGGCACGGGGAAGGGATCGGGGGAGGGGCGGCCCGCCGCGCGCTCCTCGACGTGGCGCATCAGCACCAGGTCGAAGCCCTCGCGGCGCATCCGTCGGTCGAGGTAGACGAGGCCCGTCACGGCCGACTGGAGCACGGTGCCGACGGCGCCGATCACGAAGCCCACGGCGACGGAGGCGATCGTCACCACGAGCGAGGTGACGAGCTGCGCGTCCGGGTCGGTCGGGGCGATCAGGGCGCCGGCGATCGGGATGAGCAGGCTGAACGGCGTGGCCACGATCTGGCCGGCGACCTGGATGATCACGGTCATCAGCGCGAGCGCGCCGAAGGTGCGCCAGAAGCCGCCCGCCACCAGCCGCCAGGAGCGCGCAACCGCACGGCGCAGC
Organism: Rathayibacter sp. AY1B4; assembly: GCF_002932815.1. Taxonomy (NCBI): domain Bacteria; kingdom Bacillati; phylum Actinomycetota; class Actinomycetes; order Micrococcales; family Microbacteriaceae; genus Rathayibacter; species Rathayibacter sp. AY1B4. The sequence goes on along the minus strand of NZ_PSWN01000011.1, from coordinate 95,204 downwards.
GGCAGCCGCTCGACGACGATCAAGCTCGGAACCAGGGCGAGCTTCGTCGACAGCCAGACTGCCAGCGCGAGGGCGACCAGGCCGGAGCCGACGAGCACCAGGATCCCGCCGACGATCGCGCTCGACGTCCCGTCCATCGCTCCGATGACGAACAGCGGCACGGCGAGCGCCACGGCGAGGAGCACCAGGAGGAGGTAGCCGACGCCCTGCAGGACCGTCCAGCCGATCAGCGCCCAGAAGCGGCCCCGCAGCCGGGCGAGCAGCTGTCGGAAGGTCGCCCGCTCGCCGAGGACGCCGCGGGTGACCTCGAGCACGACCACGCCCTGCACGAGGGCGCCGCTGGCGAGCGAGACGGCGAGGGGGATGAGGGCGGCCAGGACCACGACCGCGAGGGAGCCCGCGCCGACGGCGTCGCGGTCGGCGGACTCCGCCTGCGCGATGCGCCCGACGGCGAGCACCGCGATCAGGCCGTAGACCGCCAGGGCGAGCACCGACCCGAGGCCCTGCACCAGCAGGGCGACGCCCAGGGTCGTGCGGGGGCTGCGGCGGAGGACCTGGAACGGGGCGCCGAGCAGGGTGCCGAAGCCGAGCGGGCGCAGCGGCACGAGACCGGGCTTGGGCGGGGGAGTCCAGCCGGGCGCTGGGCGTCCGGGCGACCAGGGGCCGGCGCCGGCGGGCGACCAGGAGCCCCCGGCGGGACCGGGTGGTACGGGGCCTGCGCTCGGCGGCGCGGGCGACCAGGCCGGGGCGACGGGAGCGGGCAGCGGCCTGCGCCGGTCGCCGTCCTGCGCCGGGACGGCCGCGTCGTCCGGACGCCCTGCGGGCGGGGGCCACTGAGCTGCGTCGGTCATCCCCTCCATGCTGTCACAGGCGTGCGGGCGGGGTCCTCCCCCGAGCGGACCCCCTTCTCCCGCAGAGCCCGCTCCCCGCCCACGGAGAGGTGCGTCGGTTAGCCTGGGTCGGGTCACCGTGCGCGCCGTGGGCGGGCGCGACCCGAGACGAGGAAGAGCAGACCGATGAGCGCGCGCATTCTGGTGGTCGACGACGACGCCGCCCTGGCCGAGATGATCGGCATCGTCCTGCGCGCCGACGGGTACGACGTCTCCTTCTGCGCGGACGGCTCAGGCGCCCTCGAGGCCTTCCGGCGGGCCCGGCCGGACCTGGTCCTGCTCGACCTGATGCTGCCCGGGATCGACGGGATCGAGGTGTGCCGCGCGATCCGCGCCGAATCCGGTGTCCCCGTCATCATGCTGACGGCCAAGTCCGACACCTCCGACGTCGTGCAGGGCCTCGAGTCCGGCGCCGACGACTACATGGTCAAGCCGTTCGACCCCAAGGAGCTCGTCGCGCGGATCAGGACGCGCCTGCGTCCCGCCACCGCCGCCGCGAACGCGGTGCTGCAGGTCGGGGACCTGAGCCTCGACGTCGCCGGCCACGAGGTCCGCCGCGGCGAGACGCGCATCGGCCTGACCCCGCTCGAGTTCGACCTCCTCCTCGCCCTCGCCTCCAAGCCCCAGCAGGTCTTCACCCGCGAGATGCTGCTCGAGCAGGTCTGGGGCTACCACTACAAGGCCGACACCCGCCTCGTGAACGTGCACGTCCAGCGCCTGCGCGCCAAGGTCGAGAAGGACCCGGACGACCCCCGCATCGTGATGACCGTGCGCGGCGTCGGCTACCGCGCCGGCGCCGTCCTCCCGGGCTGACCGTGCCCCGCCTCGCCGCTCCCGACGTGCGCCGGTGGCCCCGCCGCGTGCTCGGGGTGTGGCGCACGTCGCTGCAGTTCCGCGCGGTCGCGATCACGGTCCTGCTCAGCGGCATCGCCATCGGCTCGACCGGCGTCTACCTCTCGTACAGCATCAGCGACAACCTGTTCCAGTCGCGGCTGACGCAGGTCACGGGCGACACGTCGCGCGCGACCCGGGCCGCGCAGGGCTACCTCGACGCCGCCACCGTCTCCACCCGCCAGGACATGGAGGAGGTGATGAGCTCGGTGCGCACCGCCGTCCGGGACGCCTCCTCCTCCGCGCTGATCGCCGTCGTGCGCTCGCCCGACCAGGAGGCGTCCTCGCTGGCGCCTCAGGACATCTACAACCGCGAGCTGCAGAACGGCGTGATCAGCGACGCGCTGCGCGAGCGGGTGCAGGCGGGCTCCGACGGGCAGTACTGGCAGTCGGTGACGCTCGACGCCTCCGGTCAGCAGCAGCCCGGCATCCTCGTCGGCTCGACCCTCGAGCTGCCGAGCTCGGCCGGGCGCTACGAGCTGTACATCGGCTACTCCCTCGCGGACGCGGAGCGCACGCTCCAGTTCGTGCAGCAGGTGCTCAACGTGGCGGGGATCCTGCTCATCCTGCTGATCGGAGCGGTCAGCTGGGTCGTCGTGCGGATCGTCGTCGCCCCGGTCCGGGTCGCGGCCGAGACGAGCCAGCGCCTCGCCGCCGGCGACTTCGACGTGCGGATCCCCGAGCGGGGCCAGGACGTGATCGCGACCCTCGCCCGGTCCTTCAACGGCATGGCCGACAGCCTGCAGGACCGGATCAGCGAGCTCGCGACGCTCAGCCAGGTCCAGCAGCGCTTCGTCTCGGACGTCTCGCACGAGCTCCGGACGCCGCTGACGACGATGAAGCTGGCCGGGGACGTGCTGTACGACCAGCGCGAGGACTTCGCCCCGGTCGCCGAGCGCACGGTCGAGCTGCTGCACAGCCAGATCGACCGCTTCGAGAGCCTCCTCGCCGACCTGCTCGAGATCTCCCGCCACGACGCGGGATCGGCCGAGCTCGAGCTCGAGCCGGTCAACCTGGTGAAGCTGGCCGGCGACGAGATCGAGGCGATGCGCGGGATCGCGGAGGCGAACGGTTCCCGGCTCACTCTCTCCGCCCCGGGCGGCTACTTCGACGCCGACCTCGATCCGCGCCGCATCCGCCGGATCGTCCGCAACCTGCTGGGCAACGCGATCGAGCACGGCGACGGCCGCGAGGTCGTCGTCACCGTCGACAGCAACGCCAGCGCGGTCGCCCTCGCGGTGCGCGACTACGGGCACGGCATGAGCAGCGAGGAGGTGGTGCGCGTCTTCGACCGCTTCTGGCGCGCCGACCCGTCCCGCCGCCGCACGCTCGGCGGCACCGGCCTCGGCCTCTCCATCGCGCAGGAGGACACCGCCCTGCACCACGGCTGGCTGCAGGTCTGGTCCGTGCCCGATCGCGGCGCCTGCTTCCGCCTGACCGTGCCCCGGCACCGCGGCGAGCGGATCGAGGCCTCGCCGCTCCCGCTGCCCCCGGTCGACGCGGGCGAGCAGGCCTACAGCGGCCCGATCGTCCTCCCGCCGCTGCAGGCTCCTCCGGTCGGGGCCGCGGGGGTGCTCCCGTGAGGCGCGGCGTCCTCCGCGCCGTCGCGGCCGCCGCGCTGCTCGCGTTCGGGCTGGCCGGGTGCGCCGGCATCCCGCGGGACGGCGACGTCGGAGTCGGACGGCCCGACACCGCGCCGCAGGACCTCCAGTACGACTTCCTCCCGTCGGGACCCGCCGTCGGTGCGTCGCAGCGCGACATCCTGACCGGCTTCATCGACGCCGCGTCGAGCCCGCAGAACAACTACAAGATCGCCCGCGAGTTCCTCTCCACCGGAGCCGACTGGACGCCGGGCGAGCACGTGACGGTCGACGAGGGCCAGCGCTCCGCCTCGCCGCAGTCGGGATCCACGCTCTCGCTGACGATCACGCCCGTCGCCGAGGTCGACGCGACCGGCGTCTACACCGACGTCGCCACCACGGCCGGCCTGACCCTCGACTACGGCTTCGTCCAGGAGAACGGCGAGTGGCGCATCAGCGCGCCGCCGAGCGGCGTGGTGATCGACCGCACCACCTTCGAGCAGGTCTTCTCGACGCACGCGCTCTACTTCTTCGACCCCGGATACCAGTACCTCGTGCCGGACCTGCGCTGGTTCGCCTCGCGCGCCGACAGCTCCACCAGCACCACGATCGTCACCGAGCTGCTGCGCGGCCCCACGCCGTGGCTGCGGGACTCCGCCGCCGTCGTGTCGGCCTTCCCGACCGGGACGACGCTGGCGGCCGAGACCGTCCCGGTCGAGTCGCAGCGCGCCGTGGTCGACCTGAACCCGGCCGCTCTCGAGGCCGATCCGGCGCAGTGGCGGCTGATGGCCCTGCAGCTGAACCGGAGCCTCGCGAACGTCTCGAACGTCACCGGAGTCGCGCTCTCGGTCGAGCAGAACCCGATCGACGTCCCCTCCGAGGTCACCGGCCTGCCGACCTCGCCCCGCGTCGACACCCGGCCGCTCGTGCTGACCGACGACGCCTTCGGATTCCTCGGCTCCTCCGGGCTGGCCGGCCTCGGGATCTCGGATCGGATCGAGGCGCTGCAGCCGCGGGCCGCGGTCCTCGGCGAGCAGCGCGGGGCCGACTCGGACGCGTCGGCCGCCGTGCTCACCGCCGCGGGCGTGAGCCTCGTGGAGCCCGACGGCGCCGACGTCCTCCTCGACGCGCGGTCGGGCCTCGTCGCGCCGACGATCGATCCGCTCGGGTACGTGTGGTCCGTGCCGTCGGCCTCGCCCGGGCAGCTGGTGGCGTACTCCGCGGACGGCTCGCGCTCGATGCAGGTCGCGACGGCCTGGAGCGAGGTCGAGTCGCTCGCCTCGATCGCCGTGTCGCGCGACGGCACCCGGATGCTGGCGCTCGCCCAGGACGGGCAGCAGGCCACGGTGCTGGTGGCCGGCATCACCCGCTCACGGGACGGCGACCCGGTGGCGGTCGGCGAGCCGGTCGTCCTCCGCTCGACCCTGGGGACCGCGGTCGCCGCGGCCTGGACGGACGAGCTCGACGTGGTGTCGGTCGTGCGCGGCTCGACGGGGGAGGACGCCGTCACGATGAACCTGCTCGGCGGAGGCGCCACGGCGCTCGGCACGACGACGGGCACGGTCCAGATCGCCGCGGGCAACACCTCGACCCAGGTCCGCATCCTCGCCGAGGGCGGGGAGCTCCGGCAGCAGCGGGGCTCGGCCTGGCAGACGACCGCGACGGACATCCGGCTGCTCGCGACGCAGACCGGCATGGGGTCCTGACGGGTCCTGTCGGCGACGACGAGCCCTGTCGACGACGGCGCTCCCCGGATGCTCCTCCCCAGGCGCGTCGGGCGGGCGGATCGTCCCGATCCGACGGATCCACCCACCGCGCCGCGGCCCGGACGGCGAACGTGGAGGCATGCTCTCCGATCACCTGCTCGACGCCCTCGCCGTCCTCCTCCCGCTGGAGTGCCCCGCCTGCGGAGAGCCGACGAGCCGGGCGCCCTGTCCGGACTGCTCGGCCGACGCGGCCGCCTCGGCCTGCCTGCTGACCCGCGTCGTCGGACCGCCGGACGATCCGCTCCTCGTCGTCACCGGTGCCCCGTACGAGGGCACGGTGCGCCGCCTCGTCGTCGCGCTGAAGGAGGAGGGCCGCACGGCCAGCCTCGCCCCGCTCGGCGCGCTGCTGCGTCCCGCTCTCGGGGCGGCGCTCGCCGGCAGCCCCGCGATCCTGGTCGTCCCGCCCGGCTCCTGGCTCGGCCGCGTGCGGCGGGGCGCCGATCCCGTCGCGCAGCTGGTCGCCGCGGCGGGAGGGCGGGCGGCGCGTCCTCTCCGGCGGTCGCGGATGGTCCGCGACCAGGTCGGGCTCGGCCGCGTCGAGCGGCGCGGCAACCTCGACGGGGCGTTCCGCGCCCGCCGTCCGCTCTCGTCGTGGCCGCCGGTGGTCCTCGTCGACGACGTGGTCACCTCCGGCGCGACCCTGCTCGAGCTCCGGCGCGCCGTGCGTGCGGCCGGCGGGACGGTCCGGGCCGCGGCGGCCCTGGCCGGCACCGCGCAACGAGGAGGGAACGTAGCAGCAGAATCCGGACGAACTCCCGGTGACGATCCGGTGGCCGGGGTCTACGGTGGGGGCACGGCGTGAACGGTCCGCCCCGGAGAAAGGCGGCACGCCGTACTCGACTGGGAGGTTGTCATGGACATCGACATCACAGGACGCAACATCGACATCACCGATCGCTTCCGCGCGTACGCGACGGAGAAGTCGGACAAGGTGGCGCACCTCGCCGATCGTGCTCTCGCACTCGAGATCAAGGCGAGCAGGCACGCCGAGGGCAAGGGCTCGGCCGGCGGCGACCGCGTGGAGCTGACGCTGATCGGCAAGGGGCCCGTGGTCCGGGCCGAGGCGAGCGGAGCCGACAAGTACGCGGCGTTCGACGTCGCCATCGGCCGGCTGCTCGAACGGGTGAGACGCGCCAAGGACCGGAAGAAGGTCCATCGGGGCCAGCATCGGCCGACCTCGCTCCGCGACGCGGCCGCCGACGACTTCAGCGTCGTCGCCATCCAGCCGGCCGACGCGGCGGTGCTGGAGCAGCTGAGCACGGGCGTCATCCCCGTGCAGGAGGCGCCGGAGCCGGTGGAGGACGAGGTCGAGGAGCCGTACTGCCCCGTCGTCATCCGCAAGAAGGTCTTCGCCTCCGTCTCGATGACCGTCGACGACGCCGTCGACTACATGGAGCTGGTCGGACACGACTTCTACCTCTTCATCGACTCCGACACGAACCGCCCGAGCGTGGTCTACCGCCGCAAGGGCTGGGACTACGGCGTCATCGGCCTCGGCGACGAGGCCGACGAGCTCGCCGAGCAGGCCGCCGGCTGAGATCCGACCCCGGGCCCCGGAGCATCCGCTCCGGGGCCCTCCCCGTGCCCAGGCAGGGAGTCCGCCCAGGGCGGACGCGTCGCCCCGACCGCTCGCCGCCCGCCCCGGCTAGGCTGGTCGCGGTCCGCGCTCCGGCGCGCGACTCCTGTCTTCTACTTTTTTGGAGTACCCCGTGGCCTCTGTCCTCGAAAAGGTCCTTCGCGTCGGGGAGGGGCGGGTCATCCGCCGCCTCGAGAACTACGCGAAGGCCGTCAACGCCCTCGAAGAGGACTTCACGCACCTCAGCGACGAGGAGCTGAAGAACGAGACCGTCGAGCTGCGCGAGCGCTACTCGAACGGCGAGTCCCTCGACGACCTGCTGCCGGAGGCGTTCGCCGCCGTCCGCGAGGCCTCGCGCCGGACGCTCGGCCTCCGCCACTTCGACGTGCAGCTCATGGGCGGCGCCGCCCTGCACCTGGGCAACATCGCCGAGATGAAGACCGGAGAGGGCAAGACGCTCGTCGCGACCCTCCCGGCCTACCTCAACGCGATCGCCAGCCGCGGCGTGCACATCGTCACGGTCAACGACTTCCTCGCGTCGTACCAGTCCGAGCTGATGGGGCGCGTGTTCCGCGCCCTCGGCATGACGACCGGAGTGATCCTCTCGGGCCAGACCCCGGAGCAGCGCCGCGAGCAGTACTCGGCCGACATCACCTACGGCACGAACAACGAGTTCGGCTTCGACTACCTCCGCGACAACATGGCGTGGCAGGCGCAGGACATGGTCCAGCGCGGCCACTTCTACGCCATCGTCGACGAGGTCGACTCGATCCTCATCGACGAGGCCCGCACCCCGCTGATCATCTCCGGGCCGGCCTCGGGCGAGGCGAACCGCTGGTTCGCGGAGTTCGCCAACCTCGCCAAGCGCCTCGACGAGGGCGAGGACTTCGAGGTCGACGAGAAGAAGCGCACCGTCGGCGTCCTCGAGCCCGGCATCGAGAAGGTCGAGGACTACCTCGGCATCGACAACCTCTACGAGTCGGCGAACACCCCGCTGATCTCGTTCCTCAACAACGCCATCAAGGCGCGCGCGCTGTTCAAGAAGGACAAGGACTACGTCGTGCTGAACGGCGAGGTCCTGATCGTCGACGAGCACACCGGCCGCATCCTGGCCGGACGCCGCTACAACGAGGGCATCCACCAGGCCATCGAGGCGAAGGAGGGCGTGCAGGTCAAGGCCGAGAACCAGACCCTGGCGACCGTCACGCTCCAGAACTACTTCCGCCTCTACGCGAAGCTCTCCGGCATGACCGGAACGGCCGAGACCGAGGCCGCCGAGTTCATGTCGACCTACAAGCTCGGCGTCGTCCCGATCCCGACGAACCGCAAGATGCAGCGGATCGACAACGCCGACCTCGTCTACAAGAACGAGCAGGTCAAGTTCGCCCAGGTCGTCGAGGATATCGCGGAGCGCCACGCGGCCGGGCAGCCGGTCCTCGTCGGCACGACCAGCGTCGAGAAGAGCGAGTACCTCTCGCGCCTGCTCGCCAAGAAGGGCGTGCGCCACGAGGTCCTGAACGCCAAGAACCACGCGCGGGAGGCGGCCATCGTCGCCCAGGCCGGCCGCCTCGGCGCCGTCACCGTCGCGACCAACATGGCCGGTCGAGGCACGGACATCATGCTCGGCGGCAACGCCGAGTTCCTCGCGGTCTCCGAGATGACGGCCAAGGGCCTGAACCCCTCCGAGACCCCGGAGGAGTACGAGGCCGCGTGGGACGAGGTCTTCGCCGCCGTCAAGGAGAAGGTGGGCGAGGAGGCCGAGAAGGTCCAGGCCGCCGGCGGCCTCTACGTGCTCGGCACCGAGCGCCACGAGTCGCGCCGCATCGACAACCAGCTCCGCGGACGCTCGGGCCGCCAGGGCGACCCGGGGGAGAGCCGCTTCTACCTCTCGCTCACCGACGATCTCATGCGCCTGTTCAACTCCGGCGCCGCCGAGGCGCTCATGGGCCGGGGCAACGTCCCGGACGACATCGCCATCGAGTCGAAGGTCGTCTCGCGCGCCATCCGCAGCGCCCAGTCGCAGGTCGAGGCCCGCAACGCCGAGATCCGCAAGAACGTCCTCAAGTACGACGACGTCCTCAACCGCCAGCGCGAGGCGATCTACTCGGACCGCCGCCACATCCTCGAGGGCGACGACCTGCACGAGCGCACCCAGAAGTTCCTCGTCGAGGTGATCGACGAGATCCTCGAGGTGCACACCGGCGACGGCAACGGCGACGACTGGGACTTCGACGCCCTCTGGACCGAGCTGAAGACGCTGTACCCGATCAGCCTCACCATCGACGAGGTGGTGCAGGAGGCGGGCAGCCGCGGCCGCATCAACAAGGAGTTCATGCGCCGCGAGATCCTCTCGGACGCGCAGCTCGCCTACCAGCGCCGCGAGGAGCAGCTGGGCTCTCCCGCCATGCGCGAGCTCGAGCGCCGTGTCGTGCTCTCGGTGATCGACCGCCGCTGGCGCGACCACCTCTACGAGATGGACTACCTCAAGGACGGCATCGGCCTGCGCGCGATGGCCCAGCGCGATCCGCTGGTCGAGTACCAGCGCGAGGGCTTCGCCCTGTTCCAGCAGATGATGGGGCAGATCCGCGAGGAGACCGTCGGCTTCCTCTTCAACCTCGAGGTCGAGGTGACCCAGAAGCAGGGCGAGGTCGCCGGAGTCGCGGCCAAGGGCCTCGCTCAGCCGGTCGCTCCGGCCGAGAAGCTCAGCTACTCGGCCCCGAGCGACACCGGCGGCGTCGAGGTCCGCGACCAGCGCGGACAGGTACAGCAGGCGGCCACCGCGAAGGCCCGCGCCGAGGAGGCCCGCAAGGCGCTCCCCGAGGGCGAGGCGGAGGAGACTCCGACGACCGGCGCCTTCGGCCAGAAGCCGGGCGGCTCGGACGCCCCCGCCAACCGCGAGGAGCGACGCGCGCAGTCCAAGCGCCGCTGAGTCCTCCCCGGACGACGCCCTCGGCCCCGGTCCCGCAGCAGCGGGGTCCGGGGCCGTCGGCGTTCCTGCGGAGGCTCGGAGCCCGGCCTCGCCTGCCGTCAGGACTCGCCGCGCGCGAGGGCCGAGACGAAGCCGCCGGCGAAGGTGTCGCCGAGGCCGATCGTCGTCGGCCGGTCCGTCTCGAGGACGAGCCCGGGGACGCAGCAGGCCTCGAGCGTCGACTCCACCGCTGCGCACACCGCTTGCGAGCCGGGCTGGGGAGGGAGTCCGCCGACGCGGTCGTAGTCGGCGGCGGTGAAGCCGTCCCCGAGGAGGTAGCGGAGCTCGGTCGCGCGGATCATCTCGTCACCGACGCCCCGCCGCCCCCGAAGCTCGAGGAGGCCCTGCGCGACAGGGGAGTGGAGATCGTGCGCCCGGCCGGTGCGGCCGCCCGGGAGCGCTGACCCGCTCCTCACAGCACGTTGATCGCGGTGGCCCGCCAGCGGGCGTCCGTACCCTCGAGCCGGATCGCGACGGCCCGGCTCCGTGCGCGGTGATGCACCAGGACCACTCCCTCGACGACGCCGTCCCGCGGCTCCGTGACGATCACCCGTCCGACCGTGAACGGGACGCGCTGCGCCGTCCGCTTCCGCAGGCTGCGGGCGCGGGCCGCGGGCACGACCCGCTTCTGCAGGTGGTGGTAGACCTCGTCCGTGATGATCCGTGCGAAGAGACCTCACGACTGTATGTTGTCCAACGTGACCTCCGCAGATGGCAAGGCTCCGTTTAAGAGCGTATTCGTGATCTCACCGATCGGGAAGGTCGGCTCTGATTTGCATCGCAAGCACCTGCAGACGCTGACGTACGTGATCAAGAAGGCGCTGCCTTCTCCTGACTTCGACGTGCTCCGAGCTGACGACGAGAGCTCCCCGGACTCGATCACAGGAGCGGTCATCCGGAGGATCCACGACTCAGACCTGATCGTTGCGGACCTCACGGGGCACAACCCGAACGTGTTCTATGAGCTGGCCGTCGCCCACGGATATGGAAAGCCCACGATCCACCTCCTCGAGGAGGGGGAGACGATGCCATTCGACATCGCTGACCAGCGAGCAATTTTCTACGACCTCAAAAATCCCGCTTCGGTCGATGCGGCGATTGAGAGCATTGCTCAGGCACGTGAGTACTTGGAGGGCAAGCCGGACGGGTACCAGAACCCGCTTACTTCGATCAGCCGGTTCGAGACGATTGCGAGCGGCTCGTCCGGGAATGACGCTGGTGAGCAGGTGGCGCTTGCGCTCGAGGGGCTTGGAGAGCGGCTCGGCCGGATGGAGCGCGCGCTGCAGTCCAGCGCCAGTCCCGAGAACGCTCAAGCAGACGCCGTCGCGCGCGCCTCTACGTTGACGAGATGGATCAGTGAGTTCATCCAGAACGAGAGTCTGCTCGCTTCGGCGAAGACGGATGACGAGCGCCTGAAGTACAAGTCTCGATCCCGGACACTCCGCCGTCGGCTCGGCGGGATGGGGGTGGACCTCGACTCGGACGAGGTTCAGACCGTCGGCGGACTCAGGTTCAGCTTGCGTCCGATCGATGCGGCAGATCCTACGGACTAGAGGTCGCATTCGACGGTTCGTCGTCTGTGTCAAGACGCGCGAGCATGACCTGACAAGCCATGTGGTCAGGTACCAGTACCCTGGCGGAAAGTCAGGGGGAGGCTACGTTGGCCGAAGTCAAAAAGACCGTGCGCTTCTACGAAACTCGGGTGTACGACGAGAACGAGCAGCTGGTCACCATCAGCGGCGAATTCTGGGAACGGCTGATCGCCCAGATGGGTCGATGGGATGCGAGCCGTCGCCGCTTCCCGATCGGTGGCGTGCAGTTCACGGGGGAGGCGATCCAACCCCGCCGCCCTGCGTTGCCGCACGTGCAAGTTGGACGGCTGCGCGACCTTTCCGAGCACCTGAACCGCCACAATCTGCAGTCAGGCGAGACGCTCCCCCTGACCTTTGATGACCCCGACGACCGGGTCGCTGAGCCCACCTTCATCGTGCCGTTCGGGCAGTCGAACCGCGTAGCTATCATGAGCCCTGCCACGCGGGGAACCCGTTCGGAGACGCTCGCCCGCTGGGTGACCGGAGTGTGCCACCTGGCTCCCCAGGGTCGATCACTGCGTTTCGTTCCGATCGTCGACGAGGGTGTGCTCGAGAAGATCCTCGAGTCGTCGGGTGCTCTGATGCTCGACGTCTCAGTGCAGAGCGGAGCAAATATCCCAGATGGTGGCGGGGCCTTTGGAGATGCCTTCAGGCTTGCAAGCGAGCAAGCGGTAGAGGACATTAGGATCCGCATGCGCTGGTCGTACGGGCACGCGTCAGGGTCGCCCTCCGGGCGGGAAGCCCTGAGAGCGGGGGCGCTTTGGGTCGCGCAAACCGCGTTTACGACGACGGCAGAGGTCAGCATCCTCGAAGAGGACGAGGAGGGCTTGGTGTCCCGCGAGACGCACTCGATCTTCAACGATCGGATCGCCCAGAGCGTTGCCTTTCACGTCCCGGAGGGAGAGATCGCCGACGACGAGACGATCCTCACCTCGATCGGCGAAGCGATCACTGATTTTGTGCGCGCCGCGCGAGCGTAGACAACTCAGCGGGAGGCGATGTCGGAAGGTCGGCGTAGCGTAGGAGTCATGGGAGGACGGTGATCGCATGAACGAAGCTCAGCGCTCGCAGAAAAACCGGCTCGCGCGCATCCCGACCGTCCTAGTAGACCGGCCGGCGGTTGTCACCATACTGATCTGTGCCCTCGTTGGGGTGCATCTCCTCATCGCGCGACACGTACCCGTTCTCAACGTCGCGTATGCACTCTCGCAGACCGTAGCGAGCGACCCGAGGGATATCTTGACGTCGCTGTCACTCGGGGTCGCCTCCGTCGCGTCCCTCGTCGGCGGTTTTGCAGGCGTAGTGGTTGTTTTCGGTCTCGGTACAGAAAATGATCGATTTCGCCTTCTGCGGCGAGCCGGAGGCCGCAAACTGCGAGCGAGCTGGATCTCGGTCGTCCTCAGCTCCTTCTCGGCGGCGTTTGGATCGGTTGTAGCGGCAGTGGTCGTCGTTGCGTTCTCGATGCAGGTGGGGATGTGGATTCTTGAGGCCTTCATCCTTTTCGCCGCTCATGGCGCGCTGCGCCTGACAGCGTTGCTAGGGGGCCTCGCGAAGATCGTCGACAGTTCTGACCGCGATGCCGCAGCGGCTTCAACCCAACTCGCCGCGTCGTCCCTCATTCCGGAGGACTAGCGAGGACTGGTCTCTTCGGGATGGACGTCGTCGCTCAGCCACCGCGCGATCTGGTCGATCTCGCGGGAGCCCGCCAGGATCTCGATCACGAGGTGCGTGAGCCGGGCGAGCAGGGGCTCCGAATCGGGCAGCTCCGCGCGGGTCGCGGGCTGGGGGGCAAAGAACTCCGCGATGGTGAGCGTCTCCGCGGCCGCCGCGGGGTCGAGGGGGAGGGTGCGGTAGTCGAAGGCGTGGAGGGGAAGGCTCATGGGGCGATCTCCTGGGGCAGGACGGGCTGTTCACGGGTCCGGGTCTCCTCTCTGCTCGACGGGCGGGGCGCGCTGGGCCGGCGCGCGAGGACCACCTCATCGAAGCAGTCAGGGATGCTCACGGAGCGCACGCGCGTAGATCGTGAGCCCTCGGGCGACGTGAATTGTGGACTGTGAGGGCGGCGTGCTCCGCCCGGGAGTGTTGACCCGCTCCTCACAGCACGTTGATCGCGGTGGCCCGCCAGCGGGCGTCCGTGCCCTCGAGCCGGATCGCGACGGCCCGGCTCCGTGCGCGGTGATGCACCAGCACGACTCCCTCGACGACGCCGTCCCGCGGCTCCGTGACGATCACCCGTCCGACCGTGAACGGGACGCGCTGCGCCGTCCGCTTCCGCAGGCTGCGGGCGCGGGCCGCGAGCACGACCCGCTTCTGCAGGTGGTGGTAGACCTCGTCGCTCAGCCACCGCGCGATCTGGTCGATCTCGCGCGAGCCCTCCAGGATCTCGATCACGAGGTGCGTGAGCCGGGCGAGCAGGGGCTCCGGGTCGGGCAGCTCCGCGCGGGTCGCAGGCTGCGGAGCGAAGAACTCCGCGAGGGTGAGCCGCTCCACGGCCGCCTCGGGGTCGAGGGGGAGGGTGCGGTAGTCGAAGGCGTGGAGGGGAAGGCTCATGCGGCGATCTCCTGGGGCAGGACGAGCTGTTCACGGGTCCGGGTCACCTCTCTGCTCGACGGGCGGAGCGCGCTGGGTCGGCACGCGAGGACGACCTCATCGAAGCAGTCGAGGGATGCTCATGGAAGGCAGAGGCGCAGACTGTGGATAATCGTCGGCCGTCCCGAGCTGTGGACAGCGAGCCCGGCGTGCACCGCCCGGCCGCGCCCTAGGCTTGTCGGGTGTCGACCCTCAGTGACCTCGTCCTCTCCCACGGCCGATCCGACGAAGCGGACGTCGAATGGCTGCACCTGCTCGTCGGCGACCTGCAGCTGCTCGCCGACCTGGCCTTCGCCGACATCGTGCTCTGGGTGCCCACGGCCGACGACAGCTTCGTCGCCGTCGCCCACGCGCGCCCCAGCAGCGCGGCGACCCTCTTCTACCGCGACTTCGTCGGGCAGAGGATCAAGTCGGAGTGGCGCGCCCAGGTCGTCGAGGCGTTCGAGACGGCGCGGATCGTCGACACCTCCGCCCCGGACTGGTTCGAGGAGACGCCCACCCGCGTGCGCGCGGTGCCCGTCCTGCGCCGTCTGGGAGCCTCCGACGGCGGCACGACGGACCGCCCCATCGCGGTCGTCACGCGCCACACCAACCTCAGCGAGACGCGCACGCCGAGCCGGCAGGAGCTGACGTTCAACGACTGCGCGAACGACCTCTTCTCGATGATCGCCTCGGGCGACTTCCCGGACCTGGGCGCGCCGACCGGTCCTCGTCGCGGGGCGCCGCGCGCGTCCGACGGACTGATCCGCCTGGACGTCGACGGCGTCACCACGTTCGCGAGCCCCAACGCCCTCTCGGCGTTCAACCGCATCGGCTTCGCCGACGAGCTCGAGGGGGAGTCGCTCGCCGAGGTCACCACGAAGCTGATCGCGGGGAAGGTCGTCATCGACGAGTCGCTCCCGCTGGTCGTGACCGGCCGGGCGCCGTGGCGCACCGACATCGAGGCCCGCGGAGTGACGGTGTCGCTGCGCGCGATCCCGATCCGCGACCGCGGCGAGCGGGTCGGCGCCGTCGTCCTGTGCCGCGACGTGACGGAGCTGCGCCACCAGGAGCGGGAGCTCATCACCAAGGACGCGACGATCCGCGAGATCCACCACCGCGTGAAGAACAACCTGCAGACCGTGGCCTCGCTGCTGCGGATCCAGGCCAGGCGCACCCACTCCGACCTCGCCCGGGAGGCGCTCACGCAGGCGATGCGCCGCGTCGCCGCCATCGCGGTCGTGCACGACACGCTCTCGGAGGGGCTGAACCAGAACGTCGACTTCGACGCGGTCTTCGACCGGGTGCTGCTGCTGATCGCCGAGGTCGCCTCGACCCACAACACCACGGTGCACCCGAAGCTGACGGGGAGCTTCGGCAACCTGCCCAGCGAGTACGCGACTCCGCTCGCGCTCGCCCTGACCGAGCTGGTCACCAACGCCGTCGAGCACGGCCTGGCCGGACGGGAGGGCGACGTGGAGATCGTCGCCTCGCGCAGCGACGACGAGCTCACGGTGAAGGTGCGCGACACGGGCGTCGGGCTGCCGGAGGGCAAGGTCGGATCGGGCCTGGGCACGCAGATCGTGCGCACGCTCATCCAGGGCGAGCTCGGCGGCACCATCGACTGGCACACGCTGGTCGGGCGCGGCACCGAGGTCACCATCGAGGTGCCGCTGCGGTGGCTGGAGCGCGCCCGCTCCTGAGCCCGGAGACGACGCGACCCCCGCTGCCGAGAGGCGACGGGGGTCGGGGTCGTTCGTGCCGCCGAGCGGCTCGTGCGCCTAGGAGGCGCGGCGTGCGCGGGCGGCGCGGCGCTTCAGGGCGCGACGCTCGTCCTCGCTGAGGCCGCCCCACACGCCCGAGTCCTGGCCGGTCTCGAGGGCGTACTGGAGGCAGACCTCGGTGACGGTGCAGCGTGCGCACACCGACTTCGCCTTCTCGATCTGGTCCACGGCCGGGCCGGTGTTGCCGACCGGGAAGAAAAGCTCGGGGTCTGCGGTGAGGCAAGCGGCCTTGTCGCGCCAGTCCATGCGGGTGCTCCTTGTGTGAAGGCGTGCGTGGAGGAACCACGCAGTGTTCGGGTGGGATGATCGATCCACGCCGACGATCCCGACCAGTACTCGACCTCCGCGCCCTCACCGGCGCACGCCACGAGGCCCCGTGCTGGAGCGCGGGGTGGATCGGGGTGGTGGACGGGAGAACGCTCGGTTCTTGCCGGTGCACTCGACGCGATGCGCGAGCACTGCGTCGGCCACCCGGCTCCAGTGCTGGTCATCCGGCTCGCCCCCGTGCCTGACGGCGCGGCGGGATCGGATGTTCACATCGGCGGAAACCCACGACCCTGTGAGCGGTGAAACGAACTGGACTAGCCTGTCACGGGGATGAGCCCGAATCAAGAGTCCTGGATGGGATGTGCCTGTGACCGCTGACGCGAACGGGTCCCGCGGACCGCGCCCGACCGCCTCCCGGCCGCTCGGTCTGGTGGTGCTGATCGCGGTCCTGGCCCTCGAGACGCTCGCCGTCGCCGGGGTAGCGGCATGGCTCGTGCTCGAGCTGCTGACGACCCGGGCCGACACGGTCGGCGGAGGGATCGCCATCGTCGTCCTCGCGCTGATCGCCGTGTGCTGGGCCGCCGCGACGACGCTCGGCGCCGTGCGACGGCGCGGCTGGATGCGCGCGTCGGCGCTGACGATCCAGCTGGTGATGATGGCCGTGGCGCTCGGCGCCTTCCAGGGCCAGTACGCCGTGCCCGACATCGGCTGGGCGCTGCTGGCGCCGGCCGTGGTGGCCGTCGTCGCGCTGTTCCTCCCGAGCGTGGTCGCCGCCACTCGTCGCGATCCGGCCGTGTAGCCGGACGGCTGGCGCGCCGCCGCTCGCGGGTGCGACGCTGGAGGGACCCCCTCCTCGACACGGAAGCGACGCGCATGGACTCCACCCGACTCGGCTCCAGCGGCCTGCAGATCTCCTCGATCGTCCTCGGCTGCATGAGCTTCGGCGCTCCCGACCGCGGGGCCCACGGCTGGAGCATGGGCGAGGAGGAGTCGCGGACCTTCCTCCGGCGGGCGCTGGACCTGGGGATCACCACGTTCGACACGGCGGACGTCTACTCCGACGGCACGAGCGAGGAGTTCGTCGGCCGGGCGCTCGCGGACTTCGCGGTCCGCGAGGAGGTCGTGATCGCCACGAAGGTCCACGGGCGGATGCGCTCCGGCCCCAACGGCGGCGGCCTCTCGCGGCGGCACATCCTCAGCGCGATCGACGACAGCCTCCGGCGTCTCGGCACGGACTACGTCGACATCTACCAGATCCACCGCTGGGACCCCGAGACGCCGATCGAGGAGACGATGGAGACGCTCCACGACGTCGTCCGCTCGGGCAGGGCGCGCTACATCGGCGCCTCGAGCATGTGGGCGTGGCAGTTCGCGAAGGCGCAGTACACCGCGGATCTGGGCGGCTGGACGCGGTTCGTCTCGATGCAGGACCAGTACAACCTGATCCAGCGCGAGGACGAGCGCGAGCTGCACCCCTTCTGCGTCGACCAGGGAGTCGGCGTGATCCCGTGGTCGCCGCTCGCCCGGGGCCGGCTCACCCGCGACTGGGACGAGACCACGGCGCGAACCGAGACCGACGTCTTCGGCGGCACCCTCTACCGCCAGCAGGAGGAGGCCGACCGGCGGACCGTCGCGACCGTCGCACGCATCGCCGAGCAGCGCGGCGTGCCCCGTGCGCAGGTGGCGCTCGCCTGGGTCCGGCAGCAGGAGGCGGTCACCGCTCCGATCGTCGGAGCCACGAAGCTCCACCACCTCGACGACGCGGTCGCGTCGCTGGACGTGGAGCTGACCGCCGACGAGCTGGAGGCGCTGGGCGCCGACTACGCACCGCGCGCCAACGAGGGGTTCTGATCCGGCCGATGCGCCACCGCTGATCCGCCCGAGCGGTCTCCGCTACGCTTCCTCTCGAAGATGACGGAAGCTCGGAGCGGGAGGCGGCATGGCGAGGAGTGCCGGGGATCCGCTGGGGGCGCGCTACCGCCTGCTCGAGCGGATCGGCTCGGGCGCCGCGGGCGAGGTGTGGCGCGTCGCCGACGCGCAGGGGCCGGACCGCGCGGCGAAGCTCCTCCGCGGTGAGCACGTGCACGACGCGGGCCTGGTCGAGCGCTTCGTTCGTGAGAGGTCGGTGCTCACCCGTCTGCGGCACCCGCACGTCGTGGAGGTGCTCGACCTCGTCGTGGAGGGGGAGACGCTCGGGATCGTGATGGAGCTCGTCGGCGGCGGATCGCTGCGGGAGCTGCTGCGGGACGAGGGCACCCTCCCGGCGGTCGATGCACTGCCCGTGGCGGCCTCGATCCTCGACGCGCTCGCCGCCGCGCACGCGATCGGCACGGTCCACCGGGACGTGAAGCCCGACAACGTCCTGCTCGCGGAGGGTGCGGACGATGCGGGCTCCGCCGTCCGCG
Source organism: Rathayibacter sp. AY1B4 (assembly GCF_002932815.1). Lineage (NCBI taxonomy): Bacteria > Bacillati > Actinomycetota > Actinomycetes > Micrococcales > Microbacteriaceae > Rathayibacter > Rathayibacter sp. AY1B4. Next base: position 76,917 of record NZ_PSWN01000011.1, on the reverse strand, counting down.
TCTCCGACTTCGGCATCGCTCACGTGGTCGCCGAGGGGCCGCGCGCGACGATGGGTGTCATCGGGACGCCGGAGTACCTCTCGCCCGAGATGCTCGCCACCGGAGCGGCCGGCCCGCCGAGCGACGTCTACTCGACGGGGATCCTGCTCTACGAGCTGCTGTGCGGCCGGACCCCCTTCGCCGGTCCCGGCGCCGACGTCGCGGTCGCCTACCGGCACGTCGCGATGCTCCCGCCGCCGCTGGATCTGCCGCCGCGGCTCGCGTCGCTCCTGGACCGGATGCTCGCGAAGGATCCGGCGTCGCGGCCGACGGCTGCGGAGGCGGCGGGGATCCTGCGACGCCTCTCCCCGGCGCTGGCCGGGCTGCCGGCGCTGCCGCTCGCGGCGGGCGCTGCGGAGTTCGAGGAGGCCGAGCGCCCGGGCACGGTCCTCCGCGGGATGGCGGTGGAGATGTCGTCGGAGCCGGTGGAGGAGGGGCCCGCTCCCGAGCTCGGCCCGTCGTCGCAGGCGACCGTGCTCCGCCCGGTGCCGCGCCGCGAGCAGCGCCTGGTGGAACGGCCGTTCGAGGCTCCAGCTCGGCGGGGGCGCGGCGGACGTCTGCGGATGATCCTCGCCGCCCTCGGCGCCGGCATCCTGCTCATCGGGGCGGTGCTCCTCGCCGTCCAGCCGCGCGGCGGCGGAGCACCGGCCTCGGCACCGGATGCCGACCTGTCGGCCCGGCAGCAGGACCGGCCGCTGCCGACGGGTCTCGGAGTGACGCGATCGGCCACCTGGGACGCGGAGCGACGGGCCGTGGTCGTCGAGATCTCCTACTCCGCCCAGAGCGCGCCCCTCTCGGGGTCCTTCCTCGAGGTGCTGCCGGGCCCGGACGCCGCGGCGGCGTGCCCCGCGGCCAGCTGGTCCGGAGTGACGGCGGTGCGCAACCGGCCGAGCGTCACCGGAGTCGGAGTCGGCTGCGGTTGGAGCCTGACGGACCTGGACGTCCCGGCGCAGGGGATCGTCGACGTCACGGCGACCGTGCCGATCGCGGTGGCCGAGCAGAGCGCCCTGGACGGGTGGCTGGCGGCGGCAGCGTCTGCGACGGCACAGGCCGTGGCCGACCCTGCGGTCACCGGGACGGCGTATCCCGTGCAGCGGCTGCGGGATGTGCGGATCGAGACTCCCGCGCGGACGGTCGGCCGGACCCCGCTGCCGGTGACGCTGGTGCCGGTCTGGCCGAGCGGGGCCGACCCCGTGAACCCCCTGCTCGCGACGCCGTCGTCCGCGCCGGCGAGCAGCATGCTCGAGGCGATCGCGGGCGGAGTGGAGGGCGTTCGCTTCAGCGACGGCTGCAGCGGCGCGGTCGCCGTGTCGTCCGACGGGCTGACGGTGACCGCCCTCACGGTGACTCCGTCCTGCGAGCTGCGCGCCCGAGTGGGCGCGTTCTCGGACCTCTCGAGCAGTCCCTTCGCGATCACCACTCGCGAGTGAGTCGACCTCCCGCGCCAGTGTCGAGCCGTCGACGCCACGCGAGCCGTCTGTGCTGTCTTGCCTTCTACCATGACGAGACATCCTCATGAAACGACGGTGGAGTGGGGAGCGGGCGGGACGGTCCCGTCCGCAGGGGTAGAAAGGTGTGATCCATGTCACGTGTTCTCTCGACCGACGAGGCGAAGTCCGCGATCCAGCAGATCCAGTCGATCGTCAACGGCGGCCTCGCCGATCAGATCAGCCGGCTCGACGCACAGGGGCGGACACTGTCCGATCCGAACGTCTGGGACGGTCCGCTGGCCTCGCAGTTCCGCTCGTCGACCTGGCCGGAGACGAAGTCGGCCCTCGAGAAGGCCAAGCAGGAGCTCGAGGAGCTGCGCAGCCAGCTGGCGACGATCTCGCAGAACATCTTCGCCGCCGGCGGAGGGAGCTGACCGGCCGTCCCGCCCCTGCGTGCTCCGGCGAGCGGGGGCGGGACGTGCTCGTCGTCTCCGCGCTCCTTCCTCCGCGCTCCTCCATCGGTGCGTCTCGGGGTCGTCGGAGCGCTCTCGAGGAGGACGCGCCGATCGACTCGGTGGCGGAGGCGCGATCACCCGCCCGAGGGCTGATCAGCCGCCGTCCGCCGGCGTCGGCGAGACCGACTGCACGAAGTGGATCTCGCCGTCGAGGCTGACGAAGCCGCGGCCCATCGTGGGCGGGACGGGGAAGCGCCGCGGGATCTGCGCGCCGAGGAGAGTGCCGTCGTTGTCGACGTCGGGCTGGAGCAGCAGCACGGAGCGGGAGGCCGCCGCCTTCTTCGTCCAGTTCCCGAAATGGCTGCGGAGCTCGCTCGACCGGCCGGCCAGCACGACGCAGAGTCCCGGGCGACCCGACGAGACCAGCCTCATCAGCGCCTGGTCGGTGTCGTCCCAGCGCTCGGCGTCGTCGAGGAGGAGCAGCACGGGGCCCTCCTCCGTCGACAGCGACGCGAGGAGGGTGCGGAGTTCCTCCGCGCCCACGGCGAGTCGGTCGAGGTCGGCGCCCCTCAGCGGGGAGCGTCGATCGCACACTCCCCAGACGGCGACCGAGCCGGCGGCCCGCGCCGCCTCGGCCAGGGCGAGCAGCACGGTCGACTTGCCCGATCGGGCGGGTCCGGCGATGACGACGTGCTCGCCCTCGAAGACCTCGAACGCCAGCGGGGCGAGGTCCGACTCGCCGAGGCCGATCGGGAGCAGCCACGGCTCGCGATCGAAGCGGGCCTCGATACCGAGCGCGCTCACGGCGACCCTGTCGGGAAGCGTGCCGACCGTGTTCGTCCTGCGGCGCGCATCCGGCCAGGCGGCCGCGAGCTCGGCGATCGCGTCGTCGAGACCGGCCCTCGGAGTCGCGACCTGCGTCTGCAGGAGCGACGAGGTGAGAACGCAGCGCCCCGGCACCGCTGCCGGCGCCTGCACCGGCTTCACCCCGGCGGCGGCGTAGTCCTGCGGGTCGGCGAGGCGGAACAGCCACTTCTGCGTCGTGACCTCCTCCATCACCGCGGGGACCGCCCTCGCCCGGGTGCTCGTCACCGCGAAGTGCAGGCCGAGCTCCGGTCCGTCGGCGTAGGCGCGGGTGAACGCCTCCAGCAGGGCCAGGCCCTCCCAGTCCTGGAACTCGTCCTTCAGAGTCGCGAGACCGTCGATGAGCACCAGCGCACGACGGTGGCCCCCGGGCGATGCTCGGCGCCTGCGCACCTCGTCGCGCAGGTGACGGAGGAACCGGGTCTGCTTCTCGTGGGATCCGCCACCTGCTCCGGCGTAGGAGACGGTGTGCGGGAGTCGCGCGAGCGGGGCGGAGTCGCGGGAACCGGCATCGAGGACGTAGAGGTCGAGCTCGTCCGGGGGGAAGTGGCGTGCGGCCGTCAGTGCGATCGACGCGAGCGCCGTGCTGGTGCCGCTGCCGGGGATGCCGATGAGGAGAAGGTTCCCCTCGCCCAGATCCCAGCCGGTCGGAGACCGGCGCTGCCGGTCGGGGTCGTCCGAGAGTGCGATGTAGAGGACGTCGCCGACGACGCGACCGAGGTCGGACTCCTCCGCGCCGAATCCGCTGAGGGCCACGGTGTCCTCGAGCGGCTCCGGCCAGATCGGGCGGGGAGGGCCGAAGCCTGAAGCGGCGTCCGCCTCGACCACCGCGTCGATCAGGAGGTCGAGATCGGTCGGGGCCGTCTCGTCGGCGGCGACCGGGGAGGGGCCCTCGACGGGGACGCCCGTGGGTCCGACCGGGCGGACCTCGATCGCCTCGACGGCCGCCGCCTCCGCGCGACCGGTGACCAGCGCCGTCTGGACGGGCGAGATGTCGTTCTGGCCCCGCTTCACGTACGCCCGGCCGGTCTGAGAGCGGGAGATCCCGGCCGCGCTCGCGACTCCGATCACGTCGGCGGAGTCGTCCCGGCTCTGCACCCGGAGGGCGACGCGGAGGTTGGTGTTGGCGAGGATGTCGTCGTTCACCACTCCGGCCGGACGCTGGGTGGCGAGGATCATGTGCACGCCGAGCGTCCGGCCGACCGCGGCGACGCTCACGAGGGACGTCAGGACGTCGGGATGCTCCTTCGCGAGAACGGCGAACTCGTCGACGACGAGCAGGAGCCGCGGCATCGGCTCCGGCGGCGAGGTGGCCCAGTACGCGTCGAGGTCGTCGACACCCTCGCCGGCGGCGGCGAAGAGCCGCTGACGACGCCGCATCTCGGCCTCGAGCGAGCGCAGCGCGCGGTCGGCGAGCTGGGCGTCGAGATTGCTGATGGTGCCGATCGTGTGCGGGAGCCGCTCGCAGGACGCGAACGCTGCACCCCCCTTGAAGTCGATGAGCACGAAGGTGAGGCGCGTCGGATCGTTCCAGGCCGCGAGGCCGGCCACGAAGGAGCGCAGGAACTCGCTCTTGCCCGAGCCCGTGGTGCCGCCGACGAGGCCGTGCGGGCCGTCGGCGACGAGATCGAGCACGAGCGGACCGTGCTCGGACGAGCCGACGGGCGCGCGCACGCCCCGGGCGCTCGACCACCACCCCCGGACGTCCGCGGCGGTCGGACGATCGGCGCCCAGCAGGGGCGGCAGCCGCACGAGCGCGGGGAGAGCCGCCCCCGCGGTGACGAGCTCCGGGTCCTCGAAGCGCGCCAGGTCGCGCGCACAGCGCTCGGCCGTGGAGGAGGCGAGACCGGCGAGCACCACGTCCTCGACGGTGATCCGCTCGTCGGGCCGGGAGAGGACCGCTGAGGCGTCCGCTCCGACCCGGACGACGACCGTGCAGGAGGCGGGGAGCTGCTCCTCCGACGCCGCGAGCACGAGGCCGGAGATCCGGATCGCCGCCTCGCGCTCGCCGCGGCCGAGTCCGAGGAGCTCGCGCGCCGGAGCGGCGCGTCCCTCGGTCAGCACGTCGGAGTCGAGCACCAGGAGCACGCGCGGCGATTCCTCCTCGCGGAGGGCGCGGAGGAGCTCGGAGCTGCGGTCGCGCCGGTCGGAGAGTCGGCGTCCGCCCCCGGGCAGACGCGTGTGGGGGAGCCAGGAGGCCCAGCTCCAGTCGGAGTCGCGTCGCCGGTCGCCGAACACCCCGATCGCCAGGTCGGCCGGACCGCAGTGGACCGCCGCCTGGCAGAGCAGGCTCCTCGCCAGAGCGAGGCCGCCCTCGCGGTCGCCGACGATTCCGACGACGCCCGAGTCCGCGAGATCGATGGACACCGGCGCGCTCGGGACGACGCTCACCGCCAGGATCGCGCGCACCTCCTCCTCGAGCCGCGGCACTCCGCGCTGATCGAGCGGGGGAGACCACGGGACGTCGCCGACGCCGATGTGCAGGCGGAGCACATCGGCGGAGGTCGCGCGCCGCTGCCACAGCGACGTGGCGGGCAGCGCCGCCCGGCGGATCGTCGTCGCCGGGTCGGGCGCGTCCTCCTCGAGGCGGGCCCGTTCGACACGCGCGGAACGGGCGATGTCGTCGCGGAGCGTCTGCAGCGCCTCGCCGTAGCGCTGCTCCTCGGACCGGGTCGCTCGGGCGTGCCGGTGCCGCTGCTCGAACCACAGGCCCACTCCGGCCACGGGGCTGAGCGCGGCGAAGAGGGCGTAGCGCGCATCGCCCATGATGAGGACCATCGCGAAGGCGAGGACGAGCGGCGCGGCGACGGTGATCACGCTGAAGGTCGTGGCGGAGGCGATCTCGAGGCGGGCCGGCGGGACGACCGCCTCGCCGGCCGCCGGACGTCCCGGTCGCGGCGGCCGGTTGAAGGGCACGGTCGCCGTCGCGGAGACGTTGTCCGCGCTCCCCGGCTCGGGCGCGAGGAGCTCGGGGGGCGCGGGGCGCAGCAGGAGGGCCGCCCCACCGGCGATCACGACCGCGGCGTCGGAGACGAGGACCCCGTCCCCGGTCGCGGAGACGCCGTCGACCAGAGTGCCGTTGGTGCTGTCGGCGTCGCGCACCCGCAGGCCGTTGCCCTCGCGGGTCACCGAGAAGTGCTCCCAGGAGGCGCTCGCCGTGTCGAGGACGACGTCGGCGTGCGGGGAGCGGCCCACGATCAGCGCGCGGGCCCGCGGGATCTCGACCACGGCTCCCGCGCCGAGACCGCCCGACAGCACGGCCGTCCACCCGCGGGCCGCGGCAGGTCGGGGCAGGGGGGAGCGGGCGATCCGCGTTCCCTCGAGCAGCAGCAGATCGGCCAGCCGGGTCTCCACGGGGTGCAGGGCGGTGTCGACGGCGAGGGCCGTCCCGGGCGGGAGGCGGTGCCCGGTGGCGGTGGCGATCAGCTCGCCGAGTGTCGCGGAGTCGCGGTGGCGGCCGAGGTCGATGTCGGAGCGGGTGCCGTCGAGGTCGAGGAGGAGTCGCACCGGGGGCTCACGGTCGGGGCTGTCCGGCGAACCAGAGCAGCGGCGGGTCGGCGGGCCGCAGGCCGAGGCGCTGCGGCGAGGAGTGGAGGGGGAGTGCCGGGACGTCCAGAGCGTGCGCGGCGCCGAAGTCGAGCGGCGGACCGGCGAGCCCGTCCGCCGGTCCGATCGTGGATCCCCGGAGTGCGGCGGCGACCGCCGAGGGTGCCCTGCTGCCTGCGACGGCCGCGGCTCGCACGAGCGCCACGACGGCGTCGTGGCTGGGGGCGTCCGCGACCGCGGCGAGATCGCGGAACGCGCGGTCGCCGAGGAGGGTCGCCCGCGCGGCATCGTCGGCGGTCATCCGCACGGCCCCCAGGAACGCGGAGGCCGCGCGTCCGCGCTCGTCGCCGCGGAGGGCGACCGCGTCGCCGGAATCCGTGCCGATCGTCGTCAGATCTCCCGAGAGGGTGCCTCCGGCCGCGGCCAGGGCGGGAGCGAAGGCGGGGCTCAGCGCGTCGGGCGTGAGCAGGATCGGGACGGACGCCCCCGCCGCCTGCAGAGCGGCGACCGCCGTCGCCTGCGCCGCGGCGGGGCCGGACACGACGACGCGCTCGACCGCCGGCTCGCCCTCGAGGTGCGGGCGGGCGGCGGTGATGATCACGTCCGCGGCGGCGCCCGGATCGGCGGTCACCGTCGCGGCGGGCGAGAGACCGGTCGGGGTGCCTCCACCGGTGTCGACGAGGAGTACCCGGGCGCCTCCGCCGGCCTCCTCCACGAGTGCCGCGTCGGCCGAGGCGGTGTCGGGTCCGAGGGACCAGACGCCGTCGCCGGGCAGGGCGGGGCCGCCTCCGTACGGGAGGACGGCCGCTGTCCCCGCTGCCCGAGCGGCGTCCACGGCCGCAGCGGTATGGGTGCCGTGGGTCGCGAGGACGAGGCCGGACACGCCCTGCCCCGTCAGCTCCTCGACGGCGGCGCGGGCACCCTCGGGCGTCCCGTGGTCGTCGACGGCGACGAGACCGATCTCGCAGCCGCCCATCGCTGACCGGTGCGCTGCGACGACGGCACCGTTCGCCGCGTCCTTCCACTCCGCGCCCTCGCCCGGAGCCGAGCTGAGCGAGACCACCACCCCGAGCGTCAGCCGCTCGGGCACCCGGGCGCACGAGAAGCCGACAGGCAGAGCGGCGACCTCCGTCATCGGAGCCGACTGCGGCGGCAGGAGGGAGACGAGGGCGCCGCTGACGCCGAGGAGGGCGACGGCGCCGCCGACCAGCATCGGGCTCCGTCGGGCGGTGCGGGGGTGCTGCGCCGCGCGCCTGCCCAGGCGGGTCATCGCTCGTCCCCGATCCGGAAGGAGTAGACCGTCCGGGTCCGCGTGCCCTCGGGCAGGTCGAGATGGAACGCGGGAAGCGCATCCCCGGCCCGGAGGGAGGCCCGCTCCTGGGCCTGCGCCAGCAGGATGCCCGAGACGTCCTCGGACCGCACCGCGGCGTAGCCCCGTGCGCTCTGCGAGGCGAAGGCGAGCTGCACGTCGGCGGTGCCGACCTTCGCGGCACTCGTGGTCATCGATCCGAGCAGGCCGGAGCCGCCGACCGTCCGGTCGCCGAGGTCCAGGAGCACCTTGTGCAGATCGGCTGCGAGGAGCGCGGCGGCCGCGTCGGTGTCGCGGGTCGAGGCGTCGATCGTCGTCGCGATGCCGGCCAGGGAGGCGCGCGTCCGCTCGGAGACGGCCCCGCCGATCCGGGCCTCCGCGGTGCGGAGAGCCCGGTGCCCGGCGTCCACCGTCGCCGCACCGTCGGAGCGGATGCCGGAGGAGGCCGTGCGCAGACTCGAGACCGACCGGTCGAACATCGCGACGACCGCGTCGGCGTCGGCGCCGGAGCGCGTCGAGATCCGCCGCACCTGCTCGTCGAGGAGTGCGGTGACCGCGGAGGCGGCTGCCGTGTCCGCCTCGGCGAACGCCTTCTGGATCGCCGGTGCGAGAACGTCCTGCTGGGCACCGAGAGCGTCGATGCGGGTGCCGAGTGCGTCGCGCTGAGCGGTCAGCGCGTCGACGCCGGTGCGGAGGGAGGCGAGCAGGCCGGTGAGGCGCGTGTCGTCCGAGCCGGCCGTCGCGCCGGCCTCGGCCACGCCTCCGCGGACCGTGGCGAGCGCGGCGCGCAGGGCGGCGAGGTCGGCGCTAGCGCCGGTGCTGCCGACGGTGGAGGCGACGGCGGTCCACGCGCGGACCTGGTCGCTCAGCCGGTCGGCCAGGGGGGCCGGATAGCCGTCGGGAGCGTTGAGGCGGCCCGTGCCGGAGCAGGGCGTCGCGGTCAGGTAGGCGCGGAGCTCCTCGACGGAGCCCCGCGTCACCTCCACGGGTGCGCGCGTCGGTCGCGCGGTCGGCGTGGGTGCGGCAGCAGGGGACTGTGTCGCCGGCGACAGCTCGCAGAGCCGATCGGCCAGCTCCTGGTTCTGCGCCGACAGCGACCCCGTGCTGGTCGGCGTGCCGAGCTCGTCCAGGGCCGTCGTGGCGGCGGCGCCGACCGAGGCGACCGTCGTCTCCAGGCCCGCGGTGTCCGCGTCGAGCCCGTCCAGCGTCGCCGACAGGGCGGCGAGCGCCCGGGGGCCGGATCCCTCCGGGTCGGCCAGGGTGGCCACCGAGGCCGACGCGGCGTCCACCCTGCTCGAGAGGGCGGCGAACCCGGCCAGCACGCCGTCCATCAGCTCCGGCTGCAGGGAGTCGACGAGGTCCTGCCCGCGATCGAGCATCCCGAGCAGCACGGTGTCGACGGCGGCTCCGGAGGCGGCGAGGGAGCAGGTGGTCGAGGGTGCCGTGCAGGTCTCGGCGGAGGGCTGTGCCGGACCCGCGGCAGCACGGACAGCCGCGACGACCTCGTCGCGGCAGGACTCGGCCGCCGCTCCGTACGCGTCGAGCTCGGCCGTGAGCCGTAGCAGCTCCGAGTGGATCGAGCCGGAGCGGCCGCCGTCGACGGCGACTCCGCATCCGCTGCCCGAGACCGTCGGCGGCGGCACCGCGGCCGATGTGTCGCCCAGCAGGGCGTCCACCGCGTCGATCGCCTCGGACAGCTGCGCCAGCAGGCCGGACTCGGTGCCCGAGACCGTCGACGACAGCTGCGCCCGGAGCGCGCCGAGCTGCCCGGAGAGGCTCTGCATCGAGGCCGCCGTCGAGGCGGCGCCGGCCCGCAGCTCCTCGGCCGTGCGGACACCGAGAGTCTCGGAGGTCGCGTCGAGCGAGGCCCGCACCTCGGCGACGGTGGTGCCGGCCTGGGTCAGCAGGTCGTCCACCGCGGTGACGACCTCGATCGTGCGGCGCTCGAGGGCGAGCGGCGAGGCGTCGGAGGAGTCGAACGCGGCGCCCAGCGCCCCCTCGGTGGTCGGGTCGGTGCTCAGGCCGGGCTGGACCGCCAGGTCGAAGGCGGGGACGGCGAAGTCGGCGACGTCGGCGACGAGGGTCAGCGTCGCCGTCGCGCCACCGCCCGGGGGAGCGAGGAGAGCGGCCCACTGCACGACGGCGTCTCCGTGCTCGTCACGGCTGAGCACGCCGTTGGTGACGGCACCCGACTCGCTCTCGGTGACGACGCGACTCGGCGAGACGCCCGGCAGGACCGCGGAGGCTGCGATCGTCAGCGGAGCGCCGACGAGTGCACTGCGGCGGGCTGCACGACCGGCCGCGTCGAACGCGACCTCCTCGGGCCGGACCGTCAGGTTCTCCACCGCGAGCGAGATCTCGATCCGACCCGAGCGCCCGGCGAGGTCGGCCGGATCGGTGCCCGAGGCGTCGGCGGTGCGCCACGAGGGCCGGACACGGACCGGCAGGTCGGCGGCGACCTCGGGGGGATCGTAGACGGTGGTGGTCGCCGAGGTGTCGGACGGGTCGTCGCCGACGGCGAGGGCCGTCCCCTCGATCGCACGGACACCCCCGTCGGACGAGACGGCGACGGACACCGCCTGCAGCACCCTGGCGGCGGTGAGCGCCGGCTCCGGTGGCGTGCAGCCCGCCAGTACAGCGGCCACGACCGCGATCGCCGCTCCGGCCGTCGTCCTGCGAGCATTCGAGCGCACCCTGACCACCCCTCGTCCCGACGGGGCACCGGGCGGTGCCGCTCACGTCGACATGAGAGATGCTCGCAGATGAGGGGAACCCCGAGAGCCGGTGGCGCGCGATGACCTGCACCGCGTGCCCCGGGGTCAGACGAGCTTCAGCTTCTTGCGGAGCGCCTGCACGTGCCCGGTCGCCCGGACGCCGTACTGCGCGAACTCGAGCGCTCCCTCGGCTCCGACGACGAACGTCGAGCGCAGCACGCCGACGACGGTCTTGCCGTAGAGGCTCTTCTCGCCCCACACCGCGTACGCGCGGTGCACGGTCATGTCGGGGTCGCTCAGCAGCGGGTACGCGATGCCCTGGGCGTCGGCCCAGCGGCGCAGCGCCTCCGGAGCGTCCCGCGAGATCCCGAGGACCTCGTAGCCGGAGTCGCGGAGGGACGCCGCGTTGTCGCGGAAGTCGCAGGCCTCCGTGGTGCAGCCGGGGGTGTCGGCCTCGGGGTAGAAGAACAGGATGACGCGCCGTCCGCGGTAGTCCGCGAGCGAGACGGGCTCGCCGTCCTGGTTCGGCAGCGTGAACTCCGGAGCGGAGTCGCCGGCGGCGAGGCGCGCCTCGGCGGGGAGGGGGGAGAGGTCGGTCATCGTCTGCTTCCGTCGGTCGTGGCGAAGGTGGTCAGGAGGCGCTGGAGCGAGTCGAGGCGCTCCGGTCCGCTGGCGCCCAGCAGTCCGCCCTCGACCGCCTCGATGATGGCGCAGTCGGGGGAGTCGGGCAGGTGCGTGCAGCCGCGCGGGCAGTCCCGCGCGATCACGGCGAGGGTCGTGAACGCGCCGAGGATGTTGTCGGTGTTCACGTGGCCGAGTCCGAACGAGCGGACGCCGGGGGTGTCGATGACCCAGCCGTGCCGGTCGCCGCGCTCCACGCGGAGCGAGACTGTGGAGGACGAGGTGTGCCGACCGCGGCCCGTCACGGTGTTCACGCGCCCGATGGCCCGGTGCGCGTCCGGGACGAGCTTGTTCACGAGGGTGGACTTGCCGACTCCGGAGTGCCCGACGACCACGGTCTCGTGGCCGAGGAGGGCGTCGGCGATCTCGTCGACCGGCGGCTCGTCCTGGCTCGAGAGGAACACGCGGAGGTCGAGCCCCTCGAAGTTGCGGAGGAACGGTGCCGGGTCCGCGAGGTCGGTCTTGGTGATGCAGAGCATCGGAGTGATCCCGGCGTCGAAGGCGGCGACGAGGTAGCGGTCGACCAGCCGGGTCCGGGGCTCGGGGTCGGCGGCGGCCACCACGCAGAGCATCTGGTCGGCGTTGGCGACGATCACGCGCTCGATCGCGTCGGTGTCGTCGGCGCTGCGGCGGAGGAGGGTCGACCGCTCGCGGATGCGGACGATGCGGGCGAGCGTCCCCTCGTCGCCGCTGGAGTCCCCGACCACGTCGACGCGGTCGCCGGCCACGATCGCCTGGCGCCGCAGCTCGCGGGCCCGGGCCGCCGTGAACTCGTGCTCCTCGGGCGTCCCGTCGCCGATCATCACCGTGTAGCGACCCCGGTCGACGCCGAGCACCATCGCGATCTCGGCGTCCTCGTAGGCGGGCCTGTTCTTGGTCCGGGGCTTCGTGCCCTTCGGGTTCGGGCGCACCCGCGCGTCCGACTCGTCGTACCCGTCGAAGTCGTCGAGAGCACCGTCGGCGTCGAGGCCGCTGTCCGTCCACCACGACACGGGTCAGACCGATCCGGCGAGGGTCGTCCACAGCTCCGGGAACTGCGGGAGGGTCTTCGCTGTCGTCGCGACGTCCTCGATCACCACGCCGGGGACCACGAGGCCGATCAGAGCGCCGGCGTGGGCCATGCGGTGGTCGGAGTAGGTGCGCCAGCGGCCGCCGTGGAGCTCGGCCGGCTCGATGCGCAGACCGTCCTCGAGCTCCGTGACCCGGCCGCCGAGGCCGGTGATCTCGGCGGCGAGGGCGGCGAGGCGGTCCGTCTCGTGGTGGCGGATGTGGCCGATCCCGGTCAGGGTGCTGGGAGTGGAGGCCAGCGCGGCGAGGGCGGCGAGGGCGGGGGCGAGCTCGCCTCCCTCCGACAGATCGAGGTCCACGCCCAGGATCTCGTCGCCGCCGGTGACCACGAGGTCCTCGCCGTCCCGCTCGACCCGGGCGCCGAACAGCGGCAGGATCCGCTCGAGGTGCGCCCCGACCTGCGTGGTGACGGTCGGCCAGTGGCGCAGCCGGACGCGGCCGCCCGTGACGAGGGCCGCAGCGAGGAACGGCGCGGCGTTCGAGAGGTCGGGCTCGATCAGCACGTCGGCGCCGGCGATGGGCTGCGGCGCGACGGTCCACTCGCCGTCGGCGGGCGTGCCGACCTCGACGCCCCGTGCCGCCAGTGCGGCGACGGTCATGTCGATGTGGGGCCGGGAGGGGACGGCGCTGCCCTCGTGGCGCAGGTGCAGTCCCTCCTCGAAGCGGGCGCCGGCCAGCAGGAGCGCCGAGACGAACTGGCTCGACCGCGAGGCGTCGACGACGACCTCGCCGCCCCGGACGGCCCCGGAGCCGTGGACGGTGAAGGGGAGCGCGCCGCGGCCGTCGTCGGCGACGTCGACGCCGAGCGCGCGGAGGGAGGCGATCGTCGCCCCCATCGGCCGCTTCGCCGCGTACGCGTCGCCGTCGAAGGTGGTGGGGCCGAGCGCGAGGCCGGCCAGCGGCGGGACGAAGCGCATCACGGTGCCCGCGAGCCCGCAGTCGATCGTCGTCGAGCCGAGCAGCTCCTCCGCGGGCTCCACGACCAGGTCGGCGCCGAAGCCGCCGGTCGAGCCGGACTCCCGGATCGTGGTGCCGAGCGAGCGCAGCGCCTCGATCATCAGGGCGCTGTCGCGGGAGTGCAGCGGCGCCCGCAGCGTGGAGGGTCCGTCCGCCAGAGCGGCGAGCACCAGCTCCCGGTTGGTCAGCGACTTGGAGCCGGGCAGGCCGACCTCGGCGTCGAGAGCGCCGGCCGCGAGGGGTGCGGGCCAGGCGTCGTCGCCGGGGAGCGCACGGGCGTCGCCGTACGGATCGAACTCGGGGGCGGAATAACGCGAGAAGACCATCGGTTGTCAGGATAGTCGGCGCGCAGGGCGTCGTCAGGAGCGTGACGGAGGCGGAGCATGACGGCAGCACCCCCGGTCCTCCGGAGCAGCAGGCCCGTCGCCCGGAGGCGCCCTCGCGCCGCAACCCCGGTCGTCCGCCGCGCCGCCGCTCTAGAATCGCTCGTGATGACTCGCGACGACGAACCCCGCACCACCCCCGCCGACGAGGCTCCCGAGCCCGCCGACGCGGAGCAGACGATCGTGGAGACCGTCGAGGAGTCGCTGGACGACGCCCCGGTCGAGGCTCCCGTCGATCTCCGCTCCCTCTTCGAGCAGCAGGCGCTGCCCTTCATCGACCAGCTCTACGCGGCCGGTCTGCGGATGACGAAGAACCCCTCCGACGCGCAGGACCTCGTACAGGAGACGTTCGCGAAGGCGTTCGGCGCGTTCCGCCAGTTCGAGCAGGGCACCAACCTGAAGGCCTGGCTCTACCGCATCCTCACGAACACGTTCATCAACTCGTACCGCAAGAAGCAGCGCGAGCCCTACCAGAGCGCGATCGACGAGCTCGAGGACTGGCAGCTGGGCGGCGCCGAGTCGACCACGGCCACTTCCAGCCGCTCGGCCGAGGCGGAGGCGATCGACCACCTCCCCGACACCGCGGTGAAGGAGGCGCTCCAGGCGATCCCGGAGGACTTCCGGCTCGCCGTCTACTTCGCCGATGTCGAAGGCTTCTCCTACCAGGAGATCGCGGACATCATGAAGACCCCCGTCGGGACCGTCATGAGCCGGCTGCACCGCGGCCGGCGCATGCTGCGCGAACGACTCACCGACTACGCACGCGAGCGCGGATTCCGCGCCGCATTCACTTCCGGGAGCACGAAATGACCGACAGCGGCTGCACGAAGGCGAAGGCCGAGCTCGAGGAGTACCTCCACAACGAGCTGTGCAAGGAGGACGCCGCCGACATCCGCGAGCACATGGCGGGATGCGTCGACTGCGCCGACGAGGCGAAGGTCGGCGTGGTGCTGACGGTCGCCGTGCAGCGGGCGTGCAAGGAGACGGCGCCGGAGGACCTCCGCGCCCAGGTGCTCGGCATGCTCCGCGACGAGCACGCCGCGCACTCGCAGGCGCCCGCCCGCCTCTAGGCGCCGCACGACCCGGGGAGCCCCGGCCGTTCGAGACCTCCCGCGCACCGCGGGCCCTCGAGGGGCCGGGGCTCCGTCGTGTCCGGCGGCCTCCGGTCGCCGCAGCACCCGCACGTCGCGAGCGCTTCTGCCGGTCTCTGCGGGCCTGCGGTCAGGCACGGTCCGCCCGCAACGCGACGGGCCCGCCGGAACACGAGGTTCCGACGGGCCCGACCGCGTCGTGCGGACCGCGGGTCAGCGGGTGAGCGCCCGCGACAGCAGGTCGGCCTGCTCGGAGGCGTGCCGCTTGGCCGAGCCGGCCGCGGGGGAGGCCGCGGACGGGCGCGAGACCACGCGCATCGACCGGCCCAGCTTCGGAGCGACCTCGAGGGCCATGAACGGCCAGGCGCCCTGGTTCTCGGGCTCGTCCTGCACCCAGACGAGCTCCGCGTCCGGGTAGCGCTCGGCGATGCCGCGCAGCTCCTCGATCGGCGCCGGGTAGTACTGCTCGACCCGGACCAGCGCGATGCCGTCGTCGGGCTTCTTCTCGAGCTCCGCCTTGAGGTCGTAGTGGACCTTGCCGGCGTGGAGCAGGACGCGCTTCACGGCGGAGGCGTCCTGGATCCGCGCGTCGTCGATCACCGGCTGGAAGCGGCCCGAGGTGAAGTCCTCGACCGGGCTCGAGGCTCCGCGCAGGCGCAGCATCGCCTTCGGGGTGAAGACGATCAGCGGGCGGCGGGGCCGGGAGTAGGCCTGGCGGCGCAGCAGGTGGAAGTAGGACGCCGGCGTCGACGGGCGCGCGACGGTCATGTTCCGCTCCGCGCACATCTGCAGGTAGCGCTCGATCCGGGCCGACGAGTGGTCGGGGCCCTGGCCCTCGTAGCCGTGCGGGAGCAGGAGCACGAGCGACGAGCGCTGCCCCCACTTCTGCTCGGCGGAGGAGATGAACTCGTCGATCACGATCTGGGCGCCGTTCGCGAAGTCGCCGAACTGCGCCTCCCACAGCACGAGCGAGTCGGGCCGCTCCACCGAGTAGCCGTACTCGAACGCCATCGCCGCGTACTCCGAGAGCAGCGAGTCGTAGATCCAGAGCCGGGCCTGCTGCTCGGACAGGTTCATCAGCGGCAGCCACTCCTGGCCGTTCTCGCGGTCGTGGAGGACAGCGTGGCGCTGGACGAAGGTCCCGCGGCGCGTGTCCTGGCCGACGAGGCGCACCGGGGTGTCCTCGAGCAGCAGCGAGCCGAGCGCGAGCAGCTCGCCGAAGGCCCAGTCGATGGAGCCGGAGCGGCTCATCTCCTGGCGCTTCGCCAGCAGCTGCTGGAGCTTGGGGTGCACGGTGAAGCCCTCGGGCGGCGTCGTGAACGCGTCGCCGATGCGGGTGACGACCTCGGTCTTCACGCCGGTCACCTCGGGCTCGCCCGGATAGTCCTCGCCCTGCTGCGCGTCGGGCAGCTCCAGGTCGGCCACGGAGTCGCCGTCGGCGGTGATCACGGGGATCGCGCCGGTCTGCGCGGCGTGGGTCTCGGCGAACGCGCGCTCCAGGCGGTCCTGGAAGTCCTGGTGGGCGCGGTCGTACTCCTCCTCGGTGATGTCGCCGCGGCCGACGAGCGCCTCGGTGTACAGCTTGCGGACCGAGCGCTTGGCCTCGATCAGGCTGTACATCAGCGGCTGGGTCATCGAGGGGTCGTCGCCCTCGTTGTGCCCGCGCCGGCGGTAGCAGATCAGGTCGATGACCACGTCGCGGTGGAATCGCTGGCGGTACTCGAACGCGAGCTGCCCGACATGGACGACCGCCTCGGGGTCGTCGCCGTTCACGTGGAAGATCGGCGCCTGGATCGTCTTCGCGCCGTCGGTCGAGTAGATCGAGGTGCGGGCCTCGTGAGGGGGAGTCGTGAACCCGACCTGGTTGTTGATGTTGATGTGGATCGTGCCGCCGGTGCGGTACGCGCGCAGCTGCGACATCTGCAGGGTCTCGACCACCACGCCCTGGCCCGCCATCGCGGCGTCGCCGTGCACGAGGATCGGCAGCGTGGTGAAGGTGCCGATGGGCTTGCGGTCCTGCTTGGCGCGGACGATGCCCTCGAGCACGCCGTTCACGGCCTCGAGGTGCGAGGGGTTCGCCGCCAGGTAGACCGGGATCTCCTCGCCCGCCGCGCCGCGGAAGGTGCCCTCGGTGCCGAGGTGGTACTTCACGTCTCCGGAGCCCTGGACCGTGCGCGGGTCCTGGGTGCCCTCGAACTCGCGGAAGATCTGGCCGTAGGTCTTGCCGGCGATGTTGGTCAGCACGTTCAGGCGGCCGCGGTGGGCCATGCCGATCGCGACCTCGTCGAGGTGCTCGTCGGCCGCGCCCTGCAGGACGGCGTCGAGCAGCGCGATGAGCGACTCCCCGCCCTCGAGCGAGAAGCGCTTCTGGCCCACGTACTTGGTCTGCAGGAAGGTCTCGAAGGCCTCGGCCTCGTTGAGCTTGCCCAGGATGCGCAGCTGCTCGTCGTGGCCCGGCTTCTCGTAGCCGCGCTCGAGCTTCTGCTGCATCCAGGCGCGCTGCTCCGGGTCCTGGATGTGCATGTACTCGACGCCGACGGTGCGGCAGTACGAGTCGCGGAGGATCCCGAGGATGTCGCGCAGCTTGAGCTGGCGCTTGCCGCCGAAGCCGTCCGTGACGAACTCGCGGTCGAGGTCCCAGAAGGTGAGGCCGTGGCTCTCGATGGCGAGGTCGGGGTGCGAGCGCTGCACGTACTCCAGCGGGTCGACGTCGGCCATCAGGTGCCCGCGGACGCGGAACGAGTTGATGAGCTCCTGCACGCGGGCGGTCTTGGAGACGCGCTCGGCGAGGTCGACGGCGATGTCCGTGGACCAGTGGATCGGGTCGTAGGGGATGCGCAGCGCGGCGAAGATGTCCTCGTAGAAGCCGCGGCCGCCGAGCAGGAGCTCGTGCACGATCTTGAGGAACTCGCCCGAGCCGGCGCCCTGGATGACGCGGTGGTCGTAGGTCGAGGTCAGGGTGATGGTCTTGCCGATGCCCAGCTCGACCAGCGTCTTCTCGGACGCGCCCTGGAACTCCGCCGGGTACTCGAGGGCGCCGGCTCCGATGATGCAGCCCTGGCCCTTCATCAGGCGGGGGACGGAGTGCACCGTGCCGATGCCGCCGGGGTTCGTCAGCGAGAGCGTGGTGCCCGCGAAGTCGCCGGCGACGAGCTTGTTGCCGCGCGCGCGCTTGACCAGGTCCTCGTAGGCCGAGAGGTAGGCCGTGAAGCTCAGCGTGTCGGCGCGCTTGATGCTCGGCACGAGCAGGGCGCGCGTGCCGTCGGGCTTCGGCATGTCGATCGCGATGCCGAGGTTGACGTGCGCCGGGGCGACGACCGCGGGCTTGCCGTCGACCTCGTCGTAGAACACGTTCTGGCTCGGGAAGTCCTTGAGCGCGCGGATGAGCGCCCAGCCGATCAGGTGCGTGAACGAGACCTTGCCGCCGCGGGTGCGGCGCAGGTGGTTGTTGATGACGATGCGGTTGTCGATCATCAGCTTCGCCGGGATCGTGCGGACGCTCGTCGCGGTGGGGATGCTGAGGCTGGCGTCCATGTTGGTCGCGAGGCTCTTCGCCATGCCGCGGAGCGGGGTGACGACGTCCTCGTCCGGCGTCGAGTCCTCGGCGGAGGGCTTGCTCACCGGAGCGTCGGCCGGGATCGGCTGCGCCTTCGGCTGCTTCGACGTGGTGCGGGAGGCGGGGGTCGACTCGGAGGAGGAGGCCGCGGCGGGATGGGTCACGGCGCCTCCGCCGCTCGACGAGACGCGCTCGGCGGCAGCGGCGGGCTTCGAGGCGGCGGGCGCGGGGGCCGCGGCGGGAGCCGGAGCCGGAGCGTCCTTGCCGGAGTTCGCGAGCTGGGCGCCGTAGCGCTCCAGGATGGGCCACCAGGACTCGTCCACCGAGGCGCGGTCGGTGCTGTACTGCTCGTACAGCTCCTCCACGAGCCACTCGTTGGCTCCGAAGTCCTCCGCGCCCTGCTCTGTTCCTGCTCCGGTCAACTGGCTCGACACAGCCGATCGCCCACTCTCTCCGTTGATTCGTCCTCGATCATCCGGACGGGCCCGTCGCATCCCTCGGCGCCTGCCACCGCGGCGGAGGAGGTCGTCCTCGCACCAGCGGGAACCGGTGCCGTCGCCTGGTCCCGTCCCGGTCGCCAAGCCTAGCCCCGTTCCCTGCACGGCCGACCCGGGGCCGCGCCGGAGTAGCGTTTCCCCCATGCGTTTCTCCGGCGGAACACCCTCAGGCGACCTCACCTACTCGGACGTCTTCCTCGTCCCCGGCCGCTCGTCGGTGACGAGCCGCCTCGACGTCTCGCTCGCCCCGGGCGACGGCACCGGGGCGACGATCCCCGTCGTCTCCTCCAACATGAACTCGGTCACCGGTCAGCGCCTCGCAGCGACGCTCGCGCGCCGGGGCGGGCTCGGCGTCCTCCCGCAGGACATGCCCCTGCAGGCGCTGGACGCCGCGATCCGCTGGGTGAAGCGCCAGCCGGTCGCCTTCTCCGGCGCCCTCACCGCCTCGCCGGCGACGACCGTGGAGGAGGCGCTGCGCATCCTGCCGGCCGTCGCCGGCCACGGCTTCGTGGTGCAGGAGGAGGGCGGCGCGATCCTCGGCTGCGTCCCGGCCGCGCGCCTGGCGACCGCGCTGCCGGACGCGCGCCTCGGCGACCTGGTGCACTCCGCCACGCCCTCGATCGACGCCGACGACGTGCCCACCGCGCGGGCCGCCTTCGACCTCATGGTGGCCGCCGACCTCGACTTCGCCCCGGTGCTGCACCACGGCGCCCTGGTCGGCACGCTGTCGCGCACCGGCGCCCTCCGCTCCACCGTCTACGACCCGGCGCTCGACGCGGACGGGCGTCTGCGCGTCGCGGCGGCGATCGGCATCAACGGCGACGTCGAGGCGAAGGCGCGCGCGCTCGTCTCCGCGGGCGTCGACGTCCTCGTCCTCGACACCGCGCACGGCCACCAGGAGGGGATGCTCCGGGCGCTCCGGACGGTCTCCGCGCTCGATCTCGGAGTGCCGATCGCGGCGGGCAACGTCGTCACGGCCGACGCGGTGCACGACCTCGTCGACGCGGGAGCGGACATCCTCAAGGTCGGCGTCGGCCCCGGCGCGATGTGCACCACCCGGATGATGACCGCGGTCGGCCGCCCGCAGTTCTCGGCCGTCCTCGAGACGGCCGAGCGCGCGCACGAGCTGGGCGCCCACGTCTGGGCGGACGGCGGGGTGCGCTACCCGCGCGACGTCGCCCTCGCGCTGGCCGCGGGCGCCGCCTCCGTGATGATCGGCTCCTGGTTCGCCGGCACGATCGAGGCGCCGGGGGAGCTGCGCAGCGACGCGGCCGGCCGGGTCTACAAGGAGAGCTGGGGCATGGCCTCGGCCAAGGCGGTGCAGGAGCGCTTCGACCGCCTCGACGCCTACGAGCTCGCCCGCAAGCGCCTCTTCGCCGAGGGCATCTCCTCCTCCACCATCTACCTCGACCCGTTGCGGCCCTCGGTCGAGGACCTGCTCGACATGATCACCTCGGGGGTCCGCTCGTCCTTCACCTACGCCGGCGCCCGGAGCGTGGCCGACTTCCACGAGCGGGCGCACGTGGGCCTGCAGTCGGCCGCGGGCTACGAGGAGGGCAAGGCGCTGCCGGTCAGCTGGTGAGCGGGCGCCGCGTGCTAGAACCGAGCCCATGACCATCGTCGACAACGCCGTGTACGTCGACGGCCGCCGCATCCGGAACCCCGACTCGCTCGAGGACACCTTCGAGCTGATGCGCGACGAGCACGGCATGGCCTGGATCGGCCTCTACCGCCCGACGCGCGAGGAGGTCGAGGCGGTCGCCGAGGAGTTCGGGCTGCACCCGCTCGCCGTCGAGGACGCGCTCAGCGGGCACCAGCGGGCCAAGCTCGAGCGCTACGACGACGGGCTCTTCGTCGTGCTGCGGCCGGCGCGCTACGCGGACGCCGCCGAGACGGTCGTCTTCGGCGAGCTGCACGTCTTCGTCGGCCCCGACTTCGTGGTCACCATCCGGCACGCCGACTCCCCGGACCTCGCCCGCGTGCGCCGCCGCCTGGAGGAGGATCCGGCCCTCCTCGCCCGCGGGCCCGAAGCGGTGCTCTACGCGATCCTCGACCAGGTCGTCGACGAGTACGCGCCGGTGGTGTTCGGCGTCCAGGGCGACGTGGACGAGATCGAGGACCAGCTCTTCGGCGACGACTCGGACGACGGGCTCTCCGAGCGCATCTACCGGCTCTCGCGCGAGGTCATCCACTTCCAGCGCTCGGTGCAGCCGCTGACCGCCCTGCTTCACGAGCTGCTGCAGGAGTCGACGCCCGTGGAGGGGGAGCCCTCGCCCTCGCCGGAGCGGATCGAGCTGCGCCGCTCCCTCCGCGACGTGCTCGACCACACCATCCGCGTGACGGAGGCGGTCGACTCCCTGCGCGCGATCCTCGACAAGGCGCTCACGGTGCACTCGACGCTCGTCTCGCGCCGGCAGACCGAGACCGGGCTCGCCCAGAACGACGTGGTCCGCAAGATCTCCTCGTGGGCGGCGATCCTCTTCGCCCCGACCCTGGTGGCCGGCATCTACGGGATGAACTTCGACGACATGCCGGAGCTGCACTGGCGCCTCGGCTACCCCTGGGCGCTGGGCCTGATGGTGCTGTTCGGCTTCGCGCTCTACGCGGTGTTCAAGCGGAAGAAGTGGCTCTGAGCCGCCGCGTCGGAGCACGCCCGGCGGCGCTCCGCGGCGGGTAGACTCGGCGCCACAATGGACGACCCTCCCTCTGCGCATCCGGCCTGTTCCGCTCACTGCCGTGCTCCTCGGACTCCCGTTCGACGCTCCGGTGCCGCCGCTCCGCCGGCCCGCACCGTCCGGCCCTCCTCGCACCACCCTCTCGTGACCGGGGGCGACCACCGTGGGAACTGAGTGGCTCCTCCTCGGCGTCGGCCTGCTGCTGACCCTGGGCACCGGCGTCTTCGTCGCCAGCGAGTTCGCGCTGGTGAACCTCGACCGGGCCGACCTCGAGGCCCGTCGTGACCGCGGCGAGACGCGCCTGGGGATGACCATCGCGGCCCTGCGCGTCACCTCCACGCACCTCTCGAGCGCGCAGCTGGGCATCACGCTCACGACGCTGCTCACCGGCTACACGATGGAGCCCGCCCTCTCGACGCTGCTCCAGGAGCCGTTCAGCGGACTCGGCATCCCGGAGGAGGCGCTCGCGCCGGTCATGACGGTGGTCGCCATCGTCATCGCGACCCTGCTGTCGATGATCCTCGGCGAGCTGGTCCCCAAGAACTTCGCCCTCGCCCTGCCGCGGGCGACCGCGAAGCTCGTCGTGCCGCTGCAGACCGCGTTCACGACGGTGTTCCGCCCGGCCGTCGCCCTGCTGAACGGCAGCGCGAACGCCCTGCTGCGCCTGGTCGGCATCGAGCCGAAGGAGGAGCTCTCGGGCGCCCGCAGCGCCGAGGAGCTCTCGAGCCTCGTGCGCCACTCCGCCAGTGCCGGACTGCTCGAGGAGGACACGGCCGACCTGCTCGGGCGCACCCTCCGCTTCTCCGCCCTCACCGCGGGCGACGTGATGACGCCGCGCCTGCGCCTGTCGACGGTCGAGCGCGCGAGCACCGCGCAGGACGTGCTCGACCTCGCCCGCACCACCGGGTTCTCGCGCTTCCCGATCACGGACGACGACATCGACGACATCGTCGGAGTCGTGCACGTCAAGCAGGCCGTCGCCGTGCCCCGCGGCAAGAGGTCCGACGTGCCGGTCACGGCGCTGCGCTCCGAGCCGCTCCGCGTCCCCGAGACCATGAAGCTCGACGTGCTGCTCACCGAGCTGCGCGGACGCGGCTTCCAGCTCGCGGTCGTCGTCGACGAGTACGGCGGGACGGCGGGCGTCGCCACGCTCGAGGACCTGGTCGAGGAGCTGGTCGGCGAGGTCGCCGACGAGCACGACCGCTCCCGGGCCGACGTGGTCAAGCTCCCCGGCTCCACCACCTTCCCCGGCATGCTCCGCCCCGACGAGGTCCTCGACCGCGCCGGCGTGCACATCCCCGAGGAGGGGCCCTACGAGACGGTCGCCGGATTCGTGATGAGCGAGCTCGGCCGCCTCCCCGCCGTCGGCGACCGGGTCGACGTCGAGGGCGGCTCGCTGCGCGTCGAGCGCCTGGACGGCCGCCGCATCGACCGCCTCCGCTTCACGCCCGACCCCGACGCGGATCCCGACGGGATCCCCGACCCGCTCGCCGACGTCGCCCGCGGACACCGCGGACGGAAGGAGTCCGACGATGAGTGACTGGGCCGGAATCGCCTGGCTCGTGGTGCTCCTCGCCGCGAACGCCTTCTTCGTCGGAGCGGAGTTCGCGGTCATCTCCGCGCGCCGCTCCCAGATCGAGCCCCTCGCGGAGAGCGGACGCCGCAGCGCGATCACCGCGCTCGCCGCGATGGAGCACGCCACACTGATGCTCGCGACCACGCAGCTGGGCATCACCGTCTGCTCGCTGCTGATCCTCAATGTGAGCGAGCCGGCGATCCACCACCTGCTCGAGGTGCCGCTGCACGCCGTCGGCATCCCCGACGAGCTCTCCGGCACCGTCGCCTTCGTCATCACGCTGCTGATCGTGTCGTTCCTGCACGTGGTGCTCGGCGAGATGGTCCCCAAGAACATCTCGTTCTCGATGCCCGACCGCGCCGTGCTCCTCCTGGCGCCGCCGCTCGTCGCCATCGCCCGGGTCCTCCGCCCGATCATCGTCGCCCTCAACGCGGTCTCGAACGGAGTGCTCCGCCTCTTCAAGGTGGAGCCCAAGGACGAGGCGAACAGCACGTTCACGCTCGAGGAGGTGCAGACGATCGTCGACCAGTCCACCCGCGAGGGCACACTCCGCGACTCGACCGGGACCCTCCTCGCCGCGTTCGAGTTCACCGAGAAGAAGGTCCACGACGTCGCCCTGCCCCTCGACGGGATCGTCAGCCTCCCCAGCGGAGCGACCCCCGCCGACGTCGAGCGCGCCGTCGCCAAGCACGGCTTCTCGCGCTACGTGATCCTCGGCGAGGACGGCACCCCCGAGGGCTACATCCACCTCAAGGACGTCCTCGACCTCGACGGCGACACGGAGGGCGCCAAGTTCCGCCTCCCCGTCCCCGCCAAGCGCATCCGCCAGCTCGCCTCGATCTTCGAGGCCACCGACCTCGAGGACGCCCTCGCGATCATGCGGCGCACCGGCGCCCACCTCGCCCGGGCGTTCGACGAGCAGGGCCGCGCCACCGGAGTGCTGTTCCTCGAGGACATCATCGAGGAGCTCGTCGGCGAAGTCGACGACGCCACCCGCCGCTAGGCGCGGGCCGCGGAGCGGCCGTCTGCGGCGTTGTCGTCGGGCGCGATACCGCCGGTATCGCTTCCTCCTCCGCCTTGCATCCGACCCCTCCGCAGCCCGCGCCCGCGGGTGCTGGAGGGGCCGTCTGCGGCGTTGTCGTCGGGCGCGATACCGCCGGTATTGCTTCCTCCTCCGCCTTGCATCCGACCCCTCCGCGGCCCGCGCCCGCGGGTGCTGGAGGGGGCGTTCGCGGCGTTGTCGTCGGGCGCGGTACCGCCGGTACCGCTTCCTCCTCCGCCTTGCGACTGCCCCCTCCAGCACCCGCGCCCCTCTGGAGCAAGGGGAGAGGGGTGCGGCTGCGCCGGCACCAGTGCGCTGCGCCGGCACCAGTGCGGCTGCGGCGGCACCAGTGCGCTACGCCGGCACCAGTGCGGCAGCGGCGGCACCGGGCGGCTCCGCCGCAGGGCGACGTAGGGTGGCGGGATGGGTGAGCGGGTCGGGACGGCGGAGGCGGCGCGGAGCATCAGGGTGCCGCGGGAGGACGACGACAAGTACACGCGCGGGGTGCTGGGGATCGCGACCGGGTCGGAGCGGTACCCGGGAGCGGCGGTGCTCGGCGTCGAGGCGGCGGTGCGGACGGGAGTCGGCATGGTCCGCTACCTCGGACCGGAGCGGCCCGCGGGACTGGTGCTCGCCCGGCGGCCGGAGGTCGTGACCGCGGTGGGATGCGTGCAGGCCTGGCTCGTCGGCTCCGGCACCAGCGCCGAGGACCGCAGCGACGAGGAGCGGCGCACCCTGATCGAGCAGCTGCACTCGGGAGTCCCGGTGGTGCTCGACGCGGGCGTGCTCGACCTGATCGACGAGGCCGCAGGCCCGGTCGTCATCACGCCGCACTACCGCGAGCTCGCCGGAGTGCTCGGCCGAGCGGGTCTGGACGCGGACGCCGCGACGATCGCCGAGGCCCCGGGGGAGTGGGCGCGCCGGGCGGCGGACCGCCTCGGAGTCTGCGTGCTCCTCAAGGGCGGCACCACCCACGTCGTCGCGGGCGGCGTCGAGCTCGAGGTCTCCGGATCCACGCCCTGGCTGGCGACCGCGGGCAGCGGCGACGTCCTCGGCGGCGTGCTCGGCGCACTCCTCGCCGGTCGGGCCGCGGACGCCGAGGCGGCCGGGGAGACTCTGACCGCGGAGGACCTCGCCCCCGTGGCCGCCGCGGCCGCCGTCCTGCACGCGGAGGCCGGACGGAGCGCCTCTGCCGGGGGCCCGATCGCCGCGCTCGACATCGCGGAGCACCTGCCCGGAGTGGTCGCCGCACTCCTGCGCTGACACGCCCGTCGGACGAGCGCTGAACCGAACCGGGACCGCCGCCGTTGTCCTGGAGGAAGCGACGCCCGCGGCCCGGCTCACCGGCTCCGCACCGCCGCCTCATCGGGTGCTCGAAGCGAGCACCTCTACCGTCGGATCCGCCGCGTCCGCCTTGACCAGGAGAACAGACATGACCGCGAAGACCACGACTCCCGCCCGCTACGCCCTGACCCTCCTCGCCGGCGCCGGCACCCTCGCCGCGCTCGCCGCCTGCTCCAGCACCACCACGACCGGGAGCGACGCCGCCGACGCGGCGACCACCACCGCTCCGAGCACCGCCACCAGCTCCGCCCCCGAGGCCACCGGCGCCGCGTCCTCCGCCGCGAGCGGCAGCAGCTACGCCGACGGCACCTACGAGGCAGAGGGCGCCTACACCTCGCCCGGAGGGAACGAGAAGGTGGGCGTCTCGCTGACCCTCGCCGACGGCGTCGTCACCGACGTGACCGTGACCCCGGAGTCGGAGAACCCCACCGGCCAGCAGTACCAGTCGCGCTTCGCGGGCGGCATCGCGGGCGAGGTCGTCGGCAAGCAGCTCGACGAGCTGAAGGTCTCCAAGGTGTCGGGGTCCTCCCTCACCTCCGGCGGCTTCAACGACGCCGTCGAGACCATCAAGGCCGATGCCACGGCCTGACGCCCCGACGGTCCTCGGCGACGCGTGGCGGTTCGACGCGATCGGCACCGGCTGGCAGATCGACACCGCCGAGCCGCTCGGGCCCTCCCACCGCTCGCGGGTCGAGGCGCGCATCGCGGAGTACGACCGCACCTGGTCGCGGTTCCGTGACGACTCCGCCGTCTCGCAGCTGCGGGCCGGAGGCGAGCACGTCTTCCCCGACGAGGCGGTCGACCTCTTCGCACTGTACGACGTGCTCGACGAGCTGACCGGCGGGGCGGTCACCCCCTTCGTCGGCGGCTCTCTCGAGCAGCTCGGCTACGACTCCGCGTACACCCTCGTCCCGCGCGGACCCGCCGTCCCGGCTCCCTCCTGGGCCGCCGCCCGACGCGGGGCGGCGGGACTGCGGGTCGAGCCCGGGACCGTCGTCGACGTCGGCGCCGCGGGCAAGGGCCAGCTCGTCGACCTCGTCCTCGAGGAGCTCGACGGAGTCGGGCCCGCCGTCGTCGACGCGAGCGGCGACCTCCGGGGCATCGGAGCCGGACCCGTCCGGGTCGGCCTCGAGCACCCGTGGGACCCGAGCAGCGCACTGGGAGTGGCGGTGCCCGGCGACCGCGCGCTCTGCGGCTCGGCGAGCAACCGCCGCGCCTGGGGCAGCGGCCTCCACCACGTCCTCGACGGGCGGACCGGAGCTCCGGTCGAGAGCATCGTCGCCGCCTGGGCGGTGGCCGACACGGCCCTCGTCGCCGACGGGCTCGCGACCGCGCTGTTCGTCTGTCCGCCCGAGGCCCTCGCCGAGCGCTTCGACTTCGAGTTCGTCCGCGTCCGCAGCGACGGCACCCTCCACTACTCGCCTTCCTTCCCCGGAGAGGTCTTCCGATGATCGGCACCTTCGACCGCGCCCTCGGCCGCGTCACCACCTACCGGCTGGTCTGGATGACGCTCGCCGCGCTCCTGCTCGTCGCCGTCGGCTACGCCGCAGCCGGCCTGATCTTCTCGACGCCGCTCGAGATCCTCGGCACGACGCTCGTCGCCGTCGCCTCGACGGCCCTGGTCAGCGCGGTCCTCGCGCGGCTGTTCCGCAGCCGCGCGCACCTGGAGTCCTCGCTCGTCACCGGTCTGCTGATCGCCTGCCTGCTCTTCCCGACGGCCGATCCTCGCGGGCTCGCCGTGATCGCGCTCGTCGGCGCGATCGCCGCCGCGTCCAAGTACGTCCTGGCCTGGCGGGGCCGCCACCTCTTCAACCCGGCCGCGGTCGCCGTGCTGATCATCGGCTTCACCGGGCTCAACGCCGGAGCCTGGTGGATCGCCAGTGGCGCGATCTGGCCGTTCGTCGTCGTGGGTTCCCTCCTGATCGTCGCGCGGGTCCGCCGCTGGGCCGTCTTCGCCGTCTTCGTCGTCGTCGCCGGCGGGGTGTCCGTGCAGCAGGCGGTGCAGAACGGCCAGGACCTCGGCGCCGCGGCGGCCCTGGTCCTCACGGCCTACCCCTTCGTCTTCGCCGGCGCCTTCATGCTGACGGAGCCGCTCACGCTCGCGCCGCGCCGCTCGCAGCAGCTGATCATCGCGGTCGTCGCAGCGCTCGTGGCGAGCGTCCCCTTCCACATCGGCGTCGTCTCCGCCACTCCGGAGCTGGGCCTCGTGGTCGGCAACGCCCTCGCGTTCGCCTTCGCGTTCCGCCAGCGTCGGCGGCACACGCTCGAGCTCGCCTCGACCCTCGTGCTGGCGCCGGGCATCGCGGAGTACCGCTTCCGCTCCCGCTCGCCGCTGACCTTCGAGCCGGGCCAGTGGCTCGAGCTCGACCTGCCGCACCGCGCCGACAGCCGGGGCAGCCGGCGCACCTTCTCGGTCTCCTCCGCTCCGTCCGACGGCGAGATCGCGATCGCCCTGCGGATGCCGGAGAAGGCGAGCAGCTTCAAGCGCGCCCTCGCCGCTCTGGAGCCCGGCGACTCGCTCCGGGCGACGAGCGTCGGCGGTGACTTCGTCCTGCCTGCCGATCCCGCCGTGCCGCTGCTGCTGGTGGCGGGCGGTATCGGGATCACGCCGTTCGCCAGTCAGCTCCGCTCGCTCGCGGACGGTCCGCGGCGCGACGTCGTCGTCGTGGTCGCCGCGCCGAGCCTCGCCGAGGTCGCGTACCGCGACCTGCTGCAGGAGTCGGGGGCCCGGGTCGTGCTCTGCTCGAAGGAGGCGCCGACCGACCTGCCCGCACGGTGGTCGCACGTCACAGGCCGACTGACCGCCGAGCTGCTCGCGGACGCGGTGCCGGACGCCGGCCGCCGTGTGGGCTACGTCTCCGGGTCGCCGTCGTTCGTCGACTCGGTCCGCGGCGCCCTGCGCGGTGCCGGGGCGAAGCGGATCCGCACCGACGCGTTCGCCGGCTACTGAGTTCGTCGGGTCGCGACGCCGTCTGCTGACGCCCGGCGGCGACCGACGCCGCCGGGGGACCGATGCCCGGCGGGAGCGGCGCTCCCAGGCGGGCTCAGGTGCTGCCAGGGTCCCGTTCAGCGGCCCCTCTACAATGACGCGGTGCCGTCCTCCCCTCCTCGAGCGTCCTCCCGCCCCCTCGCCCGGCTGCGCGAGAACCGCGACTCCGTCGCCGTGCTCTGGGGCGCCTTCGCGCTGGTGCACGTGGTGCTCTCCCTCCTGGCGCTGTTCGCTCCGGGTCTGCCGATGGGCGACGTCAGCATCGTCTACAAGGAGTGGATGAGGACCGCCGTCGAGGGCGGCGGCATCGCCGGGATCGACACGGGCTGGGTCTACCCGATCCTCGCCTGGGGCCCGATCGCCGCCTCCTGGCTCTTCGGCTCGGCGGGCTACGACCTGATGTGGCTCGTCCTCGTCGCGCTCGCCGACGCCGCCGCCTTCGCCCTGCTGCTGCGCGGCCGGTCGGCACCTCGCCTCGCCGCGGCGCGCTGGTGGCTGCTGTTCCTCGTCCTCCTCGGGCCGATCGCGATCGGCCGCATCGACGCCTTCACTGCGCCGCCGGCCATCGCCGGGATGCTCTGGGCGGCGACCCGTCCGGGCGTCGCGGCGCTGCTGCTGACCGTGGCCACCTGGATCAAGGTGTGGCCGGCCGCGATCCTCGCCGCTGCCGTGCTGGTCCTGCGCGGACGGCTGCGGATGATCCTCTTCCCCGCGGTCGCCTCCGTGATCATCGTGCTCGCGGTCGTCCTCGTCGGCGGCGGGGACCAGGTCTTCAGCTTCGTCACCGATCAGACCGATCGGGGCCTCCAGATCGAGGCCGTCGTGAGCACTCCCTGGATGTGGCTGTCGGTCCTCCCGGGATCGGGGAGCTACGTCTACTACGCCGCCGACATCAACACCTTCGAGATGCACGGGCCCGGCACCGAGTTCGCGGCGAGCCTGATGACCCCGCTGCTCGCTCTGGCCATGCTCGGCGTGGCCCTGCTGGGTGCCCGTGCTCTCGCCCGCCGGGCGGACCCCGCGAGGCTGTTCCCGCTGCTCGCGCTGACCTTCGTGGTCGTGTTCATCGACACCAACAAGGTGCTCTCGCCGCAGTACATCGTCTGGCTCGCGCCGCCGGTGATCGCCGGGCTGATCGCGTGCCGCGACGGCGCGTTCGACCGGCCCGCGAAGCTGTCCCTCGTCACTGCGGCTCTGACCCAGGTGGTCTACCCGTACCTCTACCTCTTCCTCCTCTGGTCGCACTGGTGGATGGTGCTCGTGCTGACCGTGCGGAACATCCTCCTCGTGGTGCTGCTCGGCTGGCTGCTGCGCGAGCTGTGGAGGATGGGGACGGCGCGGGTCGTCGCACCCGGCGCCACGACTTCCGCGTCGTCGCTGACCGGCGAGACCCGCCTGGCGCCACAGGGCTCGTAGGCTCGGAGGGCGCGGGGCCGGCACGCGGTGCGCGCAGTCAAGGAGGCTCCCATGCTCGTCGCATTCTCGGTCGCACCGTCCGGGGGCGAGGCGCCCGACGCGTCCGTCCACGACGCCGTCGCCGCCGCCGTCCGCATCGTCCGCGAGAGCGGCCTGCCGTCGCGGACGACCTCGATGTTCACCGAGATCGAGGGGGAGTGGGACGAGGTCTTCGACGTCGTCAAGCGCGCGACGGAGGCCGTCGGAGCGTTCGGGACGCGCGTGTCGCTCGTCCTGAAGGCGGACATCCGACCCGGCTACTCAGGCGAGATCGACGGCAAGATCGCCCGGCTGAACGACGCGCTGGGGGAGTAGCGGGTCCCCGCCGCGACCTCTCGTGTCCAGGCTTTCTCGAATCGATTCGACATCCGCCCGATCCTGAGTAGCCTTGAGCGGTGACGCTCTCGCCCGCTCGGACCCGCCTCGCCCTGCTCGCCCTCGCGATGGGGGGCTTCGGCATCGGCTCGACCGAGTTCGTCGCGATGGGGCTCCTCCCGCAGCTCGCCGCCGACCTCCTCCCCGGGGTCTGGGCCGTGAGCCAGGAGCAGGCCGTCTCGCAGGCCGGGATGCTGATCTCGGCCTACGCACTCGGCGTCGTGGTCGGCGCCCCCACCATCGCCGCCGCAGCGGCGCGCTGGCCGCGCAAGAGGCTCCTCCTGACCCTCCTCGTCGCCTTCACCGTCGGGACGATCGGCTCGGCACTGCTTCCGAGCTTCCCGCTCGTCCTCGCCGCGCGCTTCGTCGCCGCGCTCCCGCACGGCGCCTACTTCGGCATCGCCTCCCTGGTCGCCGCCGACCTGATGGGTCCCGGCAAGCGCGGCAAGGGAGTCGCGTTCGTCCTCTCCGGGCTCACGATCGCGAACGTCGTCGGCGTGCCCGCGATCACCTGGGTCGGGCAGATCGCCGGCTGGCGCACCGCCTACCTCGTGGTCGCGGTGCTCTTCGCGCTGACCGTCGTGGCCGTCCAGCTTCTGGTGCCCGCGCAGCCCGGGAATCCGGCGGCGACCGTCCGCAACGAGCTGCGGGCGTTCGGGCGCCTGCAGGTCTGGATGACCCTGCTCGTCGGCGCCATCGGCTTCGGCGGACTCTTCGCGATGTACAGCTACATCTCGCCGCTCGCGACCGAGGTGACGGGCCTGCCGCTCGGCGCGGTCCCGTGGATCCTGGTCGTCATCGGCCTCGGGATGACCGTCGGCAACCTCGTCGGCGGCTGGGCCGCCGACCGCGACGTGCGGCGGGCGCTGGTGGTGTTCTTCGCCGGCGTCGGCGTCTCGCTGATCGGACTCGCGCTGTCGGCCTCGTCGGTCGTCGGCCTGGTGGTGTTCGCGTTCCTCTCGGCGGGCTTCTCGGCCGCCGCGTCGCCCGCGATCCAGACCCGGCTGATGGACGTGGCGCGCGACAGCCAGACGATCGCTGCAGCGCTCAACCACTCCGCGCTCAACATCGGCAACTCGGTGGGTGCCGCGCTCGGCGGCCTGACGATCGCCGCCGGACTGGGCTACCTGTCGCCCATCTGGGTCGGCGTGGGCCTGACCGCGGCCGGAATCGTGCTCGCCTTCGGCAGCATCGCGATCGACCGCGCCCGGGGCACGGTCTACCCGGTCCACCGCGAGCCCGCCCAGCCGGGCACCGGCGGCATCCCGGTCGACGCACTGTAAGCAGAGCGCGGCCCGGGCCTCTGGAAGACTCTCGGCATGCGCGCCGTGAGCTACTCGTCCTTCTCCGCCCTCCCCGCGATCGTCGAGGTCCCGGAGCCCGTCTGCCCCGTCGACGGCGTCGTCGTCCGCGTCGCGGCGACCGGGGTGTGCCGGAGCGACTGGCACGCGTGGAAGGGGCACGACGACTCGGTCGTCCTGCCGCAGATCCCCGGGCACGAGTTCGCCGGGACGGTGATCGCGACGGGAGCCCAGGTGTCGCTCTTCGCGGTCGGCGACCGGGTCACGGCGCCGTTCGTGTTCGCCTGCGGCGACTGCGAGCAGTGCCGGGAGGGGGCGACGCAGGTGTGCCTCCGGCAGCAGCAGCCGGGATTCACCCTTGACGGGTCGTTCGCCGAGGCGGTGGCCGTGCCGGGTGCGGACCTGAACCTGGTGCGCCTGCCCGACTCCGTCGGCTTCGTCGAGGCGGCCGGTCTCGGCTGCCGCTTCGGGACCGCGTACCACGCCCTGCACGAGCGCGGCCGGGTCGCCCCGGGGGAGTGGGTCGCGGTGCTGGGCTGCGGCGGAGTCGGCCTCTCCGCGGTGATCGTGGCGCTCGCCGCCGGAGCCCGGGTGGTGGCGTCGGATGTCTCCGCTCCCGCGCGGGAGGCCGCGGCGGCGCTCGGGGCGGTGACCGTCCCCGGAGGCGAGGGTGCCGCCGACGCGATCCGCGCGGCGACCGGAGGAGGGGCGCATCTGGCGGTCGACGCCGTCGGCAGCAGGGTCACCGCGGAGGCGTCGATCGCCGCCCTGCGTCCGCGCGGACGGCACGTGCAGGTGGGTCTGCTCCTCGGGCCCGACGCCGCACCGGCGACCCCGCTCGGCCGGGTCATCGCCCAGGAGCTGGAGCTGCTGGGCAGCCACGGCATCGCCCGGAGCGGCTACACGGCCCTCCTCGACGACATCGTCGCCGGCCGTCTGCGCCCCGCCGACTCCGTCGGCCGCACCATCGCCTTCGAGGACCTGCCCGACGCCCTCGCCGCGATGGACGCCCCCGCCGCGACGCCCGGCATGACGGTCGCCGTCCTGGCCCCCTGACGCGGGCCCGCAGGAGCACGGGCAGTCCCGGTCCGGTGGGTCTCGATGCCGCGCGTCCCGCGGCCTCTCGACCAGCATCGACCCGTTGCCCGTGCCTGGTGGGTCTCGATACGCCGCGTCCCGCGGCTACTCGACCGGCACGACTCAGGCACGCCCGCCCTGCTCGATCGCAGGAGCAGGTGGCCGCCGCTCGACGAGGTGGAGCCCGCCGACAGCGATCCGCGTGCCAGCGGATCGATGCCGGGCGACGCACCTCGCTCCGCGGAACGCACCACGTCGTGAAGCCGATCGCGCCGTGGCGGGCGGGGACCGCCGCGCCCTCGTGGAGCCCGCCGACAGCGATCCGCGTGCCAGCGGATCGATGCCTGGCGACGCACCTCGCTCCGCGGAACGCACCACGTCGTGAAGCCGACCGCGCCGCGGCGGGCGGGGACCGCCGCGCCTTCGTGGAGCCCGCCGACAGCGATCCGCGTGTCAGCGGATCGATGCCGGGCGACGCGCCCCGCTCTGCGGATCGCACTACGTCGTGAAGCCGACCGCGCCG
>NZ_PSWN01000011.1:0-43962 GCF_002932815.1 Rathayibacter sp. AY1B4 | reverse complement strand
CTCGTGGAGCCCGCCGACAGCGATCCGCGTGTCAGCGGATCGATGCCGGGCGACGCGCCCCGCTCTGCGGATCGCACTACGTCGTGAAGCCGACCGCGCCGCGGCGGGCGGGGACCGCCGCGCCCTCGTGGAGCCCGCCGACAGCGATCCGCGTGTCAGCGGATCGATGCCGGGCGACGCGCCCCGCTCTGCGGATCGCACTACGTCGTGAAGCCGACCGCGCCGTGTCGGGCGGGGACCGCCGCCCCCCTGGAGCCCGCCGACAGTGATCCGCGTGTCAGCGGATCGATGCCGGGCGACGCGCCCCGCTCTGCGGAACACGCCACGTCGTGAAGCCGACCGCGCCGCGGCGGGCGGGGACCGCCGCGGAAGAGGACTCAGTCCGTCTCGATGAGGATCCCGTCGTGGATGGCGCGCTTGCGGAGCGCCACCTTCGTGCCGACGTCGATGCCGACGACGCGGTACTTCTCGCGGATCCGCTTGAGGTACGACTTCGCGGTCTCCTCCGAGATGCCCAGCTCGAACGCGACCGACTTGACCGGCTCGCCGCCGCCGTAGAGGGCCATCACGCGGCGCTCCTGCGCGCTGAGCTTCGGCGCTCCGTCGGAGTCGCCGGTGGAGAGCGCCATGTCGAGCTCGTGCGAGATGTAGGAGTGGCCGTCCTTGGCCGCGCGGATCGCCTCGACGATCATGTCCGCGTCCTCGGTCTTCACGAGGTAGCCGAGGGCTCCGGAGGCGAGTGCCTCGCGGACCACGGCGGGCTCGGAGTAGGTGCTCATCAGCACGGTCTTCACCCCGGTGGTCTTGAGGGTCGAGAGCTTCACCGAGATCGGGATGTTGTCCTTGAGGTCGAGGTCGAGGAGCACGACGTCGACGGGGAACTCGGGGTGCGTGAGCAGCTCGGGCCAGGAGGCGACCGCGGCCACCAGCTGGATGTCGGAGGCGGCTCCGCGGATCCACTCCGTGAGCGCTCCGAGGAGCATCTTGTGGTCGTCCACGACCGCGAGAGTGATCTTCGCGTCAGCGGTGGGTGTCATCGGTGTCCTTCGGTCGGCGGTCGTCGGCGGTCTCTCGGCGGCTGCTCACCGGTCGGCGGGATTCTCGACCAGGCAGTCGATCTCGATCCGGAGCTCCCCGTCGCGCGAGGTGTCGCGGAAGACGCCGACCTGAGCGATAGCCTCCCACGTCGCAGGATCGACGCCGCGCAAGGGCGCGCCTGAGGAGCGGAGCGTGATCGGCACGAGCAGTCCTCGGGCGGCCGTCCCGGCTCCGGGATCGCGGGGGCTGCCCGACTCGACGTGGAGGACCACGGCGAGCCCGGTCGCGCTGTCGGCGATCAGCCAGATCGCCGAGAGGAGCCCGTCGCGCTGCTGGTGCCCGAGGAGCCCGGCGGTGCCGTCCGGGTCGTCGAGCTCGACGAGCGGCGCGAGCAGCTCGGACTCGAGCACGGCGTGGTGCAGCCAGGTCTCGCGCCGCCCCTCGATGAGGTGGAGGCGGAGCTGGGTGGCGAGCGAGGTCGCGTGCGCGGCGCGCTGGGCGTCGAGGGGCAGGCGGACCGAGCCGTCGCCCACCTCGGCGAGGAGGCGCTCGGCGGCGAGGTCGAGCCGTGCGAGCTCTTCCGAGGCGAGCATCCCGACCGCGTAGCGCGGGCCGAGCGTGGTGCTCTGCACGAGGGCGCGGTCGATCTCGAGCTGGACCATCCGGCGGAACCCGCGCATCATCACGACCACGACGACGGCCGGCGCGATCGTCACCACGAGGGCGCTGATGCGCACCGATAGCGCGCCCGCGCCGCCCGACTCCATCGAGAGGAACGCGATCACCTCGGCGATCGCGACGAGGGCGCTCACCGCGAGGATCTCGATCCCGCGCCGGTGGACGATCAGCGCGGCGTGCGCGACGGCGCCCGCGACCGCGGCGGTGGGGACGGTGCGGGCCGCGCCGGAGTCGGTCACGGCCACCAGGTCGAGCACGACGGCGGCTCCGAGGGCGACGAGGAAGCAGAGGTAGACCGGAAGCGGCAGGCGGCGTCCGCCGAGGTGGATCGCGAGGACGGTGGACCCGAAGGCCAGGACGACGAGGACCCAGGCGATCGCCGCGGGTGCGAGGTCGCTGTAGCGGGCGGAGGTCGAGAGGAAGATCAGCAGCTCGTAGGCGAGGATCGCGGCGGCGATGCCGTTGAGGCCGCTGCCGAGGTAGTTGGTGCCGAGCCCCTCCTGCTGGCGGCGGACCGAGCGGGCGGACCGGGAGGAGCGGCCGTGCGTCGCGGGCACGCGTCCCAGCAGCGGGGCCCGAGACTCCGGCGCGGGGCTCACTTCGGGACCTCCAGCACCACGGTCGTCCCCGATCCGGGGGCGCTGAACAGGCGGGTGCGGCCGCCGACGTCGCCGAGCCGGGCGATCACCGACTCCTTGAAGCCGAGCTTCGTGTCGGGGACGGTCGCGATGTCGAAGCCCGCGCCCGCATCCGTGACCATCGCGCGGACGGTCGTCTCGTCCTCGGTGATCGTCACGTCGGCCGAGGCGACGCCGGAGTGGCGGCGCACGTTCTCGAGGCACTCCGCCAGGGCGAGGACGAAGGAGTCGAGGGCCGCGCCGGTGAGCGCCACCTGGCCGGAGCCGTGCCAGATCACGTCGAGCCCCATCCGGCCGAAGCGGTTGCGGACGGTCTCGAGGGTGTTGGCCGCGGGGGCGGACGTGACGCTGGTCAGCTGGTAGGAGCCGGACGCGCTCGGGGTGGGGGTCCCGCCGAGCCGGAGCTGGCGCAGGAGCTGCGCGTCCTGCGCCGCCTGCTGCCGGAGCGCGTCGACCGACACTCCGCGGCCCGAGTGCGCGAGGAGCGTGAGGGTGGCCAGCACCGTGTCGTGCAGGAGCCGCGCGCCCTGCCGGCGCTGCGCCTCCGTCTCGCTGGCGAGGCGCTCCACGCGGTGGGCGTTGCCGATGCTGTCGATCCGCCGCACCACCCGCGGGACCGCTGTGCCGATCCAGAGGGCGAATCCGCAGAGCGTGCCCCAGGGCAGCAGGCTCTGGACGACCACGGTGGGGATCATGGTGCCGCTCGAGACGAGCACCGACGGGATCAGGCTCGGGAGGAGCACCGGCAGCAGCAGGAGCAGTCGGCGCGCGGACGTCGTCACGACCACGGCGATGCTCGCGGTCACGGCGTTCGCGGTGTTGACCAGGACGAACCCGGCGAAGTCGGCGCCCGGAGCGAGCCCCAGCGCGAGGCCCCAGCCCAGCAGCAGGCCGCCGACGGCGACCGCGATCACGCGGCTGCGGCGCCCCGTCCGGGCGAGCTCGACGTGGGCGGCCATCATGCCCAGGAGCAGCGCGACGGCGAACGGCACGGCGGCGGGCTGGAGCGTCCCGGGGATGAGGGCCATGCCGAGCGCCCCCGCCTCCGTGAGCAGGCCGATCCCGCAGGCGGAGTGGCGCAGCAGCCGGTCGCGCTCGCGGGCGCTGCGGATCATCGGCACGCTCTGGCCCCCTCCGGTCGTGGCGCGGGGCTGGCCCCCGTCTCACGATAGCCACTGGCCGGGCCGGCCGGAGCGGTTCGGGGCGTCGAACCGCGCCGGAGTCGGGCGGGTCAGGCCGTCGCGGGATGCGCCAGCAGCCGGGCGAGGTGCGCGCCGACCGCGTCGTCCTCGATGAGGAACCCGTCGTGGCCGAACGTCGAGGTGATCACCGCGACCTCTCCGCCGTCGAGAGCGCCGGGAGCGTGCGCCGCGATGATCCGCTGGCCCTCGACCGGGAAGAGCCGGTCGCTGTCGATGCCGAGGACGAGAGTCGGGCTGGTGATCCGGGAGAGGGCGGCCGCCTCGCCGCCCCGGCCGCGGCCGACGTCGTGCGAGTTCATCGCCTCGACGAGCGTGATGTAGCTGTTCGCGTCGAAGCGGCGCGTGAACTTGTTGCCGTGGAAGTCGAGGTACGACTCCACGGCGAAGCGGCCGCCGCCGCCGAGCGGGCTGAGCCCCGACTGCCAGCTGCGCTCGAAGCGGTCGTTGAGCTCGGAGGGGCTGCGGTAGTTGAGCAGTGCCATCCGGCGGGCGAGCGCGAGGCCGTGGTACGGGCCCTGGCCGTCGCCCGCGTCGTAGTAGGAGCCGCCCGCGAAGGCCGCGTCGTTGCGGATCGCCTCGAGCTGCACGAAGTTGAGGGCGATCTGGTCGGCCGTGGCCCGCGGGGGAGCGGCGAGGACCGCGAGGCGCGCGACCCGCTCCGCGTGGTCGATCCCCCACTCCAGCGCCTGCATCCCGCCCATCGACCCGCCGATGACGGTGTGCCACCGCTCGACGCCGAGCAGGTCGCTGAACTGCACCTGCGCCCGCACCTGGTCGCGGATGCTCGTGTACGGGAACCGTGCGCCCCACTCGTGGCCGTCGGGGGCGAGGGACGCGGGACCGCTGGAGCCCTGGCAGCCGCCGAGCATGTTCGGGGCGACCACGAAGAAGCGGTCGGTGTCGATCACGAGGCCGGGGCCGACGAGTCCCGACCACCAGCCGTCCGTCGCGTGGCCGGGATCGCCGCGGCCGAGCAGGTGGGAGTCGCCGGTCAGGGCGTGCAGGACGAGGACGGCGTTGTCGCGGCGCTCGTTCAGCGCGCCCCAGGTCTCGTAGGCGATGCGGGCGTGGGGGAGGCGGCCGCCCGCCTCGAAGTCGAACGGGCCGAGGTCGACGAAGCGGCGCCCGCCCGGGTGGTCGCCGTCGCGCCAGGCTCCGGTGGCGGGCGGCTTGCCGATGACCGAGAGGAGCTGGCGCTCGGTGACGAACGCCGACGGGACCGTGTCCTCGAGTGTCTGCTGCCAGTCCATAGCGCTGTCCATCGTGTCAGAGCGCCGCGGGGCGGAGCCGTTTGTTACGCCCTGCTCCCGCGCTCCTCCGCCCGCGCGCGGAGCGCCCTGACGTGGTCCTCGAGGACGGGGACCCCGTCAGGGCGCCGAGGGGCCTCAGGCGTTCGCGCGGGAGGCCTCGACGACGGCGCGCGCGGCGCGGAGAGCCTTGTCGAGGTCGGCGCGGAGGTCGTCGACGTTCTCGAGCCCCACCGACAGGCGCACCAGGCCCGGAGTGACGCCGGCGGTCAGCTGCTGCTCGGGCGAGAGCTGCGAGTGCGTGGTCGACGCGGGGTGGATGACGAGCGAGCGGACGTCGCCGATGTTGGCCAGGTGTGAGAACAGCTCCAGCGAGTCGACGAAGGCCCGGCCGGCGTCCACTCCGCCCTTGAGCTCGAACGAGAGCACCGCGCCCACGCCCTTCGGCGCGTAGCGGTTGGCCGCGGCGTACCAGGGCGAGGTGGGCAGGCCCGAGTAGTTCACCGAGGCGATGTCGGAGTGGTTCTCGAGGTACTCCGCGATCTCCTGCGCGTTCTGCACGTGGCGCTCGATCCGGAGCGAGAGGGTCTCGATGCCCTGGATGAGCTGCCAGGCGCTCGCCGGAGCGATCGAGGCGCCGAGGTCGCGCAGCAGCTGCACGCGGGCCTTGATGATGTAGGCGAGGGAGTCGCCGACCGCGTCGGTGTAGACGGCACCGTGGTAGGACTCGTCCGGCGTGGTGAGGCCGGGGAAGCGCTCGGCGTTCGCGGTCCACGAGAAGCGGCCGCCGTCGACGATCGCTCCGCCGATGACCGTGCCGTGGCCGCCGAGGAACTTCGTCGCCGAGTGCACGATGATGTCCGCGCCGTGCTCGAAGGGGCGGATCAGGTAGGGCGTCGCGATGGTGTTGTCGACGATCAGGGGCACGCCGGCGTCGTGCGCGACATCGGCCACTGTGCGGATGTCGAGGATGTTGATCTTGGGGTTGCCGACGGTCTCGGCGAAGAACAGCTTCGTGTTCGGGCGGACGGCGCGGCGCCACTCCTCGCGGTCGTCCTGGTTCTCGACGAAGGTCGTCTCGATGCCGAGCTTGGCGAGGGTGTACTTGAAGAGGTTGTAGGTGCCGCCGTAGATCGAGGACGACGAGACGATGTGGTCGCCGGCCTGGGAGATGTTCAGCACTGCCGCGGTCTCGGCGGCCTGGCCCGAGGCGAGCAGCAGGGCGCCGGAGCCGCCCTCGAGGGCGGTGAGCCGCTCCTCCACGACCGCCTGGGTCGGGTTCTGGATGCGGGTGTAGATGTTCCCGAACTCGGCCAGCGCGAACAGGTTCTGGGCGTGCTCCGCGTTGTCGAAGACGTAGGAGGTGGTCTGGTAGATCGGCGTCGCGCGGGCCTTGGTCACCGGGTCCGGCGCGGCGCCCGAGTGGATCTGCTTGGTCTCGAACTGCCACTGGTCGGAGTCGGTCATGGTGCTTCCCATCGGATCGTCGGGGTCGGGGACGGGGCCGTTCTCCGTCGCGACGAGCGTACGCGGGGGCCCGCCGGGCGGCCAGGACCGCCGACACACGGGGTAACGGCCGTCAGCGCCGCTCGGGCTGCCGGTCGCGCTTGGCGCCCGTGGGGTCGGCGCGGTCCGGGCGCCGGGGCCTCTCGTCGGCCGCCGGGGCGAAGAGCCAGGCCGCGCGGGGCTCGACCAGCCGGTGGAAGACCGTGCGGGTCCAGCCGAGCGAGAGCACGACCGAGACCGCGATGCAGAACACGATCATCAGCACGAGGGCGAGCGTGCTCTCCGTCCGCGAGAGGATCCCGGACTCCCGCAGCGGATAGAGGACGAAGCTGTGGAGGAGGTAGACGTACATCGTCGACTGCCCCCAGGCGGTGAGCGGGGTGCGGCGGCGCGGAACCAGCGCGAAGAGCGCGAGCGAGAGCACGACCGCTCCGGCCATCAGGGCCAGCCGCACCAGCCCGGCCCACCACTGGGTCTCGCCGAGGGCGTCGTAGGGGCGGTCGTAGAAGAACCAGTAGCGAAGGTCCGCCGCTCGGAACGCCTCGATGTTGACGGTCATGACGACCGCCGTGACCGCGAAGAGGACGACGGCGAGGATCCGGGCGAGGAGCACCCGCGACGGCGGCTGATCGAGCCAGCGCTCGACGGCGGAGCGGCCGCCGGGGGAGAAGCCGCGCAGCCGCCAGCCGAACACGAAGAACGGCAGGATCCCGATCGCGCGTGCGAGCGAGAAGGTCGAGTCGATGTTGTCGTAGTAGCTGACCCCGACCGCGAGCACCACGCTGATCAGCAGCGGCCAGCGCAGCAGCGCCAGGTAGGGGAGGACGAGGCGGAAGATGCCCAGCGCGAGCAGGAACCACAGCGTCCAGCTCGGCTTCGTCGGGTTGAACTCCTGCTTGCCCTCGACCAGGAACTGCACCAGGGTCCAGATCGTCTCCATGATCAGGTAGGGCAGGAGGATGTCGGTCAGCACCCGCCGCATCGCGCGCCCGCTCGGTGCGCCGCTCTTGGAGAAGTAGCCCGAGATGATCGCGAAGGCCGGCATGTGGAAGGCGTAGATCGTCAGGTAGACGATGAGCGAGGTGTCGGAGTTGGCCGTCAGCCTCTGGACGCCGTGCCCGATCACGACGAGGGTCACGCAGACGAAGCGCGCGTTGTCCCAGAGGGGCACGCGGCGCTTCGGGGTGACGGCTGTCCCGGCGGTCGCGGGAACCGGGTCGGCGGGCGGCACGCGGCCAGACTAGCGTTGGGCTGCGACGACGGAGTCGAGGGTGTCCGAGGCTTGACGGAAGGGGACGGGCGTGGATCGACGCGTTGTCGTGACAGGAGCGAGTTCAGGGATCGGGGCGGCCACGGTCCGCCTGTTCCGCGAGCACGGCTGGGAGGTCGTCGCCGTCGCGCGCCGGCGCGACCGGCTGGAGGCGCTCGCCGCCGAGACCGGCGCCGGGTACTTCGCCGCCGACCTCACCGACGCCGCCCAGGTCGACGCTCTGCGCGACCACCTCGCCTCCTCCGGGCCCGTGCACGCGCTCGTGAACAACGCGGGCGGTGCGCTCGGACTCGACTCGGTCGAGAAGTCCGACCCCGAGGACTGGCGCCGCATGTTCGAGATCAACGTGCTCTCGGTGAAGCTCGTGACCAGCGCGCTGCTCCCGCTGCTGCGCGCCGGGATCCGGGGGAGCGGCACCTCCGCGGACATCGTGACGGTCACCTCGATCGCCGGCCACGTCGCCTACGAGGGCGGAGGCGGGTACAACGCCGCCAAGCACGCCGCGCACGCGCTGGTCGCCGTGCTGCGGCTCGAGCTGGCGGGCGAGCCGATCCGCGTGATCGAGATCGCGCCGGGGATGGTGCACACGGACGAGTTCTCGCTGGTCCGCTTCGGCGGCGATCGGGAGCGCGCCGACGCGGTCTACGCCGAGGTCCCCGACCCGCTGGTCGCGGAGGACGTCGCCGCTGCGATCGTCTCCTCGGTGGAGCTCCCCGCCCACGTCAACCTCGACCTCGTGACCATCAAGCCGGTCGCGCAGGCGGCCCCGCACAAGGTCGCGAAGGGACCCCTGGCCCCGCGCGCCTGACCGATGTGACGCGGAGGCCCGCGACGGCCTAGCCTGTCCCTCATGGTTTCCGACGCCGACGACTCCGCCGCCCTCCTCGCCGCCACGGAGAAGGAGGTGCTCGGCTGGCTCGAGTTCGGCGACGCCGCTCGGCACCTGGCCGACGACGTGGTCGCGTCGGGCTACCGGCCGGAGCTGGTCGTCGCCATCGCGCGCGGCGGTCTGCTCCTCGCGGGCGCCGTGGCCTACGCGCTCGGCATCAAGAGCTGCGGCGCGCTGAACGTCGAGTTCTACACCGGCGTCGAGGCGCGCCTGGCGGAGCCCGTGGTGCTGCCGCCGCTGCTCGACGAGGCGTCCGTGCGCGGCAAGCGCATCCTCCTGGTCGACGACGTCTCCGACTCCGGCCACACCCTCGCCCTCTCGGTGAAGCTCATCCGCGCGATGGGTGCCGAGGTGCGCACCGTGACCCTGTACACGAAGCCGCGCACGGTGCTCGAGCCCGATTTCTTCTGGCGCCGCACCCCGCGCTGGATCGTCTTCCCCTGGTCGGCTCTGCCCCCGGTGGACGGAGCCCTCGCCGAGGACGACGAGTGAGCGTCCACCTGATCGGCGGCGGAGGCGGCGTCGAGCACGACCAGCAGCTGTACGGGGCGTTCCTCGCGGAGGCGCGCGCCCACGCGGTCGACGCCGGCCGGATCGAGGGCCCGCGCATCGCGATCGTCGTCGTCCACGACGGGCTCGGCCCGGAGGCCTACGCCGGCTACGCGGCACTGCTCGCGACGGTCGGCCCGCTCGACGCGTTCGCCGTGATGAAGCCGGAGGGCGGCCGGATCGATCCCGCGGTCTTCGACGACGTCGACGGGATCTTCGTCGGCGGAGGGCTGACCCCGGCCTACCGCGACGCGCTCGAGGCCTGCTTCCCGCGGCTGCGCGATCTCGTCTCCTCCGGAGTGCCGTACGCCGGCTACTCGGCGGGAGCCGCCGTCGCAGCCGATCGCGCCCTCGTCGGCGGCCACCGGATCGGCGGTGTCGCCGTCGTCCCGGAGGGCGCGGCGGAGGAGCTCGACGAGGTCACGGTGCTCGAGGGCATCGGCCTCATCGACGTGACGGTCGACGTGCATGCGGCGCAGTGGGGGACCCTCGGCCGCCTGGTCGCGGCCGTCGAGGCGGGCCTGGTCGACGGCGGCGTCGCGCTCGACGAGTCCACCGTGCTGATCGTCGGGACCGGCGCGCTCCGCGTCGGCGGCGCCGGCTCGGTGTGGCGCGTGAGCGGCAGCGACGCCGGAGTCGTCGTCGCGACGCTCGCGGCGGGCTGACCGGGTGGACCTCGCGGAGCTCGCGGCCTCGGGACTGATCGACAGGGGCTGGGCGGAGGCGCTCGCCCCCGTCGCCGGGGACATCGCCGCGATGGGCGACTTCCTCCGCGGCGAGGTCGCGGCCGGCCGGCCCTACCTCCCCGCGGGCCGCGACGTGCTCCGCGCCTTCGCCGCACCGCTCGCGGACGTGCGCGTCCTGATCGTCGGACAGGACCCGTATCCGACGCCCGGGCACCCGATCGGGCT
Organism: Rathayibacter sp. AY1B4; assembly: GCF_002932815.1. Taxonomy (NCBI): domain Bacteria; kingdom Bacillati; phylum Actinomycetota; class Actinomycetes; order Micrococcales; family Microbacteriaceae; genus Rathayibacter; species Rathayibacter sp. AY1B4. The sequence goes on along the minus strand of NZ_PSWN01000011.1, from coordinate 34,034 downwards.
GTCCTTCGCGGTCGAGCGCCACGTGCGCCCGCTGCCGAGGAGCCTGCAGAACATCCACCGCGAGCTCCGGGACGACCTCGGCGTCGAGCCGCCCGAGCACGGCGACCTCAGCGGCTGGACCTCGAGCGGCGTGATGCTGCTCAACCGGGTCCTCACCGTCGCCCCCGGCTCTCCCGCCTCGCACCGCGGGAAGGGCTGGGAGGCGGTCACCGAGCACGCGATCCGTACGCTGGCCGCCCGGGACGCGCCTCTCGTCGCGATCCTCTGGGGCCGCGACGCCGCGTCGCTCCGCCCGATGCTGAGGGAGGCCGGAGTGATCGAGAGCGCGCACCCCAGCCCGCTGTCGGCCTCGCGCGGCTTCTTCGGCTCCCGGCCGTTCAGCCGCGCCAACGCCCTCCTGGAGGAGCGCGGCGCGGAGCCGGTCGACTGGAGCGCTCTCGCGTGACCGGGCGCTCGCCCGCGGGGCGGCTACGCTGGCCCGGATCGATGGGCGGAGCCGAAGGGGAGCCGGATGCTTGAGGAAGAGTACGAGAGCCGGCGCGTCCTGCCGCCGCACCTGCGGAAGGCGCCGCCTCCCGAGCCCGGCTTCTCGTTCGAGATCCGCGACGCCCGCGACGCCGACCTCCCGGACATCCGCGAGATCTACAACCACTACGTGCGCAACACGGTGGTGACCTTCGACGAGGACGATTCGACGCTGAAGGAGTGGCGGACGAAGTTCTCCCGCAATCAGAAGCTCGGGCTGCCCTTCATCGTGGCCGTCTCGCCGTCGGGCCAGATCCTCGGCTACGCGATGGTGTCGCCGTGGTCCTCCAAGCGGGCGTACCGCTTCACCGTGGAGAACTCGATCTACCTGCGGGCGGCCTCCACCGGGAAGGGCCTCGGCCGGGCGCTGATGGCCGAGCTCCTCGAGCGCGCGAAGGCCGTGGGGATCCGTCAGATCATGGCCGTCATCGCCGACAAGGGCGCGGAGGCGTCGCTGGCGATGCACGCGCAGTTCGGATTCGTCGAGGTCGGCCGGATGGGCCGGGTCGGCTTCAAGTTCGAGCGCTGGCTCAGCACCGTCCTGCTGCAGAAGACCCTCAAGTAGGGCCGACCCGCCCCTGCGAATGCGCCTCATCGACAGGTGCCGGGGAGCGCGCCGTCCCTACACTGGACGGCATGGAATGGCTCGTCCCGCTCATCGTCGTCGTCGCGCTCGTCGTCATCCTCGGGGTCTACCTCTGGGCGACGTACAACTCGCTGGTCACCCTCAACGTCCGCGTGGACGAGGCGTGGAGCGACATCACCGTCCAGCTGAAGCGCCGCGCGGATCTGATCCCCAACGTGATCGACTCCGTGAAGGGCTACGCCTCGCACGAGCGCCAGGTCTTCGAGTCGGTGACGCAGGCTCGCGCCGAGACGCTGCAGGCCCAGGGCCCGGCGGAGGCGTCGGTCGCCGAGGACCACATGCAGAGCGCTCTGAAGTCGATCTTCGCGGTCGCGGAGGCGTACCCCCAGCTGCAGGCGAGCCAGAACTTCCTCCAGCTGCAGGGCGAGCTGGTCGACACCGAGGACAAGATCCAGTCGGCCCGGCGCTTCTACAACGGCGGCGTGCGCGAGATGAACACCAAGGTGAAGGTCTTCCCGAACACGCTCTTCTCGCGCCGGCTCGGCTTCTCGGAGCGCGAGTTCTTCGAGGTCGGCGATCTCGCTGCGATCTCGGAGCCCCCGCGCGTCCAGTTCTAGGCAGGCGCCGTGTACAGCGCGATCGCCCGCAACAAGCGCAACACGGTCCTGATCCTCGTCCTGTTCCTGGCGATCATCGGCGGCCTGGGCGCCCTGGCTGCAGCGGTCTACCGCAGCACGATGATCGTCGTGGTGGTGCTCGTGATCGCCGCCGGGTACGCGTTCTTCCAGTACTTCTTCGCCGCTCGCCAGGCGGTCGCGCTCAGCGGCGGCGTGGCGGTGGAGAAGGCGGACGAGCCGAGGCTGTACCGCATCGTCGAGAACCTCTCGATCGCGACGGGCACGCCGATGCCGAAGGTGTACCTGATCGACGACCCGGCGCCGAACGCGTTCGCGACCGGCCGTGATCCCGAGCACGCCGTCGTGGCCGCGACGACGGGCCTGCTCGCGATCATGGACGACGCCGAGCTGGAGGGCGTGATGGCCCACGAGCTGGGCCACGTCCGCAACTACGACATCCGCGTCTCGATGATCGTCTTCGGTCTCGTCGTCGCGGTGGGCTTCCTCTCGGACGCCTTCCTCCGCCTGGCCTTCTTCGGGCGGGGCGGCAACGGCAACGGCGGGGGCAACCCGGCGCTCCTGATCGTCGGGCTGGTGTCGATAGTCCTCGCGCCGATCGTCGCCTCGGTCGTGCAGCTCTCGATCTCCCGTCAGCGCGAGTACCTCGCCGACGCCACCGGTGCGCTGACGACCCGCCACCCCGACGCCCTCGCCCGCGCCCTGCTGAAGCTCGAGTCCGCGGGCCGGCCGATGCAGCGGCAGAACAGCTCGATGGCGCACCTCTGGATCGCCGACCCGTCGAAGCCGGGGGTGGTCGCGCGCCTCTTCGCGACCCATCCGCCGATCGCGGACCGCGTCGCCCGCCTCTCCGAGATGGGCTCGCGCTTCTAGCAGGCCGATCCGGCCGACGCCCCGTCGACGATCGCCGCCCCGCACCGCGTCCCGCTTCGGTCGGAGGTGCGCCCGTCACCGCGCCGGACGGGACGTCATCCGGTCGGAGCCGCGAGCGGACCGCCGTCGACGGTCGTCAGGTACTCGGCGAAGACCGGCGCCGGGTCGATGCCGCTCGCCGCCGCGTCGACCAGCGCCCGCCGGACCAGGGCGAGGACGACGGTGGCCAGGACGGCCGCCCGGTGCGGGGACGTGCGGCCGAGCCCCATCCGCTCCGCGAGGAACGGCGTCAGCGCCTCCTCGCCGTCGTGCAGCGACTGCGCCCAGACGGCGCGCATCGCCGAGGTCTCGGTGAGCAGGGGGATCAGCCGGAGGGTGCGGTCGAGCTGGGGACCGGAGGCCGCCGCGGCGAAGGCGTGGCCGAGCGCCGCGTTCAGCGGCTCGGCGGCCGGGCGCTCGAGGAGGGCGCGTCCCATCGCGGCGATCGCGGCGGCGAGCACCGGGCGCACGCAGTCCTCCTTCCCGCCGAGGTACCGGTGGAAGGTCCGGAGGGAGACGCCGGCCGCGTGGGCGAGCTCGCCCGTGCCGACCCCGACGACGCTCCCGCGCTCGAGCAGACGGGCGACGCAGCGCTCCGAGAGCGCCAGCGCCAGGACGCCGCCGGGCGCGCTCACGCGATCCTCCTCAGTGCTGCGGCGAGGGCGGCCGCGAGGTCGCCGCGACCGACGACCTCGACGGCGTCGAGGGCCTGCCAGGCCGCCGCCTCGACCAGCAGTGCGGCGAGCCGCTCCGGCGTGTCGGCCGGGGCCCCCGGCTCGAGCCAGGCGGCCTGCACGAGGAGGACCCGGCGTTTGCGCTCGCTCTTGAGGTCGACCCGTGCAGCGATCACGTCGTCGAGGAGCACGGGGAGGACGTAGTAGCCGTGGATCCGCTGCTCGGCCGGGGTGTAGATCTCGATCCGGTAGTGGAAGCCGAAGAACAGCTCGGCCCTCGGCCGGTGCCAGACCACGGGGTCGAACGGCGAGAGGAGCGCGTCCGCCCGGAGCGTGCGGGGGCGTCGGGCGTCGACGTGCCGCCAGAGCGGAACGGGCCGCCCGCCCCGCTCCCAGCCGCGCACCTCGACGCGCTCGAGCTCGCCCGCCTCGACCAGCTCGTCGATCGCGACGCGCGTGGGGGACTGGAGCAGCCGGTGGTAGTCGGCCAGGTCGCCGAGGGTGCCGATCCCGTGGGCCCGGGCCGCCCGGCGCACGAGCTCGCGGACGGCGTCGGGGAGGGGCACGTCGGCGTCGAGCACCGCGCTCGGGAGGAGCCGCTCGGCGAGACCGTAGGAGCGCTCGAAGCGCGTGCGCCCCGCCGTCACCACCTCGCCCCAGCGGAACAGGACCTCGAGGCCGCGCTTGATGTCGGACCAGCCCCACCAGGGGCCCGTGCGGACGTTGGCCTCGTGCTCGATCTCGGAGGCGCGGAGGGGACCGTCGGCGAGCGCGGCGCGGAGCCAGTCGAGGGTGGCGCGGTTCTCGTGGGCCCAGCCCTCGTGCTCGGGCAGGCGGACCCGGCGGTAGTGCTCCATCCGCCAGCGGTAGAGCGGGAGATCCTCGCGGCGGACGAGGGCGGCCTCGTGGGCCCAGTACTCGACGTAGGGGCCGTCGGGGGAGAAGGCCGCGGCGTCGAGGAGGGAGCGATCGTACGGGCCGAGCCGCGCGAGCAGCGGCAGGTAGTGGCTCCGCTCGAAGACGTTCACCGAGTCGAGCTGGAGCGGGCGGATCCGGTCCACGGCGGCGCGCACCCGGCGCGCGTCGACCCGGGACGGACGGGGGACGCCGAACCCCTGCGCCGTCAGGGCGATGCGGCGCGCCAGCGCGGCGGAGAGCTGCTCGGTCATGGTCCGCCCACGCTAGCGAACGCCCCCGACATCGCCGTCCCCGATTCGGCCCCCGGCGTTCGCCCGGCATTCACCGCCGCGCTCCCTCGCCGACTCGCGGCGCTCCTACCGTGCCCGAGGCCGTCCCACCGGGGCGGCCCACCCGACTCCTGGAGGACCCTTGACCATTCAGCGCCTGTCGCGCGCCGCCGCGGTCGCCGCCGCCGGCACCGCCCTCGTCTTCACACTCTCGGCCTGCTCCGGCGGCGCCACCGCCTCGTCCGACGGCGGCGGCGCGGACGCGGCGTCCGCCACGTCCGCCGCGGACCTCGGCGGGCTGGACGCCCTGGTCGAGGCCGCGAAGGCCGAGGGCGAGCTCAACGTCATCGCCCTGCCCGACACCTGGGCGAACTACGGCGAGCTGATCAGCGGCTTCGAGGACGAGTACGGCATCACCGTGAACTCCGCCGACCCCGACGTCTCCTCCGCGGAGGAGATCAGCACGGCGGAGAACCTCGCCGGGCAGGACACCGCTCCCGACGTGTTCGACCTCGGGCCGGCCGTCGCTCTGGCGAACACGGACATGTTCGCGCCGTACAAGGTCGAGTCCTGGGACGACATCCCCGAGGGGAACAAGGAGGAGTCGGGCCTCTGGGTCAACGACTACACCGGCCTGATGTCGATCGGGTTCGACGCGGCCGCGGTGCCTGCGCCCACGTCGCTCGAGGACCTCCTCGGCGCCGACTACCGCGGCTCGGTCGCGATCAACGGCGACCCGACCCAGGCGGGAGCCGCCGCGGCCGCAGTGCAGCTCGCGGCTCTCCAGTCCGGCGGCTCCGCCGACGACGTCCAGGCGGGGATCGACTTCTTCGAGAAGCTGAACGACGCCGGCAACTTCCTGCCGCTGGACCCGACCGACGCCACCATCGCCTCGGGCGAGACCCCTGTCGTCTTCGACTGGAGCTACAACAACCTCGCCGCCGGGAAGGCGAACGAGGGCACCCGCGAGTGGACGACGACCGTCCTCCCGGGCTCCGCCGTCGGCAGCTACTACAACCAGGCGGTCAACGCCGACGCTCCGCACCCCGCGGCCGCGCGGCTCTGGCAGGAGTACCTCTACTCCGACGCCGCGCAGAACCTCTACCTCGCCGCCGGCGCCTACCCGGTGCGCCTGGCCGCGATGACCGAGGCCGGCACGGTCGACCAGGACGCGCTCGACGCCGTCGGCGCCGCTCCCTCCGACCTCGTCCAGTTCACGGAGGAGCAGACCGAGGCGGCCTCGTCGCTCCTCGCCGAGAAGTGGGCCGCGGCGATCCAGTGACCACCGCTCCCGCCGAGGCCGTCTCCGGGGCGTCCGCGCTCCGGGGACGGCGCGGCACCCCGGCCGTGCTGGGCGTCGCCCCCTTCGCGCTCTACGTCCTGCTGTTCCTGGCCGTCCCCACGGTCCTCGCGGTGGCGACCGGATTCACGGACGGAGACGGCCGCTTCACCACGGCGAACGTGCTGGCGCTCGGGGATCCCGTCGTGCTGTCCGCCTTCGGCGCGTCGCTCGGGCTCTCGGCCGTCACCGCCGTCGTCGGCGCGGTGCTGGGCGCGGTCGTGTGCCTGGCCCTGCTCGGCTCCGATCCGCGCGGGGCGCTCCGGACCGTCGTCAATGCAGCGGCGAGCGTCCTCGCGCAGTTCGGCGGCGTGATGCTCGCGTTCGCGTTCATCGCGACGATCGGCGTGCAGGGGCTGGTGACCACCCTCCTCGCGGGAGCGGGCGTCGACCTCTACGCCGACGGCGTGTGGCTCTACCAGCTGCCCGGGCTCGTCCTCCCCTACCTCTACTTCCAGGTGCCCCTGATGGTGCTCACGTTCCTGCCCGCGCTCGAGGGCCTGCGTACGGAGTGGGCCGAGGCGAACGCGGTGCTCGGCGGGGGCCGGCTCGGCTACTGGCTGCACGTGGCACTCCCGGTGCTGGCGCCGTCGTTCCTCGGCTGCGTCCTGCTGCTGTTCGCGAACGCGTTCTCCTCCTTCGCCACCGCGGCGGCGCTCATCAGCCAGGGCGCGCAGATCGTCCCGCTGCAGATCCGCGCCGCGCTGGTCAGCGAGACGGTGCTGGGCCGCGAGAACCTCGCGGGCGCCCTCGCGCTCGGGATGCTCGCGGTGATGGTGGTCCTGATGTCCGGGTACGCGCTGCTGCAGCGCCGGGCCCGGCGGTGGCAGCGATGAGGCCCGCGCGGCTCCTGTCCGGGGCGGTGCTCGTGATCACCGGGCTGGTGTTCGCCGTCCCGATCGTCGCGATGGCGGAGTTCACGCTCCGCAGCGCCGGCGGCCACGACCTCGCGCACTGGACGGCGATCCTCGACCCGGAGAACGAGCGCGCCTACCGCTCGCTGTTCCAGGGGATCGGCAACTCGCTGGTCCTCGCCGTCGTCACCGCCCTCATCGTCCTGGTCCTGCTGGTGCCGACGATGCTGCTCGTCGAGGTCCGGCTCCCGCGCCTGCGCCGGGCTCTGGAGCTGGTCTGCCTGCTCCCGCTGACCGTGCCCGCCATCGTCCTCGTCGTCGGCCTCGCGCCGGTCTACTCCGTGGTCACCCGGCTCGCCGGCTCCGCGCCGTGGACGCTCGCTCTCGCCTACGGGGTGCTGGTCCTGCCCTACGCCTACCGCGCCGTGGCGGCGGACCTCGCCGGTCTCGACGCCGTGACGCTCTCGGAAGCGGCCCGCTCGCTCGGCGCGGGCCCGCTCGCGGTGCTCGGGAGGGTCCTCCTGCCGAACCTGCGCCGGGGCCTGGTCGCGGCCGCGCTGATCACCGTCGCAGTCGTTCTCGGCGAGTACACGATCGCCTCGCTCCTCAGCCGCACCACCCTCCAGACCGGCCTGGTGCAGGTGTCGAAGTCCGACGCCTACGTCGCCGTGATCTTCTCGCTGCTCTCGCTCCTCTTCGCCTTCGCCCTCCTGCTCGGGATCGGCCGCCTCGCGCGGATCGGCCTGCCGACGGGCCGGGCGCGCTCCTCGAAAGGCTCCTCGTGACCGCTCCCACCCTCCCCGGCGCCCGCGTGCGCTTCGTCGACGTGGAGCGGCACTACGGCTCCGCGCGAGCGCTCGACGGCGTCTCGTTCGACGTGGCCCCGGGTGAGTTCATCGCGCTGCTCGGCCCCTCCGGCTGCGGCAAGACCACAGCCCTGCGCGCCCTCAGCGGTCTCGAGCGGATCGACGCGGGGCGGATCCTCGTCGACGAGGAGGACGTCGCCCACGTCCCCGTCGCGAAGCGCGACATGGGCATGGTCTTCCAATCGTACTCGCTCTTCCCGCACCTGCGGGCGCGCGAGAACGTCGAGTTCGGGCTGCGCACCCGGGGAGTCGGGGCGCGCGAACGCCGGGCGGCCGCGGGGGAGGCGCTGGAGGTCGTGGGCCTCGGCGCCCTCGGCGACCGCTACGCGCACGAGCTCTCCGGCGGCCAGCAGCAGCGGGTGGCGCTCGCGCGCGCCCTCGTCACGCGGCCGCGGGTGCTGCTGCTGGACGAGCCCCTGTCGGCACTGGACGCGAAGGTCCGCGTCCAGCTGCGCGACGAGATCAAGCGCCTGCAGTCCGAGATCGGCATCACCACGTTCTTCGTCACGCACGACCAGGAGGAGGCGCTCGCCGTCGCCGACCGCGTCGCGGTGATGAACGCCGGGCGGATCGAGCAGCTGGGCGCGCCGGAGGACCTCTACGCGCGCCCGGCGACCGCCTTCACGGCCCGCTTCGTCGGCCTCTCGACGGTGGTCACGGGGACGGTCTCGTCGGGATCGGTCCTCGCGCTCGGCGTGCGCCTGCCGCTCGTCGACGCGGCGGCGGCGGACGGGCCCGTGTCGGTGTTCCTCCGCCCCGAGGACCTCGCCGTCGTGGCCGACGGCGCTCCCGACTCCCTGCCCGGAGTCGTCCTCGCCTCGAGCTTCCTGGGGCCGGTGCGGCGCTCGACCGTCCGGCTGTCGACGGGCGAGGAGGTCACCGTCCAGCACGCGTCGGGGCATCGCCTCGAGCCGGGGGAGCGGGTCGGCGTGCTGCCCGCGCGGCGCCCGGTGGCGGTCGGTCCGGCACCGGAGCAGGCGGCGGTCGGCGCCGCCGCATGAGCACTCCCCGGGGATACCGCGCGGGGTATGCGCCGGGGCCTAGTCTGGGCAGATGAGACTCGGCAGGTCCCGCCGCACCTCCGGCCCGCGCGCCGTCCAGCCCGCCGCGCCCGTCGCCCCGGCCGCCCCCTCCCGGCCCGCTCCCGTCGCCGATTCGGCCTTCGTGAGCGACGGGATGCGCATCGCGGGCGCCTGGGCCTGGCGCGTCCTCGTCGTGGTCGCGGCGCTCGCGGTGCTGGTGCTGCTCGTCATCGAGCTGCGGCTGATCGTCATCCCGCTCCTGCTCGCGATCGTGATCGCCGCCCTCCTGGTGCCGTTCTCGAGCTTCCTCCAGCGCCACCGCTGGCCCAAGTGGGCCGCCGTCGTCCTGGCGGAGCTGGGGATCGTCGTGGTGATCGGCGGGCTCCTCTTCCTCGTCGTCACCCAGGTCTACTCCGGCTTCGACGACCTCAGCCGGCAGACGGTGCAGTCCTACGACGACTTCAAGGCCTTCCTCCTCGAGTCGCCGCTCCACCTCACCGAGACCGATATCAACCAGTACGCGCAGCAGGCCCTCACGGCCCTGCAGCAGGACTCGGGGATGCTGGTCAGCGGCGCGCTCAGCGTCGGCTCGACCGTCGGCCACCTGCTGACGGGCGTGCTGCTCACCCTCTTCTCGACGCTGTTCATCCTCATCGACGGGCCGAACATCTGGAGCTGGGTCGTCCGCCTCTTCCCGCGCCGCGCCCGCGGAGCCGTCGATGGCGCCGGTCGCGCAGGGTGGGTCACGCTGACCAACTTCGTGAAGGTGCAGATCCTGGTCGCCTTCGTCGACGCGGTCGGCATCGGCCTCGGCTCCTTCCTCCTCGGCGTCCCGCTGGCCATCCCGATCGGCGTGCTCGTCTTCCTCGGCTCCTTCGTGCCGGTCATCGGCGCCGTGGTGACCGGGGCGCTGGCCGTCTTCATCGCGCTGGTCTACAACGGACCGCTGATCGCGCTCTTCCTGCTGATCGTCGTCCTCGCGGTGCAGCAGCTCGAGGGCCACATCCTCCAGCCGCTGATCATGGGGTCGGCGGTCAAGGTCCACCCGCTGGCCGTCGTGCTCGCTGTGGCCGGAGGCTCGATCATCGGCGGCATCGCCGGCGCCTTCTTCGCGGTGCCCGTCGTGGCCACGCTCAACGTCATGGTCAAGTACGTCGCGAGCGGAGCCTGGCGCTCGCCGACCCGAACCCCCGAGAGAGTTGCCGCAGAGCATGCAGACTAGCCGCGTCGTCGGACCCGCCCTCCACGAGTTCGAGGCGGCCCGCGCCGTCCTCGCCCCCGTCATCGCCGCCACCCCCATGGAGACGAGCACCTTCCTCGCGCAGGTCCTCGGCTCGCCCGTGTTCCTCAAGTGCGAGAACCTCCAGCGCACCGGCTCCTACAAGATCCGCGGAGCCGTGTTCCGGATGTCGCGGCTCACCCCGGAGGAGCGGGCCCGCGGAGTCGTGGCGGCCTCGGCCGGCAACCACGCGCAGGGCGTCGCCTACGCGGCGCGAGAGCTGGGGATCAAGGCCACGATCTTCATGCCGATCGGCGTCGCGCTGCCCAAGCTCGCGGCCACCCGTGACTACGGCGCTGACGTGGTGCTGAGCGGGCACATCTTCAACGAGGCGCTCGCGGCGGCGGCGGAGTTCGCCGAGCGCACCGGCGCGGTCTTCGTTCCTCCCTACGACCACCCCGACGTGATCACCGGCCAGGGCACGGTCGGCCTCGAGATCCTCGAGCAGGCCCCCGCCGTCGAGACCATCGTGGTGCCCATCGGCGGGGGCGGCCTCATCGCCGGGGTCGCCTCGGCGGCCAAGCAGAAGGCGGCCGAGGAGGGGCGCACTCTCCGCGTCATCGGCGTGCAGGCGGCCAACGCGGCGCCGTACCCCCTCTCGCTCGCGAGCGGCGAGCCGACCGCGATCACGATCTCTCCGACGATCGCCGACGGCATCGCCGTGGCGAAGCCGGGGCAGCTGAACTTCGCGATCGTCCGCGAGATGGTGGACGAGGTCGTCACCGTCGAGGACGACGACATCGCCCGGGCTCTGCTGGTGCTGCTGGAGCGGGCGAAGCTCGTGGTGGAGCCCGCGGGCGCGGTGGGCATCGCGGCGATCCTGACGGGGAAGATCCGCGACGCCGGAGCGACCGCGGTCATCCTGTCGGGCGGCAACATCGATCCGCTGATGATGGAGCGGGTGATCAGCCGGGGCCTGGCCGCGTCGGAGCGCTACCTCAAGATGAGCATCGGGCTGCCGGATCGTCCGGGGCAGCTGTCGCGCATCGCGGAGCTCATCTCGGAGGCGAACGCGAACGTGGTCGAGGTGCTGCACACCCGGCACGGCCGGGGCCTGCAGATCAGCGAGGTCGAGATCGAGATCAGCGTCGAGACCCGCGGCCCCGAGCACGCCGACCGCGTCATCCAGGTCCTCACCGACGCCGGCTACGCCCCCCGCATCTCCCGCAACTGACCGCTTGAGGGCGCCGCGGTGTTCTCCGCAGAGCGGAGGACAAAGCCGGTACCGGCGATCTCGCGCCCTCGCCGTCGCCGCGAAGCCTGCGCGGCGCTCCCGTTCGGAGAGGGCTGATCGTGCGTCACGGTGCTCTCCGCAAGGCGGAGGAGGAAGCGGTACCGGCGGTGTCGCGCCCGACGCTGTCGCCGCGAAGCCGGCGCCCCCCGTCTGGAGAGGGCTGATCGTGCGTCGCGGCGTTCTCCGCAAGGCGGAGGAGGAAACGATACCGGCGGTATCGCGCCCGACGCTGTCGCCGCGAAGCCGGCGCCCCGCTCCCCTTCAGAGAGGGCTGATCGTGCGTCGCGGCGTTCTCCGCAAGGCGGAGGAGGAAGCGATACCGGCGGTGTCGCGCCCGACGCTGTCGCCGCGAAGCCGGCGCCCCCCGGTCTGGAGAGGGCTGATCGTGCGTCGCGGCGTTCTCCGCAAGGCGGAGGAGGAAGCGATACCGGCGGTATCGCGCCCGACGACAACGCCGCGGAGAGCGCCGCGACGTGCGATCAGTGGCCGGACCAGGTCTCGACGTTGGCGACGCGGACCTCGATCTCCCGCCCGTTGGGTGCCGTGAAGCGGGCGGTGTCGCCGACGTTCAGGCCCATGATCGCCGATCCGAGGGGGCTCTGGGGGCTGTAGACGTCGAGGTCGCTCTCGCCCGCCATCTCGCGGTTGCCGAGGAGGAAGCGGGACTCGTCGCCGGCGATCTCGGCGGTGATGATGGTGCCGGCCTCGACGACCCCGTGGCTCTCGGGGGGCGTGCCGATCTCGGCTTCGCGGAGGAGGGAGGTCAGCTGGCGGATGCGGGCCTCGATCTTGCCCTGCTCGTCCTTCGCGGCGTGGTAGCCGCCGTTCTCCTTCAGGTCGCCCTCCTCGCGGGCGACCTCGATGCGCTTGGCGATCTCCTCGCGTCCGTTGGTGGACAGCTCGGTGAGCTCCGCCTCGAGGCGGTCGTACGACTCCTGGGTCATCCAGGTCACCTGTGACTGGTCGGCCATGGTGGGCTCCTGCTCTGCGGGCCGCGCTCGCGGCGCCCGGCAGCACCGTGCGGAGGTGTCCGCGTCCGGCGGTGGGGACGGCCGGCGTCAGGCGGCGGTGGAAATGGCGAGGCCCCGACGAGTCCGTCAGGGCTTCGGGCAAGCCTACGGGAGCCAGCAGGAGGAGATCAAACCTGTGTTCGCGAGCTCGGTGGTGCGGACGGTCTCCGTGTAGGAGCGGAAGCGCTCCGTCGAGGCGGGGTACTCCACGACCAGCCAGCCGACCACGGCGGACTGCTCGTTGAGGGCCTGGACCGCGCAGGCGACCTCGCGGCCGACGGGCGCGGTGAGGTCGAAGGAGACCGTGACGGTGCGGTCGTCGATGACCTGGTGCGCGGTGTCCTGGACGTCCACTCCTCCGCGTGCTCCGTCGAGTCCGGCCCAGACGACCCAGGCGGCGAAGACGGCGACGAAGGCGAGCGCGACACCGCCGAAGAGCCAGCGGTTCCCGCGGCGGGTGCGCGTCGTGCGGCCGTAGCGGGTGGCGAGGGGTCCAGCGGCGCGGACGGCGTCCGGATCGAGCGCGGGCGCGGCGGCTCCCTCGACGCTCTCGGACGTGCGGGCGGCCACGGAACTCCCTGGGTGATGCGTCTACTCTGGACGGGTGGCGCGCGTCCTTCGCGGACGGGAGCGCCGATCCCATTAAACCCCGAGGAATCGAGCGATCGTGTCCCAGGCCGTCGAGGTCTCCGTCGATTCGGAGGTGCGGGACACTCCGCGCCTTCTCGCCGTGCACGCCCATCCTGACGACGAGTCGAGCAAGGGCGCGGCGACGCTGGCCGCCTACGCCTCGCGGGGCGCCGAGGTCATGGTGGTCTCCTGCACCGGAGGCGAGGCCGGCTCCGTGCTGAACGAGGGCCTCGAGGCCCGCGCGCACGCCGAGCGCGACATCGGCGGCCTCCGCCGGTACGAGATGGCGGCCGCTCGCGAGGCGCTCGGCGTCGAGCACGCCTGGCTCGGCTTCGTCGACTCCGGCATGCCCGAGGACGGGAAGGTCGACGCCGCCTCGTTCGCGGGCCTGCCGCTCGCCACGGCCGCCGCTCCGCTCGTGCGCCTGGTCCGCCGGTTCCGGCCGCACGTGATCATCAGCTACGACGAGAACGGCGGCTACCCGCACCCCGACCACATCCGCGCCCACCAGGTCGCCGTCGAGGCCTACCGCGCGGCGGGCCTCGCCGAGGAGTACCGGGGCACGGGCGCTCCGTGGTCGATCTCGAAGCTGTACTACGACCGCGTCTTCAGCGGCCAGAAGCTGCGGGCGATCGCCGAGCACCTGCGCTCGATCGACCCGGGGGACCCGCGCCTGTCGGTCTTCGAGGAGATGAAGCGCTGGAACGAGGACACCCCGTACCTCGCGACCACGCGGGTCGTGATCTCCGGCTTCCACGATCGGCGCGATGCGGCCCTGCTCGCCCACGCCAGCCAGGTCGCTCCGGACAACGCCTTCTTCTTCCTCCCGCACGAGGCGATCGACGCCGCCTGGCCGACCGACGACTTCCAGCTCGTCGAGAGCCGGGTCGACGCGCCGACGCCCGAGACGGATCTCTTCGCCGGTCTCGACCTGGCCGAGCTCGCCCCGGGCCCGACCGCGGTCGTCCCGCCGATCGCTCCCGACCCCGAGCCCTCGGGGGACGCCCCGGTGCCCCCGGAGCCCGACGGCTCCGGCGTCGTCGTCGCCGACGAGGTGCGCGCGTGATCGCCGGGCTGCTCGAGGGCGCCCAGCGCGCCGTCGTCCTCGCCTCCACGACGGTGCCGACCCCGGGTCCCGAGTTCAACGAGGACACGGTCACGCCGGGCCTCTTCGGCTTCATCACGATGCTCGTGATCGCTCTGGCCGCCGTCCTCCTCGCGCTCGACATGGTCCGGCGCGTGCGGCGCACCACCTACACCGCCCAGGTGAAGGAGCGGCTCGACGCCGAGGAGGCGGAGCGCAGCGAGGGCTGAGCCCGGCCCGCACCGGTGGGCCCGGGCCCCGCTAGGCGTTGTAGGCGGGGTGGAGCGAGACGATCAGCGCCGCCGTCCAGTGGCAGAGGAACGCCACGGCAGTGAGCGCGTGGAAGATCTCGTGGAAGCCGAAGACGCCCGGGACCGGGTTGGGCTTCTTGATCCCGTAGATCACGGCGCCCGCGGAGTAGCAGAGCCCGCCGACGAGGACGAGCACCATCATCGTCGCGCTGGCCTCGAAGAGCGGTCCGAGGTACATCACGGCCGCCCAGCCCAGCAGCAGGTAGAGCGGCACGTAGAGCCAGCGCGGTGCCCCGATCCAGAAGACGCGGAAGCCGATCCCGAGCAGCGCCCCCGCCCAGACCAGGACCAGCAGGAGCGTGCCCTGCGCGGGCGGCAGGGCGAGCACGGCCAGCGGCGTGTAGGTGCCGGCGATCAGCAGGAAGATGTTGGCGTGGTCGATCCGCTTGAGGATCATCTTCGTCCGCGGCTTCCAGTCGAAGCGGTGGTACAGAGCGGAGTTCCCGAAGAGCAGGAGCGACGTGGTCGCGAACACCGCGGCCGCCCACTTCGCCGCGGTCCCCTCCGCGACCACGATCAGCACCACTCCGGCGACGATCGCGAGCGGGAAGAGGCCGGCGTGGATCCAGCCGCGCCAGGTGGGCCGGACCTCCGCCGAGGAGTCGTGCTCGATCGCGTCCTCGACGAGGGGGAGGGCGGGCAGGTCCGGGCCGTCCGCTCCGACGGCGTCTCCGCCGCGGACGGTGCGGGCGCGGGGATCGGACGGGGGAGGCGTCGGCCGCTGGCTCATGCCGGACAGACTACGACGCCGTCCCGGGCCGACGCCGAGCGCCGCCGGGCTTCGAGGAGCGCCCCGGGTCGACTACCGTGTCACTGTGCCGAAGCCGAGACTGCCTGTGGGAAGGGACCTCCTCTACGGCGTCTACAAGAAGCGCCTCCGCTCGAGCCTTCCCCCCGACTCCCTGCCGAACCACGTCGCGATGATCATCGACGGCAACCGGCGCTGGGCGCGGCAGCGGGCCCTCGAGACCGCCGCGCACGGCCACCGGGCCGGCGCCGCCAAGGTGCACGAGTTCCTGCAGTGGTGCGACGAGCTCGGCGTGCGCCACGTCACCCTCTACCTGCTCTCGCAGGACAACCTCGTCGGCCGCGACAGCAGCGAGCTGACCGAGCTGATCGCGATCATCGCCGACCTCGCCGAGGAGGTCTCGCAGCAGCCCGACTGGCGGGTGCAGCACGTCGGCTCCGACGAGGGCCTCCCGCCCTCGCTCGTGGCCGCGCTCGACACGGCGGAGGCGCGCACCGCCTCCCACACGGGCCTGCACGTCAACCTCGCGGTCGGCTACGGCGGGCGGCACGAGATCGCCCAGGCCGTGCGGAGCATCCTGGAGGAGCACGGCAAGCGCGGCTCCTCCATCGAGGACGTCGCGGGCCTGCTGACCCCGGAGCTCATCGGCGAGCACCTGTACACCAGCGGGCAGCCCGACCCCGATCTGGTCATCCGCACCTCGGGGGAGCAGCGCCTCTCCGACTTCATGCTCTGGCAGAGCGCGCACAGCGAGTTCTACTTCATGGAGGCGCTCGGCCCCGACATCCGCGAGGTCGACTTCCTCCGCGCGCTCCGCGACTACGCCGGACGGCACCGCCGCTTCGGCAGCTGACCTCGCGGCTCCTGCCGCACCACCGACCGGAAGGGCCGGCATGAGCTCGAACGAGGCCACCTCCACCACGACCGAGGACTACCTCGCCGGTTTCGGCGAGGAGACCGGGTACCTCGACTTCGGCCGGGTGGGCCCGCTCTCGGCGACCGTCGCCGCCGAGCAGGAGGCGGCCGTCGAGCTGCTGGTGCGCGCGCGCAGCGGCACCCTCGACGAGCTGTTCCGGCAGGACGAGCGCGTCCGGGAGGCGGCGGCGGCGCTCGTGCGCGTCCCCAGCGACCGCGTCGTCTTCCAGCCCAACACCTCGACCGGCCTCCTGCACGCGCTGTTCGGCGCCTCGGGCGCGGTGCTGCTGTCGGCCGCGGAGTTCCCGAGCCTGCCGTTCGCGGCGGTGCGCTCGGCGCAGGCTCTCGGCTCGGTGGAGCCCCGCTGGCTGCGGACCGAGCAGGGACGGGTGACGCCGGAGGCGGTCCGCGAGCAGCTCACGGACGACGTGACGACCGTCGCGGTGAGCCTGGTCGACTCCCGCACGGGCTACCTCGCAGACGTCGCGGCGATCCGCGACGTGATCGGCGACCGGATGCTCGTCCTCGACGCGATCCAGGGCTTCGGCGTCGTCGACGCGCCCTACGAGCTGGCGGACGTGGTCGTCACCGGCGGCCAGAAGTGGCTCCGCGCCGGCTGGGGGACGGGCTTCCTCGCGCTCAGCGAGCGGGCGCTGTCGCGGCTGACCCCGGTGCTCTCGGGCTGGACGGGATCGGAGCAGGCGGAGCCGTGGGACGAGGTGGCTCCGCCGCGCGGCGACGCCCGCGCCTTCAGCATCAGCAACCCGGACCCGATCGCCCAGGCCCGGCTCGCGTCGGCGCTGGAGGAGGTCGCCGCGGTCGGGCAGTCGACGATCGCCGCGCTCGTGGCGGAGCGGGTCAGCGCGATCGTCGACCTCGCGGACGAGTTCGGGCTGGCGGTCGTGGGCTCCCGCGGCGAGCACGAGCGCGCCGGCATCGTGGTCGTCGAGCCGGAGCCGGAGGAGCTGGCCCCGCTGGCGGCCTCCCTCGCCGCGCACGGCGTCACCGCGCGCCTGCGTCCGAGCACCGTCCGCTTCAGCGCGCACGCCGGCACCACCGACGCGACCCTCGCGCTGCTCCGCGCCGCCCTGATCTCGTCGGCCACGAGCATCGACTACTAGGCCGGATTCCGCGCGTTCACACACTGGTTACACATTCGTAGCGGTGAGAAGCACACGGATGTCATTCGCCGGGTTAGGTTCGAGTCATCAGGTACAGCGCCTGGTCGAGACGGCCACAGAAGTACGGCTCGACATCGCGCAGACGCCGAAGGGACACTGCGCGGTGCACGACACGCACCGATGAGACCGGCTCGAGGACATGAGCCGGGGGCTCCGGCCCCCGGAGTGTGGAGAGTCGTCGTGACAGTTCCCCAGGGCATGGATCCGCAGACCGGGACGCAGGGCGGCGTCCACCGCCGTGTCCAGCACGGCTCCTCGGATCCGGCCGATCAGCTCCTCCGCACCTACGTCCTGGACACCTCGGTGCTGCTGTCGGATCCCTCCTCGATGTTCCGGTTCGCGGAGCACGCCGTCGTGCTGCCGATCGTCGTCATCAGCGAGCTCGAGGGCAAGCGCAACGATCCCGAGATCGGCTACTTCGCCCGGCAGGCCCTGCGCCGCCTCGACGAGCTGCGCGTGCAGCACGAGCGCCTCGACTTCCCCATCGCCGTCGGCCGCGGCGGCACGCTCCGCGTCGAGCTCAACCACTCGAACATGTCGGTGCTGCCGAGCGGGCTCCAGATGGGCGACAACGACGCGAGGATCCTCGCCGTCGCGCTCAACCTGCAGAGCGAGGGCGCCGCGGTGACCGTCGTGTCCAAGGACATGCCGATGCGCGTGAAGGCCGCCTCCATCGGCCTCGCCGCGGAGGAGTACCTGGCCGAGCAGGCCCCCGAGTCCGGTTGGACCGGCATGGACGACGTGACGCTCGGCGGCGACGCGATGAGCGAGCTCTACGACCGCGAGCGGCTCTTCACGGACGTCGTGGCCGACATCCCGGTCAACACCGGACTCGTCGTCCACTCCGACCGCGGCTCCGCTCTCGCGAGGGTCACCGGCAAGCGGCAGATCACGCTGGTCCGCGGCGACAAGGACGTGTTCGGCCTGCACGGGCGGTCGGCGGAGCAGCGGCTCGCGATCGACCTGCTGCTCGACCCGGAGGTCGGCATCGTCTCGCTCGGCGGCCGGGCCGGCACCGGCAAGTCGGCGCTGGCGCTCTGCGCGGGCCTGGAGGCGGTGCTGGAGAAGCGCCAGCACAAGAAGATCATGGTCTTCCGGCCGCTCTACGCGGTGGGCGGCCAGGACCTCGGCTTCCTGCCCGGCGACGCGGCCGAGAAGATGAACCCCTGGGCGCAGGCGGTCTTCGACACGCTCGGGGCGCTGGTGTCGCAGAACGTGCTCGACGAGGTGATCGAGCGCGGGATGCTCGAGGTGCTGCCGCTCACGCACATCCGCGGGCGCTCGCTGCACGACGCGTTCGTGATCGTCGACGAGGCGCAGTCGCTGGAGCGGAACGTCCTGCTCACGGTGCTCTCGCGCGTCGGGCAGAACTCCCGGGTGGTGCTGACCCACGACGTGGCGCAGCGCGACAACCTCCGGGTCGGCCGGCACGACGGGGTCGCCTCCGTGATCGAGACGCTGAAGGGCCACCCGCTGTTCGCGCACGTCACGCTGACCCGCTCCGAGCGCTCGGCGATCGCCGCTCTGGTCACCGAGATGCTGGAGTCGAACGAGCTCGCCTGACGGGCTCGCCGTGCGTCCGACCCGTGGGATCCGAGGATCCCCGGGCCGGGCGCGTCCCTGCAGCGCACCGGGGCGTAGCGTGGACGGGTGAGCATCCTCGACGACGCGCTCCTCGAGCGCTTCCGCACCCGCGCGGCCGACTACGACGAGCGCAACGCGTTCTGCGCGGACGACCTGGAGGAGCTGCGCTCGATCGGCTACCTGGCGCTGCTCGTCCCCGAGGAGCTCGGCGGTGCCGGCCTCGGCCTGGAGCAGGCGGCCGCCGAGCAGACGCGCCTCGCGACCGCCGCGCCCGCGACCGCGCTCGCCGTCAACATGCACCTGGTCTGGACCGGGATCGCGCGACTCCTGCTCGAGCGGGGCGACGACTCCCTCCGCTCGGTTCTCGTCGACGCCGCGGCGGGTCACGTCTTCGCCTTCGGCAACAGCGAGGCGGGCAACGACCTGGTGCTCTCGGACTCGCTGACGCGGGCGGAGCCGCTCGGGGACGGCGGCTACCGTTTCACCGGCACGAAGGTGTTCACCTCCCTCGCGCCCGCCTGGACGCGGCTCGGCGTGTTCGGCCGCGACGACAGCGGGTCGGAGCCGCGGCTCGTGCACGGCTTCGTCCACCGCGGGAGCCCGGACTCGCCGGTCGCCGGGCTCGAGGTCCGCGACGACTGGGACACGCTCGGCATGCGGGCGACCCAGAGCCGCACGACGGTGCTCGACGGCGTCGTCGTCCCGGCCGAGCGGATGATCCGCTCGCTGCCCGTCGGACCGACCGCCGACCCCTTCGTCTTCGCCGTCTTCGCGGCCTTCGAGCTGCTGATCTCCTCGGTCTACCTCGGTGTCGCGCAGCGCGCGCTCGAGCTCGCCGTCGCCTCCGTCCGCCGACGGACCTCCCTCCGGGCGGGAGGGCGGCCACTGGCGGAGGACCCCGAGGTGCGGCACCGGGTGGCTGAGACCGGGATGCTGCTCGACGGGCTCGAGGCGCCCCTGCGCTCGGCGGCGGCCGACGTTGACGCGCTCGTCGACCGGGGCGCGCGCTGGTTCCCGTCGCTGGTGGGGGTGAAGATCCGCACCACGGAGGGAGCGCTCCGCGTGGTCGAGAGCGCCGTCCGGATCGCGGGCGGGTCGGCGTACCAGCGCAGGTCGGAGCTCGGCCGCCTCTACCGCGACGTGCTCGCCGGGCACTTCCACCCCTCCGACGACGCGTCGGCTCACGGCGCCTGGGCGTCGCTCCTGCTGGGACCGCTGCCTCCGCGCGACTGAGGCCGGGGAGGGACCCGCCGCCGCCCGAGCACACCTGCGGGCCGCCCTGTGGAGAACTCCGACGCCCCGAGGGCGGTGCCCCCTAGTCTCGGCGGATGCTCCGCGGATCTCTACTCGACCGGGCCGCCCTGCTCCTGGGCGCCCTGGCGCTCCTCCTGATCGGGGGCCCGCACCTCGGTCGGGCGCCCGGCCTCGTCCCGGTGGCGCTCGCGAGCGTGCCGCTGGTGCTGGCGGACGTGCGCGGGCATCGGCTCCCGAACGCGGTCACGCTCCCGCTGCTGGTGGTCGGAGCCGTCCTCGCGCCCACGGCGGGGACGCTTCTCGCCGTCCTCGCGACGGTGCTGTGCCTGGGCGTGCTGCATGCGGCGGGCGGGCTGGGCCTCGGTGACGTGAAGCTCCAGGCGGCCCTCGCACCGCCGCTCGCGGCTCTCGGACCCGAGCAGGTCGTCGCCGCGCCCGCTGTCGGCTTCGCGGTGGCAGGGCTGTGGGTGCTCGTGCTGCGCGTCCGCGGACGGGTCGCGTTCGGACCGTTCCTGCTCACGGGGTTCTGGCTGGTGCTCTGACGGCCCGCCTCCGCGCCGAGCGCAGGGACGGGCCGTCGGAGGGCCGGGCTCAGCCGGGGTGGGTCATCGACATGACGTCGAGGGCGCTGTCGAGCTGCTCCTCCGTCACCTCGCCGCGCTCGACGAAGCCGAGGTCCACGACCGACTCGCGGACGGTGATCCCCTTGGCGACCGAGTTCTTCGCGACCTTGGCGGCGGCCTCGTAGCCGATCACCTTGTTGAGCGGGGTGACGATCGAGGGGGAGGACTCGGCGAGAGCGCGGGCGTGCTCGACGTCGGCCTCGAGGCCGTCGACGGTCTTGTCGGCGAGCAGCACGGCGGAGTTCGCGAGCAGGCGGATCGACTCCAGCAGCGCCGTCCCCATGACGGGGATCGCGACGTTGAGCTCGAAGGCACCCGAGGCGCCTGCCCAGGCGATGGTGGCGTCGTTGCCGATCACGCGCGCGCAGACCATGAGGACGGCCTCCGGGATCACCGGGTTCACCTTGCCGGGCATGATCGAGGATCCGGGCTGGAGGTCGGGGATCCGCAGCTCTCCGAGGCCGGTGTTGGGGCCGGAGCCCATCCAGCGGAGGTCGTTGTTGATCTTGGTCAGGCTCACCGCGAGCACGCGCAGCGCTCCGGAGGCCTCGACCAGCGAGTCCCGCGCGCCCTGGGCCTCGAAGTGGTTGCGGGCCTCGGTGACGGGAAGGCCCGTCTCCTCCGCGAGGCGCGCGATGACCTTCTGCGGGAAGCCGGCGGGGGTGTTGATCCCGGTGCCGACCGCGGTGCCGCCGAGCGGGACCTCGGCGACGCGGGGGAGCGCCGACTGCACGCGCTCGATGCCGAGGCGGATCTGCGCGGCGTAGCCGCCGAACTCCTGGCCGAGCGTGACCGGGGTGGCGTCCATCAGGTGGGTGCGGCCGGCCTTGACGACCTCGGCCCACTGCTCCGCCTTGACCTCGAGCGACTCGGCGAGCTGCTCGAGCGAGGGGATCAGCGACTCGATCAGCGCGCCGGTGACGGCGACGTGGACCGAGGTGGGGAACACGTCGTTGGAGGACTGCGAGGCGTTGACGTGGTCGTTCGGGTGCACGGTGCGGCCGAGGGCCGTGGTCGCCAGCGAGCCCAGCACCTCGTTCATGTTCATGTTCGAGGACGTGCCCGAGCCGGTCTGGTAGACGTCGATCGGGAAGTGCGCGTCGTAGCCGCCCCCGACGACGAGGTCGGCCGCGTCGGCGATCGCCGCGGCGATGTCGGCGTCGAGCACGCCCAGCTCGGCGTTGGCCAGCGCCGCCGCCTTCTTGATGCGCGCGAGGGCCGCGATCTGGGCCGGCTCGAGGCCCGCACCGGAGATCGGGAAGTTCTCGACCGCCCGCTGGGTCTGCGCAGCGTAGAGGGCGTCGCGGGGGACCCGCACCTCGCCCATCGTGTCGTGCTCGATGCGGAAGTCGCCGGAGTCGTCGGTCGGGGAGTGATCCACCACGCTGTGTTCGTCCTTGTCTGATCGGTTGGTGCTGTGCTGTCCGGAGCCGCTCACGCGGGATCCGATCCCACCGCGCTCGGAGCGGCGGCGGAGGAGGCGGAGCCGGAGTCGCGCTCCAGCTCGGAGACGTAGGGGCTGAGCTCGGGCGGATCGATGCCGAGCACGACATCGGACATCACGGTGCCGTCCGAGAGCCGGTAGTTGGCGCCCACGAGGGCGAGCCGCCCGGTCGCGACCGCGTCGGCGATCAGCGGGGAGCGCTGGAGCAGCTCGGCGACCGTGTCGCGCAGGTGCTCGCGGCCGACGGCCAGCGCGTCGGTCGCCGACGGGTCGACGAGCACGCGGCCGTCCGGCTGGGCGCCCACGAGGCGGCGCACCGCGGGGATGATCGGCTCGATCAGGTGCTCGATGTGCGGGGGGAGCCGCTCGGCGCCGGGCGCCTGCGACTGGATCGCCGCCCGGACCGCTCCGCACTCGTCGTGGCCGAGCACGAGCAGCACCTTCACGCCGAGGACGGCGACGCCGTACTCCAGCGAGCCGATGATGGAGTCCGCGATCACCTGGCCGGCGTTGCGGACGACGAAGAGGTCGCCGAGCCCCAGGTCGAAGATGATCTCGGCCGCGAGGCGGGAGTCGCTGCAGCCGAAGAGCGCGGCGAGCGGGGCCTGCGCGGCGGCGAGCTCGGCGCGGCGCTCGACGTCCTGGCGGGGGTGGCGGGGCTCGCCGGCGACGAAGCGCTGGTTGCCGCGGAGCATCTCCTTCCAGACCCACGCCGGCGGGCGGGACTCGCGGGGGACGGTGCTGCTGGTTCCGAGGCTCATCGGGACTCCTCCTGGCCGATCTGCGGGGTGATGGCGTCCACGACCAGGCGGACCTCGTCCGTCGGGGCCGTGCCGTAGACGAGGTAGGTGCTGGAGCCCTCCGTCGTCTCGAGTGCGTAGGGCGTGTTGCCGGTGTCGTCGCCGGAGTCGCGGTGGTCGTAGACGGTCCAGTCGCGGCCGTCGATCGTCTCGACGCCGGTCGCCGCCCGGCGGTCGAGCTGCGTCGCGACCCAGGCCGCGTCCGCGTCGAGCCCCTGGCTCAGGCCGATGTAGCCCGCCTTCGGGGTGATCAGGCCGACGTACCAGTAGTCGGTGCCGTTCTCGCGGCGGAGCTCGGCCGCGTTGGCCTTCCAGCCCTCGGGCAGGGAGGGCACGGCGAGCGTCTGCTCCTCGCCCAGCTGGACCTGCGCGGCGACGCGGGGGACGTCGACCGAGGAGAGCTCCACGGTGTCGCCGCGGGGGACGAGCAGGACGATGAGCGCTACGGCACCGACGGTCGCGAGCAGCGAGAAGACGAGGTTGTTGACCGTCTTGCGCTGACGGTAGAGCCGGGAGTTCTCGGCCTTGCGTGCGGCCGTCTCGGCGGCCGTCTCCGGGCGCCCGAGCTCGGCGACGACCCGCGCGGGCTTCGCGCGGCTCATCCGGCGGCCGCCCCTCCGGAGCGGGCCGCGTCCAGCCGGGCGCGTGCTCCGATCAGCCACTCCTCGCAGCGGGCGGCGAGGGCCTCGCCGCGCTCCCACAGGGCGAGCGAGCGCTCGAGGGTGGAGCTGCCCTGCTCGAGCTCGGAGACGACGCGGACGAGCTCGTCGCGCGCCTGCTCGTAGGAGAATCCCGAGACGTCGGAGTCGGTCGCCGGGGCGTCGGGGGAGTCGGGCATGGGTCTGATCCTATCGATCGGGGCTGAGGGGGGACGGGTGGCGCGGCGGGCTCAGGACCGGCCGGCGGGATCGCCGGTGGGCCCCTCGGAGCGGGCGCCGACGGCCCCCTCCGAGAGCGTGAGGACGAGTGCGCCGCCGGCCGGCGCGTCACCGGGCGCCCGGACGACGTGCCCGGCCGCGTTCTGGACGATCGCGTAGCCGCGGTCGAGGGTGTGCTGGGGTGAGAGGGCGCGCAGGTGGCCGTGCAGGCGCTCGACCTCGAGGTGCGCGCGCTCGAGGCGGCGGTCCACCAGCTCGGCGCCGCGCGCGACCCAGCGGGTCAGCTCCTCGGAGTGCCGGTCGACCAGCACGTGCGGCTGGGCGAGCACCGGCCGCGAGCGCAGCTGCGAGAGCCGGTCGATCTCGTGCGAGACGAGCCCGCTCACGCGGCCGGTCATCCGCAGCCGGGCCTGCTGCACGCGCAGCAGCTCGTCGGAGACGTCGGGCACGACCCTCTTCGCGGCGTCGGTGGGAGTGGAGGCGCGCAGGTCGGCGACGTCGTCGAGCAGCGGGCGGTCGGCCTCGTGGCCGATCGCGCTGACGACCGGAGTGGAGCAGGCGGCGACGGCGCGCACGAGCGCCTCGTCGCTGAAGCCGAGCAGGTTCTGGAAGTCACCGCCTCCGCGGGCGATCACGATCACGTCGATGCTGTCGTCGGCCTCGAGGGTCCGCAGGGCCGAGAGCACCTCCGGGACCGTCCGGTCGCCCTGCACGGCCGAGTGGACCACCCGGAAGCGCACGGCCGGCCAGCGCAGCTGCGCGTTCCGCAGCACGTCCTTCTCGGCGTCCGAGTCCTTGCCGGTGATGAGGCCCACGCCGTGCGGGAGGAACGGCAGCGGCTTCTTGCGGGAGGCGTCGAACAGCCCCTCCGACGCGAGCTGCCGGCGGAGCCGCTCGAGCTTCTCCAGCAGATCGCCCAGGCCGACGTGGCGCATCTCGAAGACCTGCATCGAGAGCGTGCCGCCCTTGACCCAGTAGTTGGGCTTCACCAGCGCGATGACCCGATCGCCCTGCTTGAGGTCGGCCGGGAGGCGGCTCCGCACCGACGACCAGACGGTGAAGCCGACCGTCGCGTCTCCGGACAGGTCCTTCAGCTTTCCGTAGACGTTGCCGCCGGACGCGCCCCACTGGGTGATCTCGCCCTCGACCCACGCGGTGCCGAGGCGCTCGATCCAGCCCTTGATCTTGCTGGCGAGCAGGCCGACCGGCCAGGGTGCGTCGGCGGTGGGTGGGGCGTCGGTCATCGCTGCCTCTGCTCGGAGGGACGGGGGGAGCGGGAGTGCCCTCCCGCGACGACAACGGTACGGGACGGGTCCGACACCGGGACGGCCCGGGCACAGGATGCACCACGTAGAATCAGGGGGTGAGCCAAGTCCCGATCAGCCTGCCCATGCCGCGCATGCCCCGCGCCACAGGGCGTCTGCGCGACGTCCCCGTCGAGGGCCGCAAGCGCGTCCTCCTCGCCGCGCCCCGCGGCTACTGCGCCGGAGTCGACCGCGCGGTCGTCGCCGTCGAGAAGGCCATCGAGCACTACGGTGCCCCGGTCTACGTGCGCAAGCAGATCGTGCACAACGTGCACGTCGTCTCCACGCTCGAGAGCCAGGGCGCCATCTTCGTCGACGAGGTCGACGAGGTGCCCGAGGGATCGCACATCGTCTTCAGCGCGCACGGCGTCTCACCGGCCGTCGTCCAGGGCGCGGCCGACCGCAGTCTCCAGGCGATCGACGCGACCTGCCCCCTGGTGACGAAGGTGCACCGCGAGGCCGTCCGCTTCGCGCGCGACGACTTCGAGATCCTCCTCATCGGCCACGAGGGCCACGAAGAGGTCGAGGGCACCGCGGGCGAGGCTCCCGATCACGTCACCCTCGTCGGCAGCCCCGACGACGTGCCGAACATCGTCGTGAAGGACCCGGACAAGGTCGTCTGGCTCTCGCAGACGACGCTCTCGGTCGACGAGACGATGGAGACGGTGCGCCGCCTCCGCGAGCGCTTCCCCAACCTGCAGGACCCGCCGAGCGACGACATCTGCTACGCCACGCAGAACCGCCAGGTCGCGATCAAGAAGGTCGCCGCGGGCGCCGAGCTGGTCATCGTCGTCGGCTCCGCGAACTCCTCCAACTCCGTGCGCCTCGTCGAGGTCGCCCTCGAGTACGGCGCGAAGGCCGCCTACCGGGTCGACTACGCCAGCGAGATCAAGCAGGAGTGGCTCGAGGGCATCCGCACCGTCGGCGTCACCAGCGGCGCCTCGGTGCCCGAGGTGCTCGTCCAGGAGGTCCTCGACGACCTCGCCGCCGCCGGGTACGGCGATGTCGAGGAGGTCAAGACCGCGGAGGAGGACCTGATGTTCTCGCTCCCCAAGGAGCTGCGCAAGGACGTCGCCGGCAAGCGCGACGCCCGCGGCGTCGGTGGACGCATCAGCGCGGGAGCGGGCGCCTAGAGCGTTCCGGCCCGGACACGGAAGAGGCCGCCCTCCCTCGGGAGCGGCGGCCTCTTCCGTGTCCGGTCGGACGGGGATCGACGCTAGACGTCGGTGCCCGCGCCGCCCTGCGAGCCCGACATGCGCGTGACGTACTCCGCGAACGTCGGGTCGCCCAGGATCGCGATCGCCGCGACGATCAGGGAGAGCAGCACGGTCGCCGCGATTCCGAGGATCGGGACGAGCACGGCGCGCTTGCCGGCGCGGAGCCGCCGGATCGAGATCCACACCGCGAAGGCGACGATCAGCGACTGCGCGAGCGCCACCACGACGCCGAGGATCCGCGCGAGCTCCGGAGACGCGTAGGTGCCGATGCCCTGGGAGCGGTAGAGCTCCTGGAGGGTCGTCGCGAAGCTCGAGGGGTCGAGCAGCGTCGGCACGGCGAAGAACACGCCGAGCGCGAGCAGCACGATCGTGAGCAGGCGGTCGACGGGATACGCGACCGGCTTCGCGGCCGGAGCGGTCGCGGGCCTCGGGTCGGTCTCCGACCCCCGCGGATCGGGGACGACCACGGCGTCCTCCGGCGGCTGCCACGACCAGCCGGGCGGCGCGTACTCGCCGTACTGCGGCTCCGGACGCCTGTCGCCCGGCTGATCGTGTGCGTTCGTCACGGAGCGGTGCCCTACTTCCCGGAGTTCCCGGCCGAGCCGAGCTGACGGGTCGCCTCGGCGACGCGCGCGGCCATCGCGGTCTCGGCGATCTTGCCCCACGAGCGCGGGTCGTAGACCTTCTTGTTGCCGA
This sequence comes from Rathayibacter sp. AY1B4, assembly GCF_002932815.1. Taxonomy (NCBI): domain Bacteria; kingdom Bacillati; phylum Actinomycetota; class Actinomycetes; order Micrococcales; family Microbacteriaceae; genus Rathayibacter; species Rathayibacter sp. AY1B4. The sequence continues at coordinate 7,242 of NZ_PSWN01000011.1, read as the reverse complement.
CCTCGCCGTCGACCTTGAGGAAGCCGTCGTAGTTCTTCAGCACGGTGTCCGCGACGGAGCGGCTGAACGCGTACTGCGTGTCGGTGTCGATGTTCATCTTGACGACGCCGTTGCGGACCGCCTCGGCGATCTCCTCGTCGGTCGAGCCCGAGCCGCCGTGGAAGACGAGATCGAGGGGGAGCGCGCCGGTGCCGTACTTCGCCTGCAGGCCGTCCTGGATCTCGCGGAGCAGCTCCGGGCGCAGGCGGACGTTGCCCGGCTTGTAGACGCCGTGGACGTTGCCGAAGGTGAGGGCGGCCATGTAGCGGCCCTGCTCGCCGAAGCCGAGGGCCTCGACGGTCGCGATCGCGTCGTCGAGCGTGGTGTAGAGGTGCTCGTTGATGTCGTGCGAGACGCCGTCCTCCTCGCCGCCGACGACGCCGATCTCGACCTCGAGGATGGCGTTGATGTTCTTGACGCGCGGGAGGATCTCCTTCGCGATGGCGAGGTTCTCGTCGAGCGGGATCGCGGAGCCGTCCCACATGTGCGACTGGAAGAGCGGCTCGCGACCGGCCTTGACCTCCTCCTCGGAGGCGGCGATCAGCGGGTAGACGAAGCCCTCGAGCGCGTTCTGCGGGCAGTGGTCGGTGTGGAGCGCGACCGTGACCGGGTAGTTCTTGGCGACCTCGGTCGCGAACCTCGCGAAGGCGATCGCGCCTGCCGCGCGGTTCTTCACGGTGTGGCCGGCGAAGTAGTCCGCGCCTCCGGTGGTGACCTGGATGATGCCGTCCGAGCCCGCCTCGGTGAGGCCCTGGAGGACCGCGTTGATCGTCTGCGACGACGAGACGTTGAACGCCGGGTAGGCGAAGCCGCCCGCCTTCGCCTTGTCGAGCATCTCTGCGTACTGGTCCGGGGTAGCGACGGGCATGGCATCTCCTTTGACGGATGAACGAAGGGGGGTCGGGCGAGGCCCGCGTCGCGGACGAGTCTAGCGAGGCGCCCCTCCGCGGTCCCTCCGCCTGTGGAGGGCCCTGGACTAGGCTTCGGGCAGGGATGGGGATCCGCTCCGCGGGTCCTGCGACGACGTGCACGAACTCGACGACGAAGGACTCCGCTCTGTGATCGACAACGACTCGCTCTACCTCCACCCCGACCGCAACCTCGGCATGGAGCTCGTCCGCGCCACCGAGGCCGCCGCGATCCGCGCCGTGCCCTTCATCGGCAAGGGCGACAAGAACGCCGCCGACGGCGCAGCGGTCGACGCCATGCGCACCTTCCTCGGGACCGTGAACTTCGACGGAGTCGTCGTGATCGGCGAGGGCGAGAAGGACAACGCGCCCATGCTCTTCAACGGCGAGCACGTCGGCAACGGCTCGGGGCCCGCCGCCGACATCGCCGTCGACCCGATCGACGGCACCTCGCTGACCGCGGCCGGGCGCCAGAACGCGCTCTCGATGATCGCCGTCGCCGACCGCGGCGCGATGTTCGACCCCTCCGCCGTGTTCTACATGGAGAAGATCGTCACCGGGCCCGAGGGCGTCGGGATCATCGACATCCAGCGCCCGATCGGCGAGAACATCCGCGCCCTGGCCCGCGCCAAGCGCAAGCCCGTCGAGGAGATGCGCATCGCGGTGCTGGACCGCCCGCGCCACGCTCAGCTGATCGAGGACATCCGCGCGGCCGGAGCCGGCACGCGCCTCCTGCTCGACGGCGACGTCGCGGGCGGCATCAACGCCGCTCGCCACGACTCCCGACTCGACATGTGCGTCGGCACCGGAGGCACGCCCGAGGGCATCATCACGGCCTGCGCCATCCGCGCGCTCGGCGGAGTGATCCAGGGCATCCTCCGCCCGAAGGACGACGACGAGCGCCAGCGCGCCATCGACGCCGGCCACGACCTCGATCGCGTCCTCCACGCCAACGACCTCGTCCGCAGCGACAACACCTACTTCGTCGCGACCGGAGTGACGAACGGCGGGCTCGTGAAGGGCGTGCGCAAGGAGGGCCACGTCATCACGACGGAGTCCATCGTGCTGCGCTCCCGCTCAGGCACCATCCGCCGCGTGACCGCCCAGCACCTCGCGGAGAAGTGGGTCTAGGCCGTCACGCTCTCTCAGAGACGCCGCACTGCTGCCGAGGCGCCGCCCCGCTGACGGCGCACTCGTCGAGTGCGGCGGCGTCTCGGCGTGCAGGACGCGGAAGGACACCGGCCTCGGTCACCGAGGCGAGCGGGCGGGGCCGCGGCGGGTCTCGAGACGCCTCGCGGGCGCTCCTCCGCCGAGCCGCGGAGGTGGAGCGCCGTCGCGAGCTGCGGTCGTCCGGGTGTCGAGCCGGATGGACGGCGCCGCTCGCGCCCGGCCTGCACGCCCGGTGCTCGCTCAGCGGGGACCCGGGACCCTACGCGCTCCGCTCGGACTCGTCGTCCGCGGCGAGCAGCTCGACGGCGGTGAGGCGGCGCGGCGAGGAGGCGACTCCTCCGACCGGGGCGATGACGCGCGACTCGTCGAGGGAGTCGAACTGGCGCGCGGTGACCAGCACGCGGCTCTCGAGCGAGCCGGCGAAGGCGTTGTAGGAGTCGACCGTCTTCTCGAGCGATCGGCGCAGGCCCTCGGCGTGGTCGGCGAGGGTGCCGAGACGGGCGTAGAGCGTCTTGCCGAGGTCGAGCAGGCGCTTGGCGTCGTCGGTGAGCACGTCCTGCTGCCAGGTGTATGCGACGGTCTTCAGCACCGACCACAGGGTCACGGGGGAGGCGAGGGCGACGCGCTTGCGGAACGCGTACTCGAGCAGGCTCGGGTCGGCGTCGAGCGCGCTCGCGAGCAGCGGCTCGCTCGGGACGAACGCGATGACGAACTCGGGGCTCGCCGGGAGCCCGGTCCAGTAGGAGCGGGCGGCCAGCGCGTCCACGTGGCCGCGGAGGGCGCGGACGTGCGCGCGCAGGAGCCCCGCGCGCCGCGCCTCCTCCTCTCCGCCGGCGCCCGCGGGGATCGCGCTCGCCTCCAGGTACGCGTCGAACGGCACCTTGGCGTCCACCGCGATCGCCTTGCCGCCGGGCAGGCGGACCACCATGTCGGCGCGGCCGCGGCCCGCCTCGCCCTCGAGCCCGAACTGCACGTCGAAGTCGACCCGCTGGGTGAGCCCGGCGGCCTCGACGACGTTCCGCAGCTGCGTCTCGCCCCAGGCGCCGCGGCTCGTGGTGGAGCGGAGCGCGGACGCGAGGGTCTCGGTCGTCGAGCGCAGCTGCTCGCCCGCCGCCCGCTGTCCCTCGAGCTGCTCGGTGATCGCCCCGAACTGGGCGGCGCGCTCGCGCTCGAGCCGGCCGACCGCCTCCTGCATGCCGCGCAGGCTCTCGGCGACGGGGGAGAGGGTCTGCAGGATGCGCGCGTCGTGCCGCTCGCGCTCGGCGACGACGCGCAGCTGCTCCTGGAGCTCGCGGATCTGGTCGCGGGCGGAGCCGAGGTGCTCGCGGTGCTGCTCGACGACGGCCTCGTGCCGCTCCTCCAGGCCCTCAGCGCGGGCGCGGGCCGTCGCGAGGTCGAGGGCGAGGGCGGCGTCGGGCGTGCGGGAGCGGGCGAGGAGGACGGCCACGACTCCCGCGAGGAGCGCACCGACCACCAGGCCGAGGACGAAGGAGAGATCCATGCCGCCGATGACACCACGCACCTCCGACATCGAGCGATCGACGCGCCACGACCACCGAACGAGGGCCAGGACGCCCTGCGACCGCCTCGTAGACTTCGCGATCATGGGGAATCACCACCGCTCATCGCGCCTGCTCACGGCCGCGCTCGCTCTCGCCGTCGGGCTCGGCACCGCCCTCGTCCCGATCACCTCCGCCTCCGCCGCCGAGGACGCGCCGTCGACCGTCTCGGTCGAGACCGGCGCTCTCGACGCGTCCCTCGACCGCGCCGACCTCGGCGTCCCGGACCAGTCGACGCAGTACAGCGCCGAGGAGACGAAGAGCTTCCGCGCCGGCTTCATCGTCAGCGACGCCCAGTTCTTCGACGGCGACGCGCTGAGCACCGGCCAGGTGCAGTCGCTCCTGGACGAGAAGGGCAGCCGGTGCTCCACCGCCGGCACCGCCCCCTGCCTCAAGAACTTCTCGCAGGCGACGCCGTCCAAGGCGGCGGACGCGATGTGCAGCGCCTACCAGGGCTCCGGCAGCGAGTCGTCGGCCTCGATCTTCACGCGCGTCGGCCTGGCCTGCGGCATCAACCCGCTCGCCCTGGTCGTGCTCGTGCAGAAGGAGCGCAGCCTCGTCACCGACACGACGCCGAGCCCCGAGGACTACGCCAAGGCGACCGGCTACAACTGCCCGGACACCGCGGCGTGCGACCCCGGCTCCGCCGGATTCTTCACCCAGGTCTACAGCGCGGCCCGCCAGTTCAAGCGCTACGCCAACCCGCCCGGCTCCGGCTCGAACTTCACCACCTACGCTCCGGGCACGACGCCGAACGTCGCCTACTACCCGAGCACCGCGTGCGGCTCCTCACCGGTCACCATCCGCAACCAGGCCACGGCCGACCTCTACTACTACACGCCGTACCAGCCCAACGACTACGCGCTCACCGGCTCCGGCAACGCGGCCTGCGCGACCTACGGCAACATCAACTTCTGGTACCTCTTCAGCGACTGGAACCCGAACGGCACCCTGGCCAACGCCGGGATCGCCCCCGCGGGACGCGTCGACGCCCCGCGCATCTCGGGCAGCACGCTGAGCGTGTCCGGCTGGGCCGTCGATCCGACGACGCAGCAGGCCGCGCTGACCACGACGGTCACGGTGACCGGCCCCGACGGCACCCGCACGGTCCGCACGCAGACCGCGAACGGCGACCGCGGCGACATCCCGGGCGAGTACTCCGTCGCCGGCCGCGCACACGGCTTCGGCGCCACCACGCCCGTCTCGGCACCCGGCACCTACCAGGTCTGCGTCTCCACCGACTCCGTCGAGTGGAACCGCTGGGTCGGCTCGGGCGACTCCCGGGGCCCCGGCCGGAAGGATCTCGGCTGCTCGACCGTGAGCACGTCGGCCGGGATCGACGTCTCGCGTCTGGCCGGCACCGACCGCCAGGGCACCGCCGTCGAGATCTCGAAGGCCGTCTTCGGCCCGAACGTCCCCGTCGTCTACATCGCGACCGGCGCGAACTTCCCCGACGCGCTGAGCGCCGCCCCGGCCGCGGCCAAGCAGAAGGGTCCGCTGCTCCTGGTCGACCGCGACTCGATGTCGCAGCCCGTTCGCGACGAGCTCAGCCGGCTCAAGCCGGCGAGGATCGTCGTGGTCGGCTCCGCACTGAGCGTCGGCGACGGCCTGCTGAACCAGCTGAGGTCCTACTCGCCGACGGTGGACCGCATCGGAGGGAAGGACCGCTACGACACGTCCAGGCTCATCATCCAGAGCGCGTTCTCGGGCGGCTCGACGCGGGCCTGGCTCGCCACGGGCGAGAAGTTCCCCGACGCGCTCGGCGCGAGCGCCGCGGCCGGCTCCGTCGACGCACCCGTCGTCCTCGTGAACGGCACCGGCAGCACGGCCGACGCCGTGACGAAGGGCATCCTCTCGAAGCTCAAGGTGCAGAACCTCACCATCGCGGGCAGCCCCCTGTCGGTGAGCGAGGGGATCAAGAACTCGCTTCCGGTGCCGACGATCACCCGCATCGGCGGAGTCGACCGCTACGACACCTCGGAGCAGCTGAACCGGGCAGCCTTCTCGAGGGCCAAGACCGTGTTCCTGGCGACGGGCGAGAACTTCCCCGACGCCCTCGCCGGAGCCACGGCGGCGGGCTACTCGAACAGCCCGCTGTTCGCCGTGCCGACGAACTGCGTGCCCCGCGCCGTCCTGACCGACATCGCGAAGTCGGGAGCGCAGCGGGTCGTCCTCCTCGGCGGTCCCACCACCCTCTCGGAGGACGTCGCGCGGCTCACCCCCTGCGGCTGATCGCCCGCGACCCCGCCACTAGCGTGGAGGGATGACCCCGACCGCACCGTCCCCGACCGGCCTCCGACGCCGGCGGGGCGGTGCGGTCGTCGTCGTCGCGGCGCTGGTGGCACTCCTGCTGGGAGGCTCCGTCGACGGCACGCGCCTCGCCGCGGTGCCGTCCGAGCCGCAGACCGTCCGGCTGTGGACCTTCCTCCAGCCGGGCCCCGTCGCGGCCGACTTCGACCCGGGCGACCTGATCTCCGACGAGGTCTTCTTCGACGGCGACGCGTTCGGACCGCTCACGGTGCAGGCGTTCCTCGACGCCCGCGTCCCCGACTGCGCGGGCGGGCCGGTGCCGTGCCTGCGCGACTACGCCGAGGACACCGCGGCGATCACGGCCGACGAGCAGTGCGACGCGCTGCCCGCCGGACGCGACGTCCCGGCCGCGGAGATCATCACCTCGGTCGCCGGCGCGTGCGGCGTGAATCCGGCCGTCCTCCTGGTGCTGCTGCAGAAGGAGCAGTCGCTCGTGACCGATCCGGAGCCGAGCGAGCGGCAGTTCCGCAGTGCCACGGGCTACGGCTGCCCGGACACCGCGGACTGCGACACGGACTCCTACGGCTTCGCCGCGCAGGTGTACGGAGCGGCGTGGCAGTTCCAGCGCTACCGGAATCCGGACTCGAGCTTCGACTGGTACCCGGTCGGCGCGGCCGGCGACGTCCGCTACTCCCCGGACGAGTCCTGCGGTACCGCCCCGGTGACGATCGCCAACGCGGCCACGGCGGGTCTCTACTACTACACGCCGTACCAGCCGAATGCGGCGGCGCTCGCGAACCTCTACGGCGAGGGCGACGACTGCTCGGCCTACGGGAACCGGAACTTCTGGCGCATCTTCAGCACCTGGTTCGGCGACCCCCGCGGCTGAGCCGATCGTCTCGAGCCGGCTCGGCACGACGGACGTCAGGCGGCGACGGGGGCCTTCGGGCGCAGGCGCTTCACGGAGACGCCGGCCAGCTCGCCGAGCTCGGCCATGCTCGCGGCGCCGTGCCGCCGGGCCGCGTGCACGACGATCGCGGCGCACGCCTCGGCGTCGGCCGACGCGTCGTGGTGGCGGAAGTCCTCGAAGCCCGCGGCCATGGCGACGACGGGGAGACGGTAGGAGTCGAGCTCGTACGTCTTGCGGGCGAGCTGCAGCGAGCAGAGGTAGTCGTACTCGGGGTGCTCGAGGGAGGTCGCCGCGCAGGCTGCGCGGATGACGCCCATGTCGAAGCCGGCGTTGTGCGCGACGAACACGTCCTCGCCGGCGAAGGCCGCCAGGTCGGCGAACTGGTCGACCCAGGAGGCGGCGGCGT
>NZ_PSWN01000010.1:0-118652 GCF_002932815.1 Rathayibacter sp. AY1B4 | reverse complement strand
ACACGCCGGCTTCACTGAAACGGCGTCGGCCGCCACCCCCGTCCGCCCCACCCGAGAGGAGGCGACCGCATGTACGAAGGCATCGTCCAGGAGCTGATCGACGAGCTCGGCCGGCTCCCCGGCATCGGCCCGAAGTCCGCCCAGCGCATCGCGTTCCACATCCTGCAGACCGAGACGTTCGACGTCACCCGGCTCGCCGAGATCCTGCTCGAGCTGCGCGGCCGTGTGCACTTCTGCGACATCTGCGGGAACGTGGCGGAGGAGGCGACCTGCGGGATCTGCCGCGATCCGCGCCGCAGCCGCGCCGTCATCTGCGTCGTGGAGGAGGCGAAGGACGTCCCGGCGATCGAGCGCACCCGCGAGTTCCGCGGGCTCTACCACGTGCTCGGCGGCGCGATCAGCCCGATCGACGGCATCGGCCCGGATCAGCTCCGCATCCGCCAGCTGCTGCAGCGGCTCGCGGACGGCGAGGTGCAGGAGGTCATCATCGCGACCGACCCGAACCTCGAGGGCGAGGCGACGGCGACCTATCTCTCGCGCATGCTCAGCACCCTCGGCATCCGCATCACCCGTCTTGCCTCCGGGCTGCCCGTCGGCGGAGACCTCGAGTACGCCGACGAGATCACCCTCGGCCGCGCCTTCGAGGGCCGCCGGCTCGTCGAGAACTGACGCGGCCGCCGGAGTCGCATGACCGCTCCGGCATGCGGTCGACCGGTAGACTCGCCCGTCGGGTCGCGACGGCGGTCCAGCCACCGACACGGGAGCAGCACGTGAGCCTGATCGTCCAGAAGTTCGGCGGGTCCTCCGTCGCCGACGCGGAGAGCATCAAGCGGGTCGCGAAGCGGATCGTCGCCACCAAGCAGGCGGGCAACGACGTGGTCGTCGCCGTCTCGGCCATGGGCGACACCACCGACGACCTGCTCGAGCTCGCCCACCAGGTCACGCCCATCCCCGCCCCCCGCGAGCTCGACATGCTGCTCTCCTCGGGCGAGCGCATCTCGATGGCGCTGCTGGCGATGGCGATCAAGAGCATGGGCTTCGAGGCCCGCTCCTTCACCGGCAGCCAGGCCGGCATGATCACGGACGCGCAGCACGGCGCCGCCCGCATCGTCGACATCACCCCGGTCCGCCTCCGCGAGGCGCTCGACGAGAACGCCGTCGTCATCGTCGCGGGCTTCCAGGGCTTCAACCGCGACACGAAGGACATCACCACCCTCGGCCGCGGCGGCTCGGACACCACCGCCGTCGCGCTCGCCGCGGGACTCGGCGCCGACACCTGCGAGATCTACACCGACGTCGACGGCGTCTTCACCGCCGACCCGCGGGTCGTCAAGAAGGCCCGCAAGCTCGACCGCATCACCAGCGAGGAGATGCTCGAGCTGGCCGCCGCGGGAGCGAAGGTGCTGCACATCCGCGCCGTCGAGTTCGCCCGCCGCCACGGAGTCACGCTCCACGTGCGCTCCTCCTTCAGCCCCAACGAGGGCACCATCGTCTACAACGCCGAGACCTCCGGCGCCGAGCAGAACGGACAAGCCGTGGAAGAGCCCATCATCGCCGGAGTCGCCGCCGACCTGAACGAGGCGAAGATCACCGTCGTCGGAGTCCCCGACATCCCGGGCAAGGCCGCGCAGATCTTCACGATCGTGGCCAAGACCGGCTCCAACATCGACATGATCGTGCAGAACGTGTCGGCTGCGGCGACCGCCCGCACGGACATCTCGTTCACCCTGCCCAAGGCCGACGGCCAGACGGTCCTCATGGCTCTCAACGCCGAGAAGGACGAGGTCGGCTTCGAGTCCCTGCAGTACGACGACCAGATCGCCAAGCTCGCGCTCGTGGGCGCCGGGATGCGCACCAACGCCGGCGTCTCCGCGAAGCTGTTCCGCTCCCTCTACGAGGCCGGGATCAACATCGAGATGATCTCCACGAGCGAGATCCGCATCTCGGTCGTCACCCGCGCCGACACCGTGAACGAGGCCCTGCGCGTCGTGCACACCGCCTTCGGGCTCGACGCCGAGGACGAGGCCATCGTCTACGCCGGCACCGGCCGCTGACGGCCGGACACCCTCGCGATCCGGCCGTTCCTCCCGAGCGGCCGGAGCGACCGGTACCCTCTCCCTCGATCCCCCCGCCACGAGCGGCCCGCGCGCCGCACGGACGAAAGAGCACAGCATGAGCAGCACCCCCCTCCACGTGGGCGTCGTCGGCGCGACCGGCCAGGTCGGGAAGGTGATGCGCCGCCTCCTCGAGGAGCGCGACTTCCCGATCGCGTCCATCCGCTTCTTCGCCACCGCCCGCTCGGCGGGCACGACGCTGCCGTTCCGCGGCGAGGACGTCGTGGTCGAGGACGTGGAGACCGCCGATCCGTCGGGGCTCGACATCGCCCTGTTCTCGGCCGGAGCCACGGGCTCGCGCGCGCAGGCGCCCCGCTTCGCCGCGGCCGGCGTCACCGTGATCGACAACTCGAGCGCCTGGCGGATGGACCCCGAGGTCCCGCTGGTCGTCAGCGAGGTGAACCCCCATGCCATCGACCAGGCGGTCAAGGGCATCATCGCCAACCCCAACTGCACCACGATGGCCGCGATGCCGATCCTCAAGGTCCTCGACCGCGAGGCGGGGCTCACGCGCCTGATCGTCAGCACCTACCAGGCCGTGTCCGGCAGCGGGCTGGCCGGAGCGAACGAGCTGGCCGGCCAGGTCCGCGCCGCCGTCGCCGACGAGCACCTGCTCGACCTGGTGCACGACGGCTCGGCGGTCGACTTCCCCGCGCCGGACAAGTACGTCGCCCCGATCGCCTTCGACGTCATCCCCTTCGCGGGGAGCCTGGTCGAGGACGGCTCGAACGAGACCGACGAGGAGAAGAAGCTCCGCAACGAGAGTCGCCGCATCCTCGAGCTCCCGGAGCTGCTGGTCTCGGGCACCTGCGTGCGCGTCCCCGTGTTCACCGGCCACTCGCTCTCCGTCAACGCCGAGTTCGCCTCCGCCCTCAGCCCCGAGCGTGCGCGCGAGCTGCTGGCCGACGCGCCCGGCGTCGTGCTGCGCGAGGTGCCGACTCCGCTGGAGGCCGCGGGCAAGGACCCGAGCTTCGTCGGCCGCATCCGCGCCGACGAGGGCGCCCCGGAGGGACGCGGCCTCGCGCTCTTCATCAGCAACGACAACCTCCGCAAGGGCGCGGCCCTGAACGCCGTGCAGATCGCCGAGCTCATCGCGGCGAAGCAGCCCGTCTCCTGACCGGCGTGGACGGGGCCGGCGCCGAGCGCTCCGGCCCCCTCCGGGTGGAAAAGCCGCGAATTTGATGGGGGAGCGGGGCCCCTCCCGGCCGCGGCGTCCGCGGGCGAGCGTAAACTCGACTCTCGTGAACTCCTCGGAACCGGTCGACGTCGCCCTCATCGGTGGGGGCATCATGAGCGCCACGCTCGGCGCACTCATCACCCAGCTGCAGCCCGACTGGACGATCGCCGCCTACGAGCGCCTCGGCGACGTGGCGCAGGAGTCGTCGAACCCGTGGAACAACGCGGGCACCGGTCACGCGGCCCTCTGCGAGCTGAACTACATGCCCGAGGCGGCCGACGGCTCCGTCGACCCGGCCAAGGCGATCCAGATCAACGAGCAGTTCCAGATCTCGCGCCAGTTCTGGTCGAGCCTGGTGGAGTCCGGCGACATCCGCGAGCCCTCCAGCTTCATCAACCCGGCGCCGCACATGACCTTCGTGCACGGCGAGGCCAACGTCGAGTACCTCCGGAAGCGCTACGAGGCGCTCAAGGACCAGCCGCTGTTCGCCGGCATCGAGTTCACCGAGAGCGTCAAGACCATCCACGAGTGGGCGCCCCTGCTGATGGAGCAGCGTCCCGCCGGCGGCGGCCCCTACGCGGCGACGCGCATGCCGGCCGGCACCGACGTCGACTTCGGCTCGCTGACCCACCAGCTGTTCGACCACGTCGTCGCCCACGGCGGCACGCTCGACACCGGCCGCGAGGTCACCGACATCACCCGGCAGAAGGACGGCACCTGGCGCCTCGACCTCAAGCAGGTCGTCGGAGGCACGCCCCAGTCGGTGACCGCCCGCTTCGTCTTCGTCGGCGCCGGCGGCGGTGCGCTGCACCTCCTGCAGAAGTCGGGCATCCCCGAGATCAAGGGCTTCGGAGGCTTCCCGATCTCGGGCCAGTTCCTCCGCACCGACAACCCCGAGCTGGTCGCCCGGCACAAGGCGAAGGTCTACGGCAAGGCTGCGGTCGGCGCGCCCCCGATGTCGGTGCCGCACCTCGATGCGCGCGTCGTCGACGGCGAGTCGTCCCTCCTCTTCGGCCCCTACGCGGGCTTCACGCCCAAGTTCCTGAAGCGGGGCTCGTGGCTCGACCTGCCCCTGTCGATCCGGCCGCACAACATCGGCCCGATGCTCGCGGTCGCCCGCGACAACCTCGACCTGATGAAGTACCTGATCGGCGAGGTGCTCGCCGGCCGTGGCAAGAAGATGAAGGCCCTGCGCGAGTTCCTGCCCACCGCCCGCGACGAGGACTGGTACCTGATCACCGCCGGCCAGCGCGTCCAGGTGATGAAGAAGGACGAGAAGAAGGGCGGCGTGCTGCAGTTCGGCACCGAGGTCATCACCGGAGGGGACGGCACGATCGCCGGCCTGCTCGGCGCCTCGCCCGGAGCCTCGACCGCCGTGCCGATCATGCTCGACATCGTGCAGAAGTGCTTCCCCGACCGGATGAAGGCCTGGGAGCCGCGGATCCGCGCGCTGGTGCCGAGCTACGGCTCGACACTCAACGACGCGCCCGAGAAGGCCGAGCAGACGGTCACCGCGACCGCCGAGACGCTGGAGCTGTCCGCCTCGGTCTGATCGGCTGCGACCCGCTCGAACGTATGTTCTAATGGCTCCATGAGGTGGAGCGGGCAGTCGATCGGCACGGCCGACGAGGCCGCGCTGCCCGGGCTCGTCAAGCTCACAGACCTGGTGCGGACGGTGCGCACGCCGGAGTTCGAGGGCATCACCTTCTACGAGGTGCTCGCGAAGTCGGCGCTCAACCGCGTGCACACCTCCTCGAAGATGCCGTTCGGCTGGAGCATCAACCCGATGCGCGGCTGCACCCACGCCTGCACCTACTGCTTCGCCCGGCCCACGCACGAGTACCTCGAGTTCGACGGCGGCCGCGACTTCGACTCGCAGATCGTCGTGAAGGTGAACGTAGCCGAGGTCCTCACCCGGGAGCTCGCCAAGCCGAGCTGGGAGCGGCACCCCGTGGCACTCGGCACCAACACCGATCCGTACCAGCGCGCCGAGGGCCGCTACCGGCTGATGCCGGGCATCATCGCCGCGCTCGCCGCCTCGGGCACCCCGATCTCGATCCTCACGAAGGGCTCGCTGCTGCGGCGAGACCTGCCGCTGCTCCGCGAGGCCGCCGAGCACGTCCCGGTCGACCTCGGAGTGTCGATCGCCGTCTACGACGAGGGCCTCCAGCGCTCCGTCGAGCCGGGTGCGCCGACTGCGGCGGCCAGGCTGGCGACGGTCACCGCGGCACGGGAGGCCGGCTTCGACTGCTCGGTGTTCCTGATGCCGATCCTGCCGTTCCTCACCGACACCCGGGCGCACCTCGACGAGTCGCTCCGGGCCTGCCGCGAGGCGGGCGCCAGCACGATCATGTACTCGACTCTCTACCTCAAGCCCGGGGTGAAGGAGTGGTTCCTGCAGTGGCTCGGGCAGGAGCACCCCGAGCTGGTCGACAAGTACCGAGCGCTCTACCCGGGCCGCGACGCCTACGCGCCTCTCGAGTACCGGCGCTGGCTCTCGGCGCGCATCCGCCCGCTGATGCGCGCCCACGGGCTCGAGCGCGGCGAGGAGGACCCGGCCACCGGCTCCGTCAAGTCCTCCGCCCTCGGTTCGCTCGGGACGCTGCGGACCCTCGGCGGCGAGCGGCGCTCCCTCCAGCACGACGGGCTGCTGGTCGGGGAGCTCGGGCCGGAGCGCGCTGCGATCCTGCCCGGCGTCGGGCAGCCGACGCTGTTCTGAGCCGGGGGCGGGCCCGGCCGCGGCTAGGATCGTCCGCATGGTCACCCGCTCCGGTGAGCCCTCGGGCTCCTCCGCCCGGAGCGCCCGCGACGCGGCACCCCGTGCGGTCCGGCTCGGCCTGCTCGACCCGCGCGAGGACCTGCTCGCGGCGACGAGCGCGTGGATCCGCACCCACGCCCCGGACTTCGAGGTCGTCGTGGCCGCCTCCACCTGGCACGACCTGGTGACGAGCGATGTCTTCCCCACCCAGGTGGTCGTGATGGACGTCGAGCTGCGCGAGCCGATCTCGATCGAGGCGCGGATCCGGACCTGCCGGGCGGCCGGAGCCGCGGTCGTGGCGCTCTCCGCGAGCGAGGACGACGAGGTCCGCGAGCGCGCCCTGAAGGCCGGAGCGGTGCGGCACCTGGCGAAGTCGCGCCCGCTCGCCGAGGTGATGGAGCAGACCCGCGCCGCTCTCGAGATGCGCTCTGCCGACGTCTCGTCCGCGCAGTGGCGGCCCCTGCCGTCCGGAGTCGCGGCGCAGCAGCGCCCACGGCTCAGCGCCGGCGAGCTGGAGGCGCTGCGTCTCTACGCGTCCGGATCGAGCACCCCCGAGGTCGCCGCCAAGATGAACGTGCAGTTCGAGACCGCGAAGACCTACCTGCAGCGCGTGCGCCGCAAGTACGTCGCCGTCGGCAGGCCCGCGAGCCGCCGGGCCGATCTGATCCGCCGCGCCGGCGAGGACGGGTTCCTCCCGTGACCGGCCCCTGCTCACCCCGGGGGCCCCGCCTCCGGACCCGCCCCGAGGAGACCTGATGGCCAAGCTGTACTTCCGCTACGGAGCGATGAACAGCGGGAAGAGCACGTCGCTCCTGCAGGCCGCGCACAATTACGAGGAGCGCGGGCACCGGGTGCTGCTGGCCAAGCCGGCCGTCGACACGAAGGGCGAGGAGCTGATCGTGTCGCGGCTCGGCGTGACCCGTCCGGTGGACATCCTGTTCGAGCCCGACGGGGACCCGGTGGCCGTCTTCACCGCCGCCCGGGCCCGCGTGCTGGCCGAGTCGAAGCGCGACGTGAGTGCTCTGCTCGTCGACGAGGCGCAGTTCCTGCCGGAGTCGCACGTCGATGATCTGCTCCGGATCGCCATCCTCGAGAACGTGCCCGTCCTCGCGTACGGCATCCGCACGGACTTCCGCACCGCCGCGTTCCCGGGAAGCAGGCGGCTCCTGGAGATCGCCCACAGCCTCGAGGAGCTGAAGACGATCTGCCGGTGCGGGCGCAAAGCGATCTTCAACGGGCGCGTCGTGGACGGCCGCTTCGTGTTCGACGGCGATCAGGTCGCGATCGACGGAACGGCGGTCACCTACGAGTCGCTGTGCGGCGCGTGCTACCTCCAGGAGAGCCGCGGCCGGCTCCGCGGGTGACCGGTCGAGCGTTCCTCACCGGCGCGACACCCCTCCGAAACGAGGAAGTGGGTAGCCTGACGACGTGACAACACCGGAAACGGAATTACGCCTTTCGAAGCAGCAGGAAAGGTCGGGGGAAACGATGACGGCGCAAGGGGCACCGCTGAGGCGTCGGCCGTCGTGGGAGCAGGACTACCGGCGACGGCTGCTCATCACGGACGTCGTCGCGATCGTCCTCTCCGTCTTCGGCACGCAGCTCTTCTGGTTCGACCTGAACCTGAACTCGGACCTGGGGTTCAAGAACCCCGCCGACATCGCGGTCAGCTACACCTGGGTGTCCGTCGCCCTGTCGGTCGGCTGGCTCCTCGCCCTCCAGGTCTTCGACACGCGCGACCGCCGGATCGTCGGCACCGGATACGTCGAGTACCGCCGCGTCGTCGACGCCTCCATCTGGCTCTTCGGCATCGTCGCGATCATCGCCTACCTGCTCCAGATCCTGCTGGCGCGCGGCTACATCATCACGGCGTTCCCCGCCGGGATCGTGCTGATCTGCGTCGGCCGCCTGGTCTGGCGCTCCTGGCTCACCCGGCAGCGCCGGGCGGGCCGCTTCTCGAGCCAGGTCGTGCTCCTCGGCTCCCGCGC
Organism: Rathayibacter sp. AY1B4; assembly: GCF_002932815.1. Lineage (NCBI taxonomy): Bacteria > Bacillati > Actinomycetota > Actinomycetes > Micrococcales > Microbacteriaceae > Rathayibacter > Rathayibacter sp. AY1B4. The sequence goes on along the minus strand of NZ_PSWN01000010.1, from coordinate 110,615 downwards.
GAGCGTCCTGCACACCGCACGCGAGCTGCGCCGCGGCACCGAGGCCGGCTACAAGCTCGTCGGCGCCGTCTCGACCTCGGTCGGCGGTGCGGACGCGCTGCGGAGCGAGCAGGAGCTCTCGGGCCTCGCGGTCCACGGGTTCACCGGGATCGACGGCGTCCGCGCCGTGATGGACGCCACCGGCGCCGACACGGTGGTCGTCACGAGCTCCGACGAGCTGGCGCCGCAGCGGATCCGCGAGCTGAGCTGGACGCTCGAGCCCGGGCGCGAGCACCTCGTCGTGGCGCCGAGCCTCACCGACATCGGCGGTCCGCGCATCCACACCCGCCCCGTCGCGGGCCTTCCGCTGATCCACGTCGAGACCCCGCGCTTCGACGGCCGCCAGCGGTTCGCCAAGCGCCTCTTCGACATCCTCGCGTCGACCATGCTGATCATCCTCAGCGCGCCGGTGCTCGTCGTCGTCGCCGTGCTGGTCAAGGTCACCAGCCCCGGGCCCGTGCTCTTCCGGCAGGAGCGCATCGGTCTGAACGGCGCGACCTTCGAGATGCTGAAGTTCCGCTCGATGGTCGTCGACGCGGAGGCGCGACTGGCGGCTCTCGCGTCGCAGCAGCGTGCGGAGGGGAACTCGATCCTCTTCAAGATGGCGAAGGACCCGCGCGTCACCCGGGTGGGCGCGATCCTCCGGCGCTTCAGCCTCGATGAGCTGCCCCAGTTCCTGAACGTCTTCCGCGGCGACATGTCCCTGATCGGCCCCCGCCCGCCGCTGGCCCGCGAGGTCGAGCAGTACGAGGAGCACGTGCACCGCCGCTTCCTGATGAAGCCCGGCATCACCGGGCTCTGGCAGGTCAGCGGACGCTCGAACCTCTCGTGGGAGGACACCGTCCGCCTCGACCTGTACTACGTCGAGAACTGGTCGATGACCGGCGACATCGTGATCCTCTTCAAGACCGCGCGCGCCGTCCTCGCCCGGGACGGGGCGTACTGATCGCCGGGGGGAGGGGCGCCGAGCCCCGCAGCCTGTCCGTCTCGGTCCTCGAGACCCCGTTCCGCGTGGTCTTCGGACGCGGCGTCGGCGACGAGGACGCGGCGCGGATCGCCGACAGCTGGGCCGCCTGCGCGTCCGAGCCCGACGCGGGAGCACGCGACGTCCTCGCCGAGGTGGGGCACGATCCCTCCGTCCCGGTCGACGGCTCGCCCCGGGTCTCGAGCGCCACGCTCGCGCAGCTCGAGGAGTCCCTGACCTCGACCCTGACCCTCGAGGCGATCGGCGCCCGGCGCGCCGACCTGCTGATGCTCCACGCCTGCGGGATCTCCGACGAGTCCGGCCGCGTGCTGGCCTTCGTCGCCGCCTCCGGGACCGGCAAGACCACCATCGCCCGGACGCTCGGGTCCCGCTTCGGCTACGTCACCGACGAGACGGTCGGCGTGACCCCGGAGGGGCGCGTCCTGCCCTATCCCAAGCCGCTGTCGGTGAAGCCGCTGACCGGATCGGCGCCGAAGGCGCAGCTGGCCCCCGGGTCGCTCGCCCTCCGACCGGTCCCGGAGGCGCCCCTGCGGCTGGCGGGAGTCCTCCTGCTCGAGCGCCGCGACGGCGTCGGGAGGCCCTTCCTCGAGCACGTCGACCCGGTCGACGCGATCGAGGACCTGGTGCCGCAGACCTCCTACCTCTCGGCCCGCCCGCGGCCGATCGCCGATCTCGTCCGCACCCTCTCGGCGCTGGGCGGCGTCCGGCGACTGGTCTACTCCGAGGCCGCGAGCGTGGTGCACCTGGTCGAGGAGGTCTTCGCGTCCCTCGGCGCCGAGGCCCCGTCCGCCTGGTCCGAGGTGGTCTCCGTGCAGCTCGACCCTGTGGGCGAAGCCCTGCCCGGCACCGTCCTGCGCACCCCTGCGGACGACGCGGTGGAGCTCGCCGACGGCCAGCTGCTCGTGTTCTGCGGCGGCACCCTCGTGCGCCTGTCCGGCATCGGCCCGACGATCTGGCGGCACGCCGGCCGGGGCTCCGATCTGCCCGGTCTCGTCGCCGCGGTGCTCGAGGAGGCGGGCCCGCCGCCCGCCGGCGTCGATGCGGAGGCGGTCGTCGAGTCGGCGGTCGTCGAGCTCGAGGGCCTCGGAGTGATCACGAGAGGGACTCCGCCGGAGCCCACCCCCGACGGGTGGCACGGTTGACGCGCCTGGCGCCGAGGGCGCGGAAGCGCTGTGTCAGAATTCGGAAGAACCCGTCTCCGGCGCCCGCCGCGTGATCCGTACCAGCGAAGGAAATCTGACTCTGTGGAACTTCGAGACGTCCTCCGGCTCCTGCGCGACCACTGGATCCCGATCGTCGCGGCGATCCTCCTCGGCACTCTCGTCGCCTTCGGCTGGTCGCTGACGCAGAAGCCGCGGTACGTCGCCGACTCGCAGGGCCTCGTCTCCGTCGCCACCACCGGTGCCGACGACAGCCAGGCGATCTACACGCAGCAGATCGCGCAGTCCGTCGCCAAGTCGAGCCTCGCCACCTACGTCCCGATCGCCACCTCGCGCGACGTGGCGCAGATCGCGATCGACAGCCTCGGCCTCGATGTCTCGCCCGCCACGCTGATCTCGGCGATCGCGGTGCAGGCCGACACGGTCGCCCCGGTGATGAAGGTCAGCGCCACCGCCTCCACCCCCGAGGGCGCGCAGAAGCTCGCCGACGCCTGGGTCGCGGCCATCGCCACCAAGGTGCAGCAGGTCAACCAGGAGACGGGCGTCGGCGACACGGTCTCCCTCACCGTCCTGCAGACCGCGGCGCTCCCGTCCTCGCCGGCGTTCCCGAACCTGCGCCTCGTCCTCGCGGTCGGCGCGCTCGCGGGCCTCGTCCTCGGCCTCGTCTACGCGTTCGTCCGCAACACGCTTGACCGGCGCATCCGCACCGCCGAGATGGTCGAGCGCCTGTTCGACCTCCCCGTGGTCGGCACCCTCCCCGTCGACAAGCGCCTCAGCGAGACCAACCGCATCGTCCCCGAGGCCGACACGACCGACTACATCAAGGCCGACGGCAAGCACGCACTCGCCGAGGCGCTGCGCGAGCTCCGCACGAACCTGCAGTTCATGAACATCGACAGCCCGCCGCGCATCATCGTCGTGACGAGCCCGCTGCCCTCGGACGGCAAGTCGACGGTGACCGCGAACCTCGCGGTGACGCTCGCCGCCTCCGGTCAGCGCACCGTCGTCGTCGACGGCGACCTCCGCAAGCCCACCGTCGCCAAGTCGTTCGGCCTCGTTCCCGGCGTCGGACTGACCGACCTGCTGATCGGCAAGGCGGAACTGCAGGACGTCCTGCAGCCGTGGGGCCCGTCCGGCAACCTCTGGGTACTCGGAGCCGGGTCGATCCCGCCGAACCCGTCCGAGCTGCTCGGCTCCAACGGCATGGACATCCTCCTGCACGAGATCGCTCGCGAGGCCATCGTGATCGTCGATGCGCCGCCGCTCCTGCCCGTCACGGACGGCGCCATCCTCACCGCCCGCACCGACGGCGCGCTCGTGGTCATCTCCGCGGGCAGGACGACGACCGACGAGCTGGGCAAGGCGATCCAGAACCTCGAGCGGGTCAGCGGCCACACCCTCGGCGTGATCCTCAACCGCGTGCCCGCGCGCGGCCAGGTCGGCCGGGGCTACGGCTACTACTACACGAGCTACTACGGCTCCGAGCGATCGGGTGCCCGCCCGGACACGGCCGTCGAGCCCGAGCCCGCGTCGACCTCGGCCTGAGCGCCCCGCGATGATCTTCCCGGGAGACGACTCCGCCCGCCCCGCCCGCCGGAGCTGGCGACCGGACGAACCGGTCGCCGCCTCCGCCGCGCCCGTCTTCACCGTGCTCTCGGTCTGCACCGGCAACATCTGCCGGTCGCCGATGGCGGAGCAGCTGCTGCGCGCCGCACTCGCCGACGCGACCTCACCCGCGGGAGGTCCGCTCTTCGCGTTCACGAGCGCCGGAGTGAGGACGCGCGACGGACTGCCGATGGACCCGGTCTCGGCCCGCTTCTCGGCTCAGCACGGGGGAGACCCGGCCGCGCACACGAGCGCGGTGCTCGGCGACGCGATCGTCGGCGACGCCGACCTCCTGCTCACGATGACGCGCGACCACCTGGTCGACGCCTCCCGGCGCTTCCCGTCGCTCCTCCTCCGCGGCTTCACGCTGCTCGAGTTCGCCCGCGTGCTGCCGTTCGTGCTGCGGGAGGTGCCGCTGCCGACGGTGGAGGACCCCGCCGCGCGGCTCCGCGCCGTCGTGCGGCTCGCCGCCGCCCACCGCGGGCGCGCCCCGCGGGGCGAGGGCGGCGACGACATCGAGGACCCGATCGGCCGCAGCGAGGCCGTGCACGAGCGCGTGGCGGCGCAGATCGCGGCGGCTGTCGCCGACCTCTCCCGTGATCTGAGAGCATTGGCGCGGCGGTAGTCGCGCGTCTGCGGGCGCGCTGACGCCTCGCCGCATCGCATCGCTCCTCCTCACCGTCGCGACCGCGACACGAACCCGCCACGATTCGGAGAACCCCTGTGAAGCTTTCTGTCATCGGCTGCGGCTACCTCGGTGCCGTCCACGCTGCCGCCATGGCCGAGCTCGGCCACGACGTCATCGGCATCGACGTCGACCAGAAGAAGATCGACGCCCTGGCGGCCGGCACCGCGCCGTTCTTCGAGCCCGGCCTCCCGGAGCTGCTGTCCTCCGGCGTCGCCTCCGGGCGTCTGCGCTTCTCGACCGACATGGCCGACGCCGCCGGTGCGGCCGTGCACTTCGTCGCCGTCGGCACCCCGCAGAAGCCGGGCGAGAACGCCGCGGACATGACCTACGTCGACTCGGCGATCGACGGTCTCCTGCCCTACCTCGAGGCGGACTCCCTCGTCGTCGGCAAGTCGACCGTCCCCGTCGGCACCGCCGCCCGCCTGGCCGACCGCATCGCCTCCTCCGGTGCGACCCTCGCCTGGAACCCCGAGTTCCTCCGCGAGGGCTTCGCCGTGAAGGACACGATCAGCCCCGACCGCCTCGTCTACGGCGTGCCCGCAGGCGAGGCTGGAGCAGCGGCGAAGGCGACCCTCGACGAGGTCTACGCGACGGCGCTCGCGGCCGAGACCCCGCTCGTGGTCACCGACTACGCCACCGCCGAGCTGGTGAAGGTCTCGGCCAACGCCTTCCTCGCGACCAAGATCTCGTTCATCAACGCGATCGCCGAGATCGCGGAGGTCACCGGCGCGGACGTCACGCAGCTCGCCGACGCGATCGGCTACGACGTGCGGATCGGCCGCCGCTTCCTGAACGCGGGCATCGGCTTCGGAGGCGGCTGCCTCCCGAAGGACATCCGCGCCTTCTCGGCCCGCGCCGACGAGCTCGGCGTCGGCGAGTCCGTCGCCTTCCTCAAAGAGGTCGACGCGATCAACCTGCGTCGCCGTCAGCGCGTCGTCGACCTCGTCACCGAGGGCCTGGGCGGCTCCGTCGAGGGCCGCCGCATCGCGGTGCTCGGTCTGGCGTTCAAGCCGGAGTCGGACGACATCCGCGACTCGCCGTCGCTCGACGTCGCCGCTCGCCTGCACGACCTCGGTGCGACCGTGGTCGCGACCGACCCCGAGGCGATCGAGAACTCGCGCCGCCGCTACCCCGAGATCACCTACACGACCGACGTCGACGAGGCGCTGGCCGGTGCCGACGCCGTGGTCGTCGTGACGGAGTGGAAGCAGTTCCGCGCCCTCGACCCCGCGGCCACGGCGGCGAAGGTGGCCAACACCTTCCTCGTCGACGGTCGCAACTGCCTCGACCCCGCCGCCTGGCGTGCGGCCGGCTGGGAGTACCGCGGCCTCGGCCGCTGACGCGGCAGAGCCGTCGTCTCAGCGGACGCGGCTCGGCTGGTCCGCCACGACGCCGGAGGTGCCGCGGAGGGGGATGTGCGCGAAGGCGTCGTCCCACTCCGCCGCCCTCCGGCGTCGTCGTGCGCGGACGACCATCCGGAGCAGGACGCCGGCGACCGCGCCGAGGAGGGCGCCGGAGGTGTTCATCACGACGTCCTCGACGGTCGCGAAGCGCGCCGAGAGGAAGAGCAGCTGGCCCGCCTCGATGAGCGAGCTCACGACGGCGCCGACGGCCACAGCGACCCACGCCCTCCGGAGCCGCAGGTTGAGGGCCAGGAGCAGCCCCAGGGGCACGAACAGGGCGATGTTGGCGGTCGACTCGATGAACGCGTAGTCGACCATCGGGAGGCCGTGCCGGGCGAACCAGGAGGTCACCCGGCCGAGATCCCCCCGCACTCCCGCATCGACGGGCGTCGGCCAGAAGGCGATCGCTGCGAGCGCGACCACGTAGGGCACGCCGATGGCGAGGGTGAGGCGGGTGAGCGACCGGGTCACGGTGCTCCTCTCGTCGGTCGTCGGGCGGAGGCGGCGACGACGGCGGAAGAACAGTCTCGCTCCCGGCTGCTGGGATCGGGCCGGGAGGCGCGGGGGAGTGGGCTGGAGGCACGGCCGTGCGCAGGACGCTCGGGACGCCGACAGGGGTGCTCGAGCCGGAGAGCGCAGGGCGGTGATCGGGCCGGCTCCGTCGACGACCCGGCTCCGATCCGGGCGAGCATCCGCCCGCGGGCGAGCCCCGCCACAGCAGAATTCCGAGAACGCCCCGGGAACGACGAAGCCCGGCCGGATCATCGATCCTGGCCGGGCTTCTCACCGGTCGGGGTAGCGGGATTCGAACCCACGACCTCCTCGTCCCGAACGAGGCGCGCTACCAAGCTGCGCCACACCCCGGTGTGCTCATCACGGAGAACCGCTCACGAGCCTCGACAATAGTAGCCGATTTCCGGACCGCCGTCGGACACCCCTCGTCAGGCCGCCGGAGTGAGCGTGACGAGGGTCACCTCGGGCCGGCAGGCGAAGCGCACCGGTGCGTAGATCGAGGTGCCGACTCCGGCGGACACGTTGAGGTACGAGCTGCGCAGTCCGTTGTCCCACGTCGTCGAGCCGGCGACCTTGTCGCGCGGGATGTCGCAGTTGGTGACGAGGGCGCCGAAGCCCGGGACGCAGACCTGCCCGCCGTGCGTGTGCCCGGCGAGGATCACCTCGGCGCCGCGGGCGACGAAGTCGTCGAGGATGCGCTGGTAGGGCGCGTGCGCCACGCCGATGCTGACCCCGGCCGGTCCGTCCTCCGCGCCGCGCAGCTCGTCCACGGCTCCGGCGACGAGGTCGATGCGGTCGAGGCCGATGTGCGGGTCGTCGACGCCGAAGAACTCGATGCGCGTCCCCTTCACCGTGATGCTCTCGGCACGGTTGTTGAGGTCCACCCAGGCGAGCCCGTCCGAGAAGAAGCCGGTCAGCCCGTCGGTGTCGAGATCGGCCTCGTGCTGCTTGGGGTTCTTGGAGGGGCCGACGAAGTAGCGGAGCGGGTTCTTGATCCGAGGGCCGAAGTAGTCGTTGGACCCGTTGACGAAGGCGCCGGGGATCCCGGCGAAGGGCTCCAGAGCCCGGCGGATGCCGAGCACGCCGTCGCGGTGGCCGAGGTTGTCGCCGGTGTCGACCACGACGTCGGGCGCCAGGGCGAGGAGCGAGCGGATCCACTCCTGCTTCTTCGTCTGCCACGGGGCCATGTGCAGGTCAGACACGTGCAGGACGCGGATCGGCTCGGAACCCGCGGGCAGCACCGGGAACGACGTGCGCCGGACGGTGAACAACGTCCGCTCGACGCCGATGCCCCAGGCCGCGGCGACGGCTCCGGCCGCGGCGACGGTCGCAAGGGCGGTGGTGAGGGGGCGACGGGTGCGTCCGGTCATGGGTCCTTCTCTCGCACGTCGGCCGCGAGCGCGGCCGCGTTCATTCTGCCGGACGCTCCCTCGGGAGCAGCCGGGGGTGCAGGGGCTCAGCCCGCGCGGGGCGGGGCGCCCGGTCCGGCGCTGATCTGCAGGGTGATCTCCGCGCCCCGGGAGACGCGCGACCCGGCGGGAGGGTTCGTCTGCGCGACCGTCCCTGCCGGGCGGTCGGAGGGGACCGGAGAAGTGTCGACGCGGACCGTGAAGCCGACGGAGCGCAGTCGTGCGGCCGCCGCAGAGGGGCTCTGGCCGGTGACCTGGGGCACGGCCTCCTGCGGAGCGTCGACGAGCGAGCGGACGGGAGCCGGGAACGCCGTCCCGCCGTACTTCGCGTCGGCGACGCGCATGATGCGCGGCCAGATCTGGTGGCGCACCTGCCCGGCGTTCACCCGGTTGAGACTGAATCCGCGCATGGAGGTGAAGCCGGTCACGTTGCCGACCCAGGTGGCGGTGGCGACCTCGGTGCTCGCGCCGACCATCCACGTGTGCAGCGCGTCGTCCGTGGTGCCGGTCTTACCGATGTGCGGCACCCCGGTGCGGGGGTTGGAGGGGGCGCCGGTGCCGCCCGTCACCACCTGCTGCAGGGCGTAGCCGGCGGTCGCGGCCACCTCCTCGGACATCCCCTGGCTGCACTCGGAGGCGGGCGGCGCGACGTCCGCGCCCGTGCGGTCGACGATCCGGTCGATCGCGATGGGCGTGCAGACGGTGCCCTTGTTCGCGAAGCCGGCGAAGGCCGTGGCCATCGTGAGCGGAGCGATCTCGTTGGTGCCGAGGATGGTCGGCGCGAGCTTCTGCAGCTCGGTCCCGTCGGCACGGTGCACGCCCATCGCCAGCGCCGTGTTGCGGATGCCGCAGAGGTCCAGCTGCTGGGCCATGGCGGCGAACGAGGTGTTGATCGAGCCGGTCGTCGCCTGCAGGGCCGTGGTCACTCCTCCGTTGCCGCCCTCGTCGTTCCCGGGGTTCCAGGACTCGCCGTAGTAGACGCCGTCGGGCTCGCAGCTGTCACGGAAGGTCGTGTAGGCGCGGCGGGTGCCGTCGACGCTCTCGCCGAGCGAGTGCCCCTCCTGCAGCCACTCCGCGAGGGTGAACACCTTGTAGGTCGAGCCGACCTGGAATCCCGAGGAGCCGCCGTACCCGAAGTCGGTGTTGTAGTTGACGCTCGTGTAGTTGGGGCCCGTCAGGTCCGGATCGTTGGAGTAGTCCTTGTTCTGGGTCATCGCGAGGATCCGGCCGGTGCCGACCTCGACCGAGACGCTCGCGCTGCCGATGTTCACGTTCGCCATCGACTTGGGCACCCAGTCGTCGGTGGCCGAGACGGCGGCCTGCTGCAGGTCGGAATCGAGTGTCGTGTAGATCCGGTAGCCGCCGCGCTTGAAGGTGGCGTCGCGCTCGTCCTGGCTCGCACCGAACGCGTCGTCGTTCTTGATGACCCAGGTGACGTAGTCGCAGAAGAAGGCCGCGACTCCGGCCGTCTGGCAGCCGGTGCTCGGCTCGGTGATGTCTGGCGTCACGGGCTCGGCGACGGCCGCCTGCGCCTGCTCGGACGTCACCTTCGACTCGAGGTCCATGCGGGTGACGATGTAGTCGCGCCGGTCCCGGGTCTGCGGGTAGCCCTCCGCGGCGGGGTTCGCCGGGTCGCCGGGCCGGTCGAAGCGGAACTTCTCGGGGTTGTTCACGATCGCGACGAGTGCGGCGGACTGCGCGAGCGAGAGGTCCTTCGCGCTCACTCCGAAGTAGTAGCGGGCGGCCGCCTCGACGCCGTAGACGGTGCCGCCGAACAGGGCGATGTTGAGGTAGCCCAGCAGGATGTCGTTCTTCGGATACTCCTTCTCGAGCCCGATGGCGAGCCGCATCTCGGCGACCTTGCGCTCCGGAGTGGTCTCCGTGGCCTCGCGGTAGGCCGCGTCGCGCTCGATCGGATCGCTGAGCGCCTCCGCCTTCTGCACGAGCACGTTCTTGACGTACTGCTGCGTGATGGAGGAGCCGCCCTGGACGTCCCCGCCCATGGCCGTCGTCGCAGCCGCGCGGACGGTGCCGAGCAGATCGATGCCGCCGTGCTCGTAGAAGCGGGGGTCCTCGGAGGCGACCACGGCGTCCTTCACGAACGGCGAGATCTCGTCCCAGCCCACCTCGACGCGGTTCTGGGCGTAGAAGGAGGCGAGCAGCACGTCGCCGCCGGAGGAGTCCTTCGCGTACACGTCGCTCTTCTCGGCGAGCGTGCCGATCTCGAGGTACTCGGGGAGGTTGTCGAACATCTCCACCGTGTTGCCGGCGGCCATCCCGCTCAGCGCGATCGCCGGCGTCACCGAGGCGGCCACCAGGACTCCCGCGACGACGCTCATGGCGACGATGCCGATCAGACCGCCGACGGCGCCCCCGATGGTCTTCACGACTCTGGTCCCGCCCTGCCCCGACATAGAATCAGCGTAGTCGCCGCGCTCGGACGAGCCGCGGCGCTCATCCCGCCGACGCGCGGCGCTCAGCAGTCGTCCCGCACCGGCCGCACCCGAGGAGAGCCATGTCCGTCCCGCGCTGGGAGTACATCACCACCCCGCTGATGATCCACAACACCACGGCGATCCTGAACACCTGGGGATCCGAGGGCTGGGAGCTGGTCCAGATCGTGACCGGTCCCGAGGGCGGCCTCGTCGCGTACCTCAAGCGCCCCGTCGCCGAGGCCGGCGCGTGATCGCCGAGCGTCTCGCGGAGCTCGGCGTCGAGCTGCCCGCCGTGGCGGTCCCCGCCGGCGCCTACGTCCCCGCCGTCGTGCACGGCGGCCTCGTCTACACGGCCGGGCAGATCCCCTTCGTCGACGGCGCTCTGCCGCTGGTCGGCAAGGTCGGCGCCGAGGTGTCGCCCGAGCAGGCGAAGGAGCTGGCCCGCACCTGCGCCCTCAACGCGCTCGCGGCCGTCGCCGACGCGATCGGATCGCTCGACCGGGTGACGCGGATCGTGAAGCTCACCGGCTTCGTCGCGTCCGCCTCCGGCTTCACCGGGCAGCCCGGCGTGATCAACGGCGCCTCGGAGCTGCTCGGCGACGTGTTCGGCGAGCCCGGCCGTCACGCGCGCTCGGCCGTCGGGGTGGCGGAGCTGCCCCTCGGCGCTCCCGTCGAGGTCGAGCTGATCGTCGCCTTCGACTGACGCACCGCCCCCTCCGGCCCACGCGGCGGGAGGGGGCGGCGCCCGGTCAGTCCGCGGCGATCGCGGAGGAGATCACCGCCATCACCTGCGTGTCCGCGAGCGTCGTCGTGTCGCCCACGGCACGTCCCTCCGCCACGTCGCGCAGCAGCCGGCGCATGATCTTCCCCGAGCGGGTCTTGGGCAGCTCCTGCACCACGAAGATCCGCTTCGGGCGGGCGATTGCGCCGATGTGCTCGGCGACGTGCGCCTTCAGGGTGGCCTCGAGCTCGTCGTGTCCGTGGGCCAGCGCCTCGGCCTGGCTCGCCTTCGCGATCACGAATGCGACCACGGCCTGGCCGGTGGTCTCGTCCGCGGCTCCCACGACGGCCGCCTCGGCGACGACCGGGTGCGAGACGAGGGCCGACTCGATCTCGGCCGTCGAGAGGCGGTGGCCGGAGACGTTCATCACGTCGTCCACGCGCCCCAGGAGCCAGAGGTCGCCGTCCTGGTCGCGACGCGCTCCGTCGCCCGCGAAGTAGCGGTCGCCGAACTTCGACCAGTAGGTATCGACGTAGCGCTCCGGGTCGCCCCAGATGCCGCGCAGCATCGCCGGCCAGGGCTCGGTGATCACGAGCAGTCCGCCCTCGTCGGCGCCGACCGGCGTCCCGGCGTCGTCGACCACGTCGATCGAGATCCCCGGCAGAGCGACCTGCGCGGACCCGGGCTTGAGAGTCGTCACCCCGGGCAGGGGGGACACCATCATCGCGCCGGTCTCGGTCTGCCACCAGGTGTCGACGATGGGGGTGCGGCCGCCGCCGATGACGTCGCGGTACCAGACCCACGCCTCCGGGTTGATCGGCTCGCCGACCGATCCGAGCAGGCGCAGGCTCGAGAGGTCGAAGCGCTGCGGGATCTGCCGGCCGAGCTTCATGAAGGAGCGGATCGCCGTGGGCGCCGCGTAGAGGATCGTCACGCCGTGCTTCTCGACGATCTCCCACCAGCGGCCGGGATGCGGGCTGTCGGGAGTGCCCTCGTACATCACCTGGGTGGCGCCGTTGGCGAGCGGGCCGTAGACGACGTAGCTGTGTCCGGTGATCCAGCCCACGTCCGCGGTCGACCAGTAGACGTCCGACTCGGGGTGCAGGTCGAAGACCGCGCGGTGCGTGAAGGCGACCTGGGTGAGGTACCCGCCGCTGGTGTGCAGGATGCCCTTGGGCTTCCCGGTCGTGCCGCTCGTGTAGAGGATGAAGAGGGGCTGCTCGGCGGGGAACGGCTTGGCGACGTGGTCGGCGTCGACCGCCACGATCTCCTCGTGCCACCAGAGGTCGCGCCCCTCGTGCCAGGCGACCTCGTTGCCTCCGCGGCGCACGACCAGGACGTGCTGGACGCTGGACTCGCCGCCGAGGGCGAGCGCGGCGTCGACCGCCGGCTTCAGGGGCGAGACGGCGCCCTTGCGCCAGCCGCCGTCGGCGGTGATGACGAGTGTCGCCTCCGCGTCGTCGATCCGCGCGCGGAGGCTCTCGGCGCTGAAGCCGCCGAAGACGACGGAGTGGACCGCCCCCAGCCGGGCGACGGCCAGCATCGCGATGACCGCCTCCGGGATCATGGGCAGGTAGATCGCGATGCGGTCGCCGGCGCGGACGCCGAGGCTCGTGAGCAGGTTCGCGGCGCGCTTCACCTCGGCGGTGAGCTCGGCGTAGGTGATCGAGCGGGAGTCGCCGGGCTCGCCCTCCCAGTGCAGGGCGACACGGTCGCCGTGGCCGGCCAGGACGTGGCGGTCGAGGCAGTTGTAGGCCACGTTCAGCTCGCCGTCGTCGAACCACTTCGCGAACGGGGGCTCGCTCCAGTCGAGCGTGCGCGTGAACGGCCGGTGCCAGTGCAGGAGCTCGCGGCTCCGGTCGGCCCAGAAGGCGAGGCGGTCGGCCGCGGCCTCGTCGTAGAGCGCGGCGGTCGCGACCGCTCCGGCGGCGAGATCGGCCGGCGGCGGGAACCGGCGGGTCTCGTGGAGGAGGTTGTCGATGGCGTTCCGGTCGGCGGCCGGGGCGTCGGGGGGAGTGGACATCTGCGATTCGCTCCTTCGCGAGTGAGACGTTCGCCGGCCCGCGCGGTCGGCGTCGCACCACCGTAGCGCCCGCCTCCAGCGCGGATCACCGAGCGCCACAAGCTGGGTGCGGGGCGGGTGTCGGATAAGAGTCCGCAGAGAACAGGATCCGGGCTTGGCGAATCGCGATCCGTCCCCTACAGTTGCATACGGCCGAATGAACTTCGGCCCAGCGGCGCAAGTGATTCCCCCCAATCCAGCGCCGCCGAGGCGGCACCTGTTCCCCCCAATGGGTGCCGCCCCCTTCTTCCCGCCGGATCCGGCGGAGGGACGCCCCCGCTCGAGCTCTGCTCGCGGGGGCGTTTCCGCGTTGCCGGGACGTCTCCTCGTCGACTGGGCTTCTCTGCGCCGTGGGGCCCCTCCTCGGAGCGGCTCCCTGCCGAGAGCCCCGGGCCGCCCCTGCGCGCGCGTCCGGCCCGGGTCGTTCCTCCACAGGCGCCGACGCGGGCGTCTCTCCTCCGATCGGGCAGGGAGCGCCCCGGCGCGCGGAACGGGCTCCTAGCGTGCCGGGATGACCCGCGACTTCGTCCCCCTCGTCCCCGCCGAGCACCGCCGCGACCCGCTGCCGGTGCGGCCCGCCGCCGCCGGTCTCGGGCTGCTCGCGCCGCACGCCGCGGACCCCGCGGTGACCGACCTCTTCGTGAACGGCGGCGCGGGCCTCTGGATAGACCGGGGCGGTGGTGCGGAGCGGGTGCCGGAGTGGACGCTCGACGCCGCCGGAGCACGGCGGCTGGCCGTCGCGCTGGTCGCGGCCGGTGGACGGCACGTCGACGAGGCGACCCCGTGCGTGGACGTCAGGCTCCGTCACGGGGTCCGCGTGCACGTCGTGCTGCCGCCGGTGGCGACCGGGGGAGCGCTCGTGTCGGTGCGGGTGCCGCGGTCGGACTCCTGGACGCTCGGGGAGCTGCAGGCGGCGGGGATGCTGGACGACGACGGGGTGCGGCTTCTGCGCCGGGCGGTCCGCGAGCGGTGGAACCTGCTGATCACGGGAGCCGGTGGATCAGGCAAGACCACCCTGCTCGGCGCCCTGCTCGGGTGCGCGGCGCCGACCGAGCGGATCGTCGCCATCGAGGACGTCGGCGAGCTCCGGCCTGCGCATCCGCACGTCGTCTCGCTCGAGGCGCGGCAGCCCAACCTCGAGGGCGCCGGTGCCGTGGGGCTGGACCGGCTCGTGCGGGAGGCGCTGCGGATGCGTCCGGACCGCCTGGTCCTCGGCGAGTGCCGCGGCGTCGAGCTGCGCGAGCTGCTGTCCGCGCTGAACACCGGGCACGACGGCGGTGCGGGGACCCTCCACGCGAACTCCCTCGAGGACGTGCCCGCGCGTCTCGAGGCGCTCGGGGTCCTCGCGGGACTCGGGCCCGAGGCGATCGCCCGCCAGACGGTCAGCGCGATCGACCTGGTGCTCCACCTCGAGCGCCGCGACGGGCGGCGGCGGCTGGCGGCATTCGGGACGTTCGCGCTCGACGCGGCCGGCCGCCTGAGGGTCGAGGACGGGTCGCTCCCGAGCGCCTCGAGGTCGAGCGCGTGACGGGCCGGGACGGGCTGGACGAGGTCGCGGCCGTCGTGCACCGACTGGCCGTCCTCCTCGCGGCGGGAGTGGCTCCCGCGTCGGCCCTCGGGCATCTCGCGGGGGCGGAGGGGGCGGACAGCGGGGACGCGCGGCGGCGGCGACTGCTCCGGGCGGTGTCGGAGGAGGCCGGCCGAGGGGGCGACGTGACGGAGGCGCTGCTGCGCGGGACGCCGGCTTCGCGGCGGAGCGGCTCGGAGCGGAAGCGGCCGCGACGGCGAGCGCCGGACACCGGTGAGGCGACCGCGTGGGCGGCGCTGGCCGCCGCGTGGCGGGTGGCCGCCGACTCCGGCGCGCCGGTCGCCGCCGCTCTCGGCGAGCTGGCGGAGTCCCTGCGCGAGCTGGCGCGCGCCCGCCGGGACATCGAGGTGGCTCTGGCCGGTCCCTCCGCCACCGGGAGGGTCGTGAGCGCGCTGCCGCTGGCGGCGCTGGGTCTGGGGGCGCTGCTGGGCTTCGACGTGGTCGGCGTGCTCCTCGGGACGGTGCCCGGTGCGGTCTGCCTGGTCGGGGGAGCCGGGTTGATGGCGGCCGCGCACGCGTGGACGCGGCGCCTCGTCCGAAGCGCGGCCCCGGCCGATCCGGCGCCCGGGCTCGCGCTCGACCTCCTCTCGGTGGCGCTGGCCGGTGGCGGCTCGATCGAGTCGTCGCGCGCCCGGGTCGTGGCGGCGCTCGCCGAGTGCGGGCTCGACTCGGGCGAGCGCGTGCTCTCCGACGCGGACCCGGTGCTCGCCCTCTCCGCGGCGGCTGGTGTGCCGGCCGGACGCCTGCTCCGGAGCGAGGCGGCTCTGGTCCGGGCGCGGGCGTCCTCCGGGGCGCGGGAGCGAGCCGCTCGGCTCGGCGTGACCCTGATGCTGCCGCTCGGAGTCTGCGTGCTGCCGGCGTTCCTGCTGCTCGGAGTGGCCCCGATGGTCGTCTCGGTCCTGCTCTCGACGTTCTCGGTGACGGCGTGATTCGGTCGACCGCTCCTCCACAGGGGCGGGATCGGGAGGCGTGTCCACGGATCGGCCGGAGGGCCGATCGGCGGGATCGGGAGTCCGCGATCCTCGGAGGAGGGGCACGGAGCGGGGCGGAACGGAGCAGGACACATGAGCAGTGACACGGCGATCAGCGGCGGGGAAGTCTCCCGGAGTCGAGGATTCGGTAGGAGGAGGGATGCGGGAAGTGGTGTGGCCGGAACGAGCCGGGGCTCGAGGAGCGGCGGAGATGCGGTGTCCGGCGGAGGAACGGGCATCGACGTCTCCGCGGGGCGCGTCGAGTGGTGCCGACCCGGGTGGGGAGGTCTCGGCGCTCTGGGCGACGAGGAGGGGTCGGCGACGGCGGAGTACGCGATCGCGACGATGGCCGCGGTCGGCTTCGCCGGGCTGCTCGTGGTCATCCTCAAGGGCGACGAGGTGCGGAGCATCCTGACCGACCTGGTGACCCGCGCGCTCACCGCGGCGGGATGAGAGGCCTTCCGCTGCTGCGCGGGCGGCTCGTCCAGGAGGAGGGCTCGGCCACTGCCGAGCTCGCGCTCGTGCTCCCGGCGGTGGTCGCGGTGCTGGCGCTGTGCCTGGGATCGGTGGCGGCCTCGGCGCAGTACGTCCGGCTCGTGGACGCGGCGGCCGACGCGGCCCGGTCCGCGGCCCGGGGCGACGACCCCCACGCGCCGCTCGCCCGGGTAGCGGGGGCGTCGCTCACGGCGGGGGAGCAGGACGGACTGGTCTGCGTCGACGTCGCGGCTCGGCTGCATCCGCTCCCGGCGGTGTCGCTCCCGGTCTCGGTCCGGTCCTGCGCGCTGGGCGGAGGCGGATGATCCGCCGGCTCCCCGGGGCTGTCCGCGACCAGGAGGAGGGATCGGCCGCGGTCGTGGCGATCGGAGTCGTCGCGGGCACGATCCTGGTGACGGCCGCCGTGCTCGCCGGCTGCGCAGGAGTCGTCGGGCACCAGCGAGCCGTCGCCGCCGCGGACGCCTCGTCCCTGGCAGCGGCCGACGTCGCCTCCGGCCTGCTGGCCGGGGATCCGTGCGGACGTGCCGCCGCCGTGGCCCGCGCGAACGGCGCCGAGCTCGTCCTCTGCGACGTCGACGGCGGCGTCGCGAGAACGGAGGCGGCCGTCGCCGCGGGTCCGCTCTCCCTCACGGCGCGGTCGAGGGCCGGACCGCCGCCCTGAGGGCGGAGGCAGCAGCGGGCGTCGTCCGGACCGAGGTTCGGACGACGCCGCGGGAGCGCGTCAGTCGGAGGAGAGTCGCTGGTACCGGTACGCGGCGGCGGTCGGCAGGGCGCCCGCGCCCTCGTCGTGCTCGAGGCCCCCGGCGAGGAGGTAGATGTAGCGGGAGCCCGCCCTCGCCCCGGGGATCTCGAGGCGTGCGGCGGGGGCCTGATCGTCGCCGTATCCCCGGCGGAGGGTCTTGCCCTCCAGCGGTCCGTCGAGGAGCTTGGCCGTGTAGGCGGAAGTCGTGGTGGTGTGCGTCGTTGCCATGCCTCATCATGCGCCGATCGGCGCCGCGCGTCACCCCCGCCGACGGCAGGCCGGGCAGGCGGCTCCGAGGCCGTGTCCAGCGTCCTCCCGAGGTCCCCGTGTCCTCGGGAGGGGGCAGGACGTCCGGGGTCAGTGTGTATGGTGTGCCTGTCGGGCGCCCCCGCCGATGGGGACGCGTCGCCGTTCCCCGCACCACGTCGCCGCGCACCGTCTCCCCGCAGCAGGGGACGTCGGACCACTGGTCGTCCGACCCGACAGCACCAATCGAGGAGAACTGTGTCCGGCACGAAGAAGCTGGTGATCGTCGAGTCGCCGGCGAAAGCCAAGACCATCGCCCAGTACCTGGGCGACGGCTACGAGGTGCTCGCCTCCGTCGGGCACATCCGCGACCTCATCGAGCCGAAGAACCTCCCCCCGGAGCTGAAGAAGGGCCCGCTGGGCAAGTTCTCCGTCGACGTCGACAACGGCTTCGAGCCCTACTACGTCGTGTCCGACCAGAAGAAGAAGACGGTCGCCGACCTCAAGCGCGCGCTGAAGAACGCCGACGAGCTCTACCTCGCCACTGATGAAGACCGCGAGGGCGAGGCCATCGCGTGGCACCTCCTCGAGGAGCTCAAGCCCAAGGTCCCCGTGCACCGCATGGTCTTCCACGAGATCACGAAGGACGCGATCCAGAAGGCGCGCGACAACACCCGGGACATCGACACCTCCCTGGTCGACGCCCAGGAGACCCGCCGCATCCTCGACCGCCTCTACGGCTACGAGATCTCGCCCGTGCTGTGGCGCAAGGTCGGCCCCGGGCTCTCGGCCGGTCGGGTGCAGTCGGCCGCGACCCGCCTGGTGGTCGACCGCGAGCGGGAGCGCCTGGCGTTCGTGTCGGCGAGCTACTGGGACCTCGCCACCGTGCTCGCACCCGAGTCGGACGCCGCGGCGGGCTTCGACGCCCGCCTGGCGCGGCTCGACGGCAAGCGGATCGGAAGCGGCCGCGACTTCGACGACCGCGGTCAGCTGAAGGGCGACGTCACCGTCCTCGACGAGTCCACCGCCGGTGCCCTCGCCGAGGCGCTGCGCGACCCCGCCACCACGGTCCGGGTCTCGAACCTCGAGTCCAAGCCGTACTCGCGCCGCCCCGCCGCCCCGTTCACCACGTCCACGCTCCAGCAGGAGGCGGCGCGCAAGCTCCGCTTCTCGGCGCGCCAGACGATGAGCGTCGCGCAGTCGCTCTACGAGAACGGCTTCATCACCTACATGAGGACCGATTCACCCGGGCTCTCGCAGCAGGCGCTGAACGCCGCACGCACTCAGGCCGCGTCCCTCTACGGAGCCGAGACCGTCCCGGACAAGCCCCGCCTGTACTCCGGCAAGAACAAGAACGCGCAGGAGGCGCACGAGGCCATCCGGCCCGCGGGCGAGACCTTCCGCACCCCGGACCAGCTCTCGGGCACCCTCCGCGGCAACGACCTCCGCCTCTACGAGCTCATCTGGAAGCGCACCGTCGCCTCGCAGATGGCCGACGCCAAGGGCTCGACCGCCACCGTGACGCTGCTCGCCGAGCCGGCCGGCGACGTCGCGAAGACCGCCGAGTTCACCGCCTCCGGAACCGTCATCACCTTCCGCGGATTCCTGCTCGCCTACGAGGAGGGGCGCGACGAGGAGCGTCACGGCGCCCGCGACGAGAAGGACGCCAAGCTGCCGGTGCTCGAGGTCGGCCAGAGCCTGGTCGTCGCCGAGGTCGAGGCCAAGGGCCACGAGACCTCGCCGCCCCCGCGCTACACGGAGGCGAGCCTGGTCAAGGCGCTCGAGGAGCTCGGCATCGGCCGGCCCTCGACCTACGCGTCGATCATCTCCACCATCGTCGACCGCGGCTACGTCACTCCGCGCGGCACCGCCCTCGTGCCCAACTGGATCGCCTTCTCGGTGGTCCGGCTGCTCGAGGACTTCTTCTCCGACCTGGTGGAGTACGACTTCACCGCCGAGATGGAGGGCGACCTCGACCGCATCGCCGGCGGCGAGGAGGACCGCGTCGCCTGGCTCAACCGCTTCTACTTCGGCGGAGGCACGCACCCCGGGCTCCGACACGTCGTGGACAACCTCGGCGAGATCGATGCGAAGAGCATCAACTCCGTCCGGATCACCGACGACATCACCCTGCGCATCGGCAAGTACGGCCCCTACCTCGAGGTGGCCCAGGAGGAGGGGCAGGAGACGCCGCGTCGCGTCAACCTGCCGCTCGAGCTGGCTCCCGACGAGCTCACGCCCGCCAAGGCGCAGGAGCTCGTCGACGCCCCGGTGCAGACCGACCGCGTGCTGGGAAGCAACCCCGACTCGGGCAAGACCGTCGTCGTCAAGGACGGGCGCTTCGGCCCCTACGTGACCGAGGTCGATCCGGAGCCGGAGACCGCGGCGGATCCCGCCACCGGGGAAGTCGTCGAGCGCGCGCCCGCGAAGCGCGGCGCGAAGAAGCCCGCTGTCGTGAAGCCGCGCACCTCCTCCCTCTTCAAGTCGATGGACGTCGCGTCGATCGACCTGGCGACGGCGCTGCGCCTGCTCGACCTGCCGCGCACGGTCGGCGACGACCCCGAGAGCGGCGAGCCGATCACGGCTCAGAACGGCCGGTACGGCCCGTACATCAAGAAGGGCACCGACAGCCGGTCGCTCACCAGCGAGGACCAGATCTTCGAGGTCGACCTGCCGACGGCGCTCGAGATCTTCGCCCAGCCGAAGTACGGGGCGCGACGCGCGTCGAGCGCGCTGAAGGAGTTCGAGGCGGACCCCGTCAGCGGCAAGCCGATCCGGATCCGCGACGGACGCTTCGGCGCCTACGTGACCGACGGCGAGACCAACGTCACGATCTCCAAGGGCCTCACGATCGAGGAGATCGACTTCGAGCAGGCGGTCCAGATGCTCGCCGACAAGCGCGCGAAGGGCCCGGCCAAGAAGGCTCCGGCCAAGCGCGCGCCGGCCAAGAAGCCCGCGGCGAAGACCACGGCGGCCAAGACGACGGCGGCCAAGACGACAGCGGCTAAGACGACGGCGGCTAAGACGACGGCGGCTAAGACGGCCGCGGCCGCCAAGAAGACGACCGCAGCGAAGAAGCCCGCCGCGCCCCGCGCCACCGCCGCGAGCCGCGCGGCCGCGGCGGCCGCCGCCGAGACGTCGGACGCGACCGAGTCGTGACCGGGCTGTTCGTCACCCTCGAGGGCGGGGACGGCGCGGGCAAGACCACGCAGGCCCGGCTGCTCGAGGAGTGGCTGGGCACGCGGGGCGAGACCGTCGTCCGCACCCGCGAGCCCGGAGGCACCGAGGTGGGCCTGCAGATCCGCGAGATCGTTCTGCACCACCGCGGCGAGATCGACCCGCGGGCCGAGGCCCTGCTCTACGCGGCGGACCGCGCCCAGCACATCGGGACGCTCGTGCGACCGGCGCTCGAGCGCGGCGAGGTCGTCGTGCAGGACCGCTACATCGACTCCTCCGTCGCCTACCAGGGAGCCGGACGGGTCCTCGACGCCGTCGAGGTCCGGCGGCTCTCGGAATGGGCCACCCGCGACCTGAGGCCCGACCTCACCGTCCTGCTCGACCTCGACCCCGCCGTCGCGCGGGGCCGGCTCGACGCGGCCCGCACCCGCTTCGACCGGCTGGAGGCCGAGAAGGCGGAGTTCCACGGGCGCGTGCGCGAGGCGTTCCTGGCGATCGCCGAGACGGACGCCGAGCGCTTCCTCGTCCTGGACGCCGCTCTCCCCGTCGAGGAGATCGCGGCCGCGGTGCGGGAACGGGTCGCCGTCCTCCTCGACGGCGCGTCGGCTGTCGGTGCTCGCGGTTAGCCTGGTGGCATGACCGTCTGGAGCCAGCTCGTCGGGCAGGAGCACGCCATCGGCGCCCTGCAGGACGCCTCGACGCCCCGGGACGACCGTGGCCGGGAGTCGTCGTCGATGACGCACTCCTGGCTCATCACCGGCCCTCCCGGGTCCGGCCGCTCGAACCTCGCCTACGCGTTCGCCTCCGCACTGCTCTGCCGCCGCGGCGGCTGCGGGGAGTGCCCCGACTGCCGCCAGGTCGCCGCCCGCTCCCATCCCGACCTCGCCGTGCTGACGACCGAGCGCGTGATCATCTCGATCGACGAGGTGCGGCGGCTGGTCAGCAGCTCGCAGTACTCGCCCTCGGTGTCGCGCTACCGCGTCATGGTCATCGAGGACGCCGACCGGATGAGCGAGCGCACGTCCAACGTGCTGCTGAAGGCGCTCGAAGAGCCGCCGGAGCGCACGGTCTGGATCCTGTGCGCCCCGAGCGAGGCCGATCTGCTCCCCACCATCCGCTCCCGCGTCCGCTCCGTGCGGCTCCGCGTGCCGAGCGTCGAGGACGTCGCCGGTCTCCTCGAGCGCCGCGACGGGGTCGACCCCGAGACCGCCGAGCGCGCCGCCCGCCAGGCTCAGAGCCACATCGGGATGGCGCACCGCCTGGCGACCGACGCGAACGCGCGCGAGCGGCGCGAGGAGACGCTCCGCATCGCCCTGCGCCTCCGCGGCGTCTCGGACGCGGTGCTCGGCGCTGCGCGGATGATCGAGGTCGCGACCGAGGACGCCAAGGCGATCACCCTCGAGCGCGACGAGGCCGAGCGGCAGCAGGCGCTGCGCTCGCTCGGCGTCGAGCCCGGGGGCACCGTGCCCGCGCAGCTCCGCTCGCAGCTGCGGGCGCTCGAGGAGGACCAGAAGCGACGCGCGACGCGGAGCCTCCGCGACGGCCTCGACCGGATCCTCGTCGACCTGCTCTCCCTCTACCGCGACGTGGTGCGCCTCCAGCTCGGGGCGCCCGGCGGCGTCATCAACGAGGAGGTCCGGACCGAGATGACCGCGCTCGCCGAAGCGACTCCGCCCGACCGCACGCTCGCGGTCCTCGACGCGATCGCGACCGCCCGGCAGCGGATCGACGCGAACGTCTCCCCGGTCCTCGCTCTCGAGGCGCTGCTCGTCGTCGCGGCGCGCCGCCCGGTGGCCGCGTGAGGCGGGGGCGCCGGTCGGCCGTCGTCGTCGCGCTCGCCGCGGCCGCGTCCCTCCTGACCGGCTGCTTCGCGCCCGGCCCGAGCGTCGACCGGACCTCCACCCCCTATCCGCAGACCGTCGACGACTCCCTGGAGCGCTACTACTCGCAGGTGCTGGTCTGGGACGACTGCGGCGACGGCGCTCTCTGCACCGACGCGACCGTCCCGCTCGACTGGGACGACCCCTCGGGGGAGACCGCGTCGATCGCTCTGGTGCGCCGACCCGCGACGAAGGGACCGGCGATCGGCTCCCTGCTCGTGAACCCGGGCGGACCGGGAGCGTCGGGCGTCGACTTCATCCGCGACAGCGCCGACTACGCGGTCGACTCCGCGCTCGCCGCCCGGTACGACGTCGTCGGCTTCGATCCGCGCGGAGTGGGCGCCTCCACCGCGGTCTCCTGCCTCGACGCCGCGGGCCTCGACTCCTACCTCTACGACATCACGCCCGGGGAGCGGGGCAGCGACGAGTGGATCCAGGCGCAGCGCACGTCCGCCGCTGCGTTCGCCGCCGCCTGCCAGGAGCGCAGCGGGCCGCTGCTGCCCGAGGTCGGCACCCCGAGCGCCGCCCGTGATCTCGACGTGCTGCGCGCGGCGCTCGGCGACGAGACGCTGCACTACCTCGGCTACTCCTACGGCACGTTCCTCGGAGCGACCTACGCCGGGCTGTTCCCGGACCGGGTCGGCCGCCTCGTCCTCGACGGCGCGATCGATCCGGCGGCCACCTCGTTCGACGTGGTGCGCGAGCAGGCGAAGGGGTTCGAGAGCGCACTGCGCGCCTACCTCGCCGACTGCCTCCGCTCGGACGACTGCCCGTTCACCGGCACCGTCGACGCGGGGATGGCCCAGCTGAAGCGCATGCTCGATGACGTGGACGCCTCGCCGATCCGGGCCGCCGACGGCCGTGAGCTCGGCGCGAGCACGCTGTTCACCGCGATCGTCTACCCGCTCTACGACGCCACGGCGTGGGGAGCGCTGAGCGAGATGCTGGCCGACGTCCGCCGGGGCGACCCCGCGGTCGCGTTCCAGTACGCGGACGCCTACAACGGGCGCGACGCGGACGGCCGGTACGCGGACAACACCACCGAGGCGTTCCTCGCGATCAACTGCGTCGACTACTCCTACGACGCCGACACCGCCTCGATGCGCGCCGACGAGGCCGCTCTCGAGCAGGCCGCGCCGACGATCGGCCGCTACATGGCCTACGGCGACATCCTCTGCAGCGAGTGGCCGGCGGCCTTTGAGGGCTCCCGCGAGCCGATCACCGCGGAGGGCTCGGCGCCCATCCTGGTCGTGGGCACCACGAACGATCCCGCGACGCCCTACGTGTGGGCGCAGGCGCTCGCGGGCGAGCTCTCCGCCGGTCACCTGGTCACCTACGACGGCGAGGGCCACACGGCCTACAACAAGTCGACGTCCTGCGTGAACGACGCGGTCGACGCGTACCTGCTCGAGGGGACCGTCCCGGAGGTGGATCCGCAGTGCTGAGCGAGCAGGAGCGGCCCCGCGAGCAGCAGCCCGGGCTCCGCGAGCGCAAGCGCCTGGCCACGCGGCGGGCGATCGAGATCGCCGTCCTCCGCCTGGCGAGCGAGCGCGGGCCGGAGCGGGTGACCATCGAGGACGTCTCGCGCGCCGCCGACGTCTCCACGCGCACCTTCTTCAACTACTTCGCCTCGAAGGAGGACGCGCTGGTCGGCGGGCTCCCGGTCATCGCCGACGAGACGGCGGCGGCGTTCGTCACGGGCCGGGGCGCCGTGCTCGAGGACCTGCAGCGGGTCTTCGTCGCCGCGATGGAGGAGCCGCTCGAGGAGGACCGGGAGCTGCACGTCCTCCGCCGCGCGCTCTTCCGCGAGCACCCGCATCTGGTCGGTCTGAAGATCGCGGGCATGCGCGAGTTCGAGCTCGCGGTCGAGGGGCTCGTCGCCGAGCGTCTCGGCCAGGAGGACGACGACGCGGAGCGGGTGCGCAGCCGGGCGCGGATGCTGACGCTCCTCGGGCTCGCCGCCGTCCGCCACGCCTGGGCGGCCTGGGTCGATCACGACGGCCGGGAGGCCCTGCCCGGACGCATCGCCCGCTCCTTCGAGGAGCTCCGCGGCGCGCTCGCCTGAGCCGAGCGCAGCGGTAGCCGCCGCCGTCGCGGGGCCTCTGCTCGACCGCGCCGTCCTGATTCACGCCCGGGGGCGCGAGCAGGCTATGCTGTGTAATCGTGTCCGGGGCTCAGGCCCCGCGTGCACGCCGCCTTAGCTCAGTCGGCAGAGCGTCTCACTCGTAATGAGAAGGTCGTGGGTTCGATTCCCACAGGCGGCTCCCTCTCCCGTCATCCTCGACGTCCGAGCCGGATCCGTGAGTTCCCGGCCGGATCCGCGGCGTCCAGGTCGCGTCGAACTCGCGTCGCTACCCTGTTGCGGATGACCGACACGCCTCCTCCCCGCCGTCGCCGCACTCTCGTGGTCGCCGCGGTGCTCGTGGCCGCCGTGCTCGGTGGCGGCGCCTTCGGCGTGGGGACGGCTCTCGGCAGCGCCGCGGAGCCAGGGGCGCTGCCCGTCGCCTCGACCCCGACCGCCACCGCGACTCCCACACCGACGCCGACGGCCACGGCGCGGCCCACCGCCGAAGCGGCGGCCGAAGCGCTCCGCACCTGCTCGGTGGCGGGGCTCGCCGCCGACCCGCGCCTGGGCTCGATGCAGGCGCGCGTGGTCGACGCCGCGACGGGCGAGGTCCTGTTCGACCGCGGGGGCGGGACCGCGTCCCGCACCGCCTCCGCCCTCAAGATCCTCACGGCCGCGTCGGCGCTCGCGGTCCTCGGCCCGGACACACGCATCGCCACCACCGTTGTCCGCGGGAGCGAGCCCGGAAGTGTCGTCCTCGTCGGCGGGGGAGACCTCACCCTGACCGGGCTCCCGACCGGCCGGGAGTCGACCTACGCCGGAGCGGCCCACCTCGACGACCTCGCGGCGCAGGTCGAGAGCGCCTGGGAGGCGGACCCCTCCACCGCCGGGACGCCGATCACGTCGCTGGTGCTCGACTCCTCCCTCTACTCGGGCGAGACCTGGCAGCCGAGCTGGAACCGCAAGGAGCAGGTCGACGGCTACATGCCCGAGATCACGGCGCTCCAGGTGGACGGCGATCGCGAGGACCCCACGGCCTCGACCTCCGAGCGCGGCACGGATCCGGTCGGCCGGGCCGGAGGGGCGTTCGCCGATGAGCTGGACGGCTCGCCCGTGGTCTCCACCGGGACGGCTCCCGCGGGCGCGGCGGTTCTCGGCACGGTGGAGTCGGCCCCGGTCGGCACGCTCGTGCAGCAGATGCTGCTCGTCTCCGACAATGCGATCGCCGAGATGCTCGCGCGACTCGTCGCGATCCGCACCGGCGCGGGCAGCGACTTCGCTGCCGAGCAGGCCGGTGTGCTGCAGGGGCTCGCCGGTTACGGCGTCGACACGTCCGGGATCGCGATCGTCGACGGCTCCGGTCTGAGCGACGACAACGCGGTCGCGCCGGCGTACTTCACCGAGCTGCTCCGGAAGGTGCAGGCCCGCGAGGGGCAGCTGGGGATCCTCCTGGACGGCCTGCCGGTGTCGGGCCGGACGGGCTCGCTCTCCTACTCCGACCGCTTCGCCGGCGACAACGCCGCGGCCGACGGCGCGGTGCGAGCGAAGACGGGCTGGATCGACACCGGCTACACCCTGGCCGGCGTGGTCACCGCGGCGGACGGCACCGAGCTGACCTTCGCGGTCTACGCTCTCGGCGACGTCTCCGACTCGGCGAAGACCGCGATCGACACCCTCGTGACGGGCGTCTACCGCTGCGGATCCTCGCTCTCCGACTCCTGACCCGGACGGGTCGGCCGCCCGCTCCTCCTCTCCACCTCCTCCCGGAAGGCCCACGATGACCACCGCACTCCTGATCGTCGACGTGCAGAACGACTTCACCGAGGGCGGCGCGCTCGCCGTCACAGGCGGCGCGGCCGTCGCCCAGGGCATCACCGCGCATCTGGCGGCGCACGCCGGCCGGTACTCCGCGGTGCTGGCCTCCCGCGACTGGCACGAGGGCGACTCCGACAACGGCGGCCATTTCGCGGTGGAGCCGGACTTCGTCGACAGCTGGCCCGTCCACTGCGTCGCCGGCACGGACGGCGCGCGGTTCCACCCGGCCCTGGACACCGCTCTGATCGACGTGCAGATCCTCAAGGGGCAGGGCCGCCCCTCCTACTCGGCCTTCGAGGGCACGACGGAGGCGGGCGAGGAGCTCGGCGCCGTGCTCGCGGAGCAGGGCGTCACTGCGCTCGACGTCGTGGGACTCGCGACCGACCACTGCGTGCGCGCCTCGGCGCTCGACGCGCGACGGGCGGGGCTCGAGGTCCGCGTGCTCCAGGACCTGGTCGCAGGCGTCTCCGAGGAGGCGAGTGCCGCGGCGCTGCGCGAGCTGACGGAGGCGGGAGTCCGCGTCGAGCGGTCCGTCTGAGCGCTCGTCCCTCCACAGGGCTCAGGGAGGCGCAGGTCCTCGCGGCTCCCGGCGACCACGCCCCCGGAGCGATCGCCCGTCCTACACTGGGAGGACGAGAAGCTCCTCCCGGCGCGGTCTGCGCGCTCCGATCCGAAGAAGTGGTTCCCTCCTGTGACTGATTCCGTCGCGTCCCGCGCCGCCGAGACCGCTCTGCTCGCCCGCATCCCCACGCAGCTGCTGATCGGCGGTGAGTGGGTGGACGCCTCCGGCGGCGGCTCGATCGACGTCGAGGACCCGGCCACCGGAGCGGTCCTGGTCTCGATCGCCGACGCGACTCCGGAGGACGGGGTCCGGGCGCTCGACGCCGCCGTCGCCGCCGGTCCGTCGTGGGCCGCGACGGCGCCGCGGAAGCGGGGCGAGATCCTCCGGCGGGCGTTCGACCTCCTGCAGGAGCGCACCGAGGAGTTCGCGCTCCTGATGGCGCTCGAGATGGGCAAGCCGGTCGCGGAGGCGAGGGGCGAGGTCGTGTACGGCGGCGAGTTCCTCCGCTGGTTCAGCGAGGAGGCGGTGCGCATCAGCGGACGCTACGGCGTCTCGCCCGAGGGCAGTGGCCGGATGATCGTCTCGCAGCACCCGGTGGGCCCCTGCTACCTGATCACCCCCTGGAACTTCCCGCTCGCGATGGCGACGCGGAAGATCGCTCCGGCGCTGGCGGCGGGCTGCACCGTCGTCGTGAAGCCGGCCGAGCTCACTCCGCTCACCACGCTCGCCTTCGCGGCGCTGCTCGCCGAGGCGGGGCTCCCCGACGGCGTGCTCAACGTGGTCACCACGTCCTCGGCGGGAGCCGTGTCGGCTCCGATCCTGTCGGATCCCCGCCTGCGGAAGGTGTCCTTCACCGGCTCCACTCCCGTCGGGCGCACGCTGCTGCAGCAGGCCTCCGAGAACGTGCTGCGGACCTCGATGGAGCTGGGCGGCAACGCGCCCTTCGTCGTGTTCGAGGACGCCGACCTCGACCGGGCGGTCGAGGGCGCGATGCTCGCGAAGTTCCGCAACATCGGCCAGGCCTGCACGGCCGCCAACCGCTGCTTCGTGCACGAGTCGATCGCCGAGGAGTTCGCCGCGCGGATCGTGGAGCGCGTGCGCGCTCTGCGCGTCGGCCGCGGCACCGAGGACGGAGTGACCATCGGCCCGCTGATCGACGAGCGCGCGGTCGAGAAGGCGTCCGCGCTGGTGGAGGACGCAACCTCCCGCGGCGCGCGCCTGCTCACCGGCGGCGATCGGATCGAGGGGGCCGGCCACTTCTACCGGCCGACCGTGCTCGCGGGGGTCGACCGGGAGAGCGAGATCCTGCGCACCGAGATCTTCGGCCCGGTCCTCGCGATCGTGCCGTTCACCGACGAGGACGACGCCGTCGCGCTCGCCAACGACACCGAGTACGGACTGGTGTCCTACGTCTTCACGCGCGATCTCGCCCGCGGTCAGCGGATGATCGAGCGGCTCGCCACCGGGATGATGGGCCTCAACGTCGGCGTGGTGTCGAACGCGGCGGCGCCCTTCGGCGGGGTGAAGCAGTCGGGCCTCGGCCGCGAGGGCGGACTCGAGGGGATCCACGAGTACCTCAGCACCAAGTACACGCTCACCCCCGACCCCTTCGCCTGATCCGGTGGAGCGGATCGAGGTCACCGCGCTCGACGACCCGCGGCTGCGCGACTACGCGCACGCGACCGATGTCGCGCTGAAGAACGCCCGCGGCCCGCACGGCCTGTACATCGCGGAGTCGGCGCTCGTGCTCGAGCGCGCGATCGCCGCCGGGCACCGGCCGCGCTCGGTGCTCGCCCTCGGCGGTTCGGCCGGCGAGGCCGAGCGCCTGGTCGGCCGCTTCGACGTGCCCGTCTTCACGGGCCCGGGTGAGCTCCTGGCCGAGCTCACCGGGTACACCCTGCACCGCGGCCTGATCGCGGCGATGGACCGGCCCGTGCTGCCCGACCCGGCCGGCCTGCTCGCGGGAGCGCGCCGCGTCGTCGTGCTCGAGGACGTGGTCGACCCGACGAACGTCGGCGCGATCTTCCGCTCCGTCGGGGCCATCGGAGCCGATGCCGTGCTGGTGACGCCGCGCTGCTCCGATCCGTACTACCGCCGCGCCATCCGCGTGAGCATGGGAACGGTCCTCCAGGTGCCCTGGACGCGCGTCGGCGACTGGCCGTCGACGCAGCGGCTCCTGCACGGAGCGGGCTTCACGATCGCGGCGATGGCTCTGACCCCGGAGGCGGTGCCCCTGCGGGACTTCGCCGCCCGCGCTCCGGAGCGCGTCGCCCTCGTGCTCGGCACCGAGGGGCAGGGTCTCACCGCCGAAGCGCTCGCCGCCGCCGATGTCGCCGTCCAGATCCCGATGCGGCACGGGATCGACTCGCTCAACGTCGCTGCGGCGTCGGCGGTCGCGATGTGGGCGCTCGCCGAGCCCTCCTGAGAGGCGCGTCTGTGCCCCGTTGGGGGTGCCACTGAGACGTGAGAGCGCGCCCAGCGCTCGCCGGAAGCACCGACTGCGCTACCGTGGCCGCACTCCTGCCCGCAGCCAGCCGTCACGAACGAGGTCGTCCATGCTCCTGCGCACGACGCTCCGCCCGCCCGTCGCGCTGCTCGTCGGAGTCGCGCTCGCACTGAGCCTCACCGCCTGCTCCGGTCCCGCCGCGGAGGTGCCGGACGGGTCCGTGCGCGACTCGGGCTCCGTCGCGACCGCCGCCCCGGCGCCCACCGGCACAGCCGATCCCGAGAGCGGCGCGCGCATGACCCGCCTGATCAGCGACTGCCTCGCCCGCTACGGCCTGAGCGACCGGCCGCCGCTCGCGAGCCCGCTCGCGGAGGAGGAGGTCCGCCTGGCGGCGCAGCGCGCCCGGGACGCCTACGACGCCACCCTGACCGACTGCTCGGCGCAGGCGCTCGCGTCCGGGGAGCCGAGCAGCGATCCGAAGGGAGAGCCCGGCGGCGAGCCGACCGACGAGCCCGACGCCGACTCGACCCCCGCTCCGGCGGGCTGACCGTGCGACTCGAGGGGACGTCCGCGCTGATCGCGGGGGGAGCGTCCGGACTGGGAGCCGCGACGGCGACGGCGCTCGACGCCGCAGGAGCGCGCGTGGTCGTGCTCGATCTGCCGAACGCGGTGGAGGCCGCGCGTCTGCCCGCCTCCGTGCAGCTGATCGCCGGGGACGTCCTCGATCCGGACGCCGTCTCGAGCGCCGTGGAGGCGGCGGGGGAGCTGCGCGTCGCCGTGAGCTGTGCGGGCGTGGCCACACCCGGGCGGCTGCTCGGACGCGACGGGCCGCTGCCGCTCGAGCAGTTCGAGCGGGTGCTGCGGATCAACACGACCGGGACGCTCAACGTGCTGCGCCTCGCCGCGGCGTCGATCGCCGAGCGGGAGCCGATCGATGGGGAGCGGGGAGTCCTGGTCACGACCGCCTCCGTCGCCGCCTTCGAGGGGCAGATCGGACAGGCGGCCTACGCCGCGTCGAAGGGAGCCGTGGCGGCGATGACCCTGCCGCTCGCGCGCGAGCTCGCGGCCCGGCTCGTGCGCGTGGTGTCGATCGCACCGGGCACGTTCGACACGCCCCTGCTCGCCGGGCTGCCGGACAGGGCCCGCGAGGCGCTCGGCTCGGCGACGCCGCATCCTGCCCGCCTCGGACGCCCCGAGGAGTTCGCGGCCCTGGTGCGGCACATCGTCGAGAACCCCATGATCAACGGCGAGACCATCCGGCTCGACGGGGCTCTGCGGCTGCCGCCGCGCTGAGGGACGAGCGGGCGCAGGCTGCCGGTCGAGACGTGCGGGCGTCTCGACACGCCGCTGCGCGGCTGGTCGACCGGCATGAGGCAGCGGCGGTCGCGAGACGCCGCTGCGGCGTCCGTCAGACGAGCAGCTGGTGCTTGGCGAGGTCCCGGTAGAGCGGCGTCGACTCGACGAGCTCGGAGTGGGTGCCGACTCCCACGACCTCGCCCTTCTGCAGCACGACGATGCGGTCGGAGTCGACCACGGTCGACAGGCGGTGCGCGATCACCAGCAGGGTCCGGTTCTCGGCGACCGCGTCGATCGCCAGGCGCAAGCGCTGCTCGTTGAGTCCGTCGAGGCTCGACGTGGACTCGTCCAGCAGCAGGATCGGCGGGGCCGCCAGGAGCGCGCGGCCGATCGCGAGGCGCTGACGCTCACCGCCCGAGAGCATCACTCCGCTCTCGCCCACCGGCGCGTGCAGGCCGAGCGGGTTGCGCTCGAGCACGTCGGTCAGGTTCACCGCCTCGAGCACCCGGAGGCAGTCGGCGTCGTCGGCGTCGGGGCGGCCGAGGACGAGGTTCTCGCGGATGGTGCCGGCCAGGACCGGGGCGTCCTGCTCGACGTAGCCGATCTGCGCGCGGAGCGCGTCGCGGTCGATGGCCGTGATGTCGACACCGCCGAGTCGGACGACGCCGGCCTCCGGGTCGTAGAACCGCTCGATGAGGGCGAGGATCGTGCTCTTGCCCGCTCCCGACGGCCCGACCAGGGCGGTGCGCTTGCCGCGCGGCACGGTGAAGGAGACGCCGCGCAGGACAGTGCGGTCGCGCTCGTCCGCCACGGCCGCCGCGTCGGGCACGGCGCCCTCCTCGTAGGAGAACACCACGTCCTCGAAGGAGATGGCCTCCTCCGCCACGCCGGCGCCGAGGCCGCCCGCGGAGGCGTCGCCGTCGCCCTCGATCGGCAGGTCGATGATCTCCTGGATGCGGCCGAGGGCGCCCAGCGCCGAGTTCACCGAGGTGATGGCGCCGATGAAGTTGCCGAGCGGCATCACCATCATGAAGAGGAAGAGGATGAACGAGACCAGCTGGGCGATGTCGATCGCGCCGGACGCGACGCGGTAGCCGCCGACGCCGAGGACGGCGAGGAAGGCGACCTGCATGGCGATCCCCGCCACCGGCACCACGAGGGCCGAGACGTGCGCGACGCGGATCCCGAGGCGGTACGCCTCCGTCGCGTGCTGGTCGACGACCGCGATCTCGCGATCGGTGGCTCCGGCGGCACGGATCGTCCGGACGGCGCTGATGGCGCGCTCGACGGCCGCGGCCAGATCGCCGACCTTCTCCTGGGCCTTGCGGCTGGCGGTGCGGATGCCGCGGCCGAGGGTCAGCGCGAGCCCGAGGGCCACCGCCACCACCGCCACGATGATCAGCAGCAGCACCCAGTCGATGACGGCCATCGCGATGATCGCGCCGACGAAGACGAGGGAGCCCGCGATCGAGTCGACGAGCCCCTGGGTCAGCACCGCGCGCAGGAGCGTGGAGTCGGAGCCGACGCGCGAGACGAGGTCGCCGGTGCGGCGCGCGTCGAACTCCCGGATGGGGAGGCGCAGCAGCCGTGCGACGAGGCGGCGGCGGCTCGAGAGCACGATCCCCTCGCCGGTGCGCTGGAGCAGGTAGTGCGCGAAGCCCGAGATGAGCCCGGAGGCCACGACCAGGCCGACGAGGGCCCACACGAGCGGGCCGAGATCGAGACCGGACTGGACCCGGGTGATGACCTGGCCGACGAGCAGGGGCTGGCCGAGGCTCGCCGCCGCTCCGAACAGACTGAGGACCACGACGACCGAGAGGATGCCGCGGTGCTCGAGCAGGTAGGGCACGAGCTGCGAGAAGGAGGCGCGGGGTCCGTCGTCGCGGGAGGGTCGTCGTCCGCCGCGCCGGGAGGTGGTGGTGCTCATCGCCGTCCATTCTGCCCCGTCGTCGCTGCGAGCAGGCCGCCAGAGGGCGGGCCCGGTGCTCAGGGAGGGAGCGGAGACGCGGACGGCCCGCCGGGGGATCCCGTCGGGCCGTCCTCTGCAGGGAGTCCTACGAGACGTTGTCGTGGTACGACGCGTTCTTCGTCTCCTTGGAGAGCAGGAGCGCGATCAGCGTCAGCACGGCCGCGGCGCTGAGGTAGAGGCCGACCAGCACGGTGCTGCCGCCCGCCGCCCTCCAGAGCGCGACCGCGATGATCGGCGCGAGGGCCGCTCCGAGGATCGATGCGAGGTTGTACGCCATCGCCGAGCCGGTGTAGCGGACGTTGGTCGGGAACAGCTCGGGGAGGACGGCGCCCATCGGGCCGAAGGTCAGGCCCATCAGCGTGAAGCCGAGGATCAGGACGGCCATGACGCCCGCGAAGCCGGCGCTGAACAGGGGCACGAAGAGCAGGCCGAACACGAGGATCGCCGCGGTCACCACGAGCAGCGTCCGCCGGCGGCCGAAGCGCTCCGCGAGCGGGCCGGAGACGAGCGTGAAGATCCCGAAGAACACCACGCCGACGATCAGCATGACGAGGAAGTCGTTGCGCGTGTAGCCGAGGCCCGGAACCGCGCCGTCGACGGGCGAGGTGCCGTAGGTCAGCGTGAACGTGGTCATGAGGTAGAAGAGCACGTAGGTCGCCAGCATGATGAAGGTGCCCAGGATGAGCGGGCGCCAGCTGGTGACGAAGACGCGGGCGAGGGGCAGCTTGGCGACCTCGCCCTTCTCGACGACCTTCTGGAACGCGGGCGTCTCGACGAGCTTGAACCGCACGTAGAGCCCGATGATCACGAGCACGGCGCTCGCCAGGAACGGCACGCGCCAGCCCCAGGCCGCGAACGTCTCGTCGCTCATCGTGCTCGCGAGCACCAGGAACAGGACGTTGGCGACGATGAAGCCGATCGGTGCGCCCAGCTGCGGGAAGGTGCCGTAGATGGCGCGCTTGCCGGCCGGTGCGTTCTCGGTCGCGAGCAGCGCGGCTCCGGACCACTCGCCGCCGAGGCCGAGGCCCTGGCAGAAGCGCATCACCACGAGCAGGAACGGAGCGAGGAACTCCCAGCCGGGCGTGAGCGCGGTGGGCAGGCAGCCGATCAGGAAGGTCGCGACGCCCATGGTGAGCAGTGAGGCGACGAGGGTGCCCTTGCGGCCGACGCGGTCGCCGAAGTGGCCGAAGATGATCGACCCGATCGGGCGCGCGATGAACGCGACGCCGAAGACGGCGAAGGAGGCGAGGAGGGCCGTGGCCGGGTCCTCGTTGACGAAGAAGAGCGACGGGAAGACCAGGACGGCGGCGGTCGCGTAGGCGTAGAAGTCGTAGAACTCGATCGAGGTGCCGATGAGGCTGGCGAGGATGACGCGGCCGCGGGAGTTCTGCGGGGCGGCTGCTGGCGCGTCGGAGACGGCGGGAGAAGACATGAGGGAGGGGCTCCGTGTGGACGGCGACTCCCCCTGAGCCGGCGGGGCGGGGCGTCGATCAGGCGTCGCGGACCGCTGGGGCGAGGGGGAGGAGAGAGGGGTCGCTCGTGACGACCCGACCACTTTACTCCGTGTTCTCCCAGGTTCGTGTGCGGGCGGCCCCAGGACGGGGGCCGCCCGCAGTGGTTCAGCTGCGCAGCGAGCGGAGGAGCAGAGCGGTCGAGACCGCCGCCTCGGCCGCCTCGCGCCCCTTGTCCTCCTTCGAGCCGGGAAGGCCCGCGCGATCGATGCCCTGCTGCTCGGTGTCGAGGGTGAGCACGCCGAAGCCGACCGGCTTGCCCGTCAGGATCGAGACGGTGGTGAGCCCGGAGGTGGCGGCGTCCGAGACGTACTCGAAGTGCGGGGTGCCGCCGCGGATGATCACGCCGAGGGCGACGACCGCGTCGGCCCCCGCCTCCAGGGCCGCCTTCGAGGCGACGGGCAGCTCGAACGAGCCGGGCACGCGCACGAGCGACCAGGACGCTCCGGCCTCGTCGAGGGCTCGGCCCGCTCCGGCGATCAGACCGTCGCTGATCTGCTCGTGCCAGGTCCCCGCGATGACGACGACGCGCAGTCCCGCGCCGTCGAGAGGGGAGGTGGTGGGGGCGCCGCTACCGGCCATTGCTACTCCTTCGTGGTGGCGCCGGCGATCCCGGCGTCGAGGGCGAGGCCGGAGATCCCGGCGTCGAGGGGGTCGTGGTCGAGGACGCTGTCGAGGGTGTGGCCCATGCGGTCGCGCTTGGTCTCGAGGTAGCCCTCGTTGAAGGCGCCGACCCCGACGACGAGCGGCACGCGCTCGGCGACGACGATGCCGCGGTCGGTGAGCTGGCGGACCTTCTCGGGGTTGTTGGTGAGCAGGCGCACCTCGGTGAGGCCGAGGTCCTCGAGGATCCCGACCGCCGCTCCGTAGTCCCGCGCGTCGGCGGGGAGCCCGAGGGCGAGGTTCGCGTCGAGGGTGTCGAGTCCGTCCTCCTGCAGGCGGTAAGCGCGCAGCTTGTTGATCAGGCCGATGCCCCGGCCCTCGTGCCCGCGGAGGTAGACGACGACGCCGCCGTCCCGCTGGATCGTGTCGAGGGCGGCGTCGAGCTGGGGTCCGCACTCGCACTTCAGCGAGCCGAACGCCTCGCCGGTCAGGCACTCGGAGTGCACGCGCACCAGTGCGGGCCGCCCCGCGGCGACCTCTCCCGCGAGGATCGCGACGTGATCCGCTCCGGTCTGCCGGTCGCGGTAGGCGCGGATGCGGAACGGGCCGTGGGTGGTCGGCACCGTGGTCTCGACCTCGAAGCTCACCCGCGCGCTCTCCGGGACCGCGACCGTGACGGGCACCTCCGCGTCGCAGTGGAACTCCTGCAGGTACGCGATGAGGGCCGCGACCGTGGTCACCGGCACGCCCTCGCGCTCGCCGAGAGCGATCAGCCCGGGCAGCCGCATCATCTCGCCGTCCTCGGCGACGATCTCGGAGATCGCGCCCACGGGGTACAGGCCGGCGAGCTTCATCAGGTCGACCGCCGCCTCCGTGTGCCCGTCGCGCTCGCGCACGCCGCCGTCGACGGCGCGCAGCGGCAGGATGTGGCCGGGGCGGTTCAGGCGGGACGGGGTCGCCTCGGGGTCGGCCAGCACGCGGAGGGTGTGCGCGCGGTCGGAGGCGCTGATGCCGGTGGAGAGCCGGTCGGCCGCGTCGACGGACAGCGTGTAGGCGGTGCCGCGCGGGTCCTCGTTCTCGACCACCATCAGCGGCAGGGCGAGGCGGTCGGCGATCTCGTTGGTCATCGGCGCGCAGATGAACCCGGAGGAGTGGCGGACCATCCAGGCGATCGTCTCCTGGCTGGCGAGCTGGGCCGAGACGATGACGTCGCCCTCGTTCTCGCGGCCCTCGTCGTCCGCGACGATGATCGGGCGCCCGGCGCGCAGCGCCTCGACGGCCTCGGGGATGGTGGCGAGGCTCATGAGCGGGCCTCCGCGATCGAGCGCAGCGCGAGCATCCGCTCGACGTGGCGGGCCAGGACGTCGGTCTCGATGTTGACCTGATCGCCGATCGCGCGCGCGCCCAGCGTGGTGACGGCGAGCGTCTCGGGGATCAGCGAGACCTCGAACCACTGCTCCGGCTCGGCGGCGGGGCTGATCGCCGAGACGGTCAGCGAGACGCCGTCCACCGCGATCGAGCCCTTGTCGACGACGAGCGGAGCGATGCCGGTCGGCAGCGAGAACCGCAGCACCCGCCACGCCTCGCCCGGTGCGATGGCGAGCAGCGTCGCCGTGCCGTCGATGTGGCCCTGGACGATGTGGCCGCCGAGCCGGTCGCCGACCAGCGCGGCGCGCTCGAGGTTCACGGGGTCGCCGACGCCCACGGTGTCGAGGGTCGACATCCGCAGGGTCTGCGCCATGACGTCGGCGGTGAAGCCCTGGTCGGTGTGCTCGACCACGGTGAGGCAGACGCCCGAGACCGCGATCGAGTCGCCGTGCCGCACGCCGTCGACGGCGAGGGGCCCGCGGATGCTGAGGCGGATCGCGTCGGCGCCCGCCTCGACGGCGGTCACGACGCCCTTCTCCTCGATGATTCCGGTGAACATCAGTGGGTCTCCATCTGCAGGGCGTGGGGGAGGCGGGCCGGGGTGCCGGCACCGCCCGCGGGGAGGACGTCGGGGCGCGCGGTCACGAGGAGGTCGTCGCCGAGGATCTCGACCGAGCGGAGGGAGAGGCGCCGGGCCCCGCCGATGCTCTCCACGCCGAGGTCGCCGAGCGCGAGGCGGGGGCCGCCGAGGAGCGCGGGCGCGAGGAACACGAGGTACTCGTCGACCAGTCCGGCGGCGACGAGCGCGGAGGCGAGGGTCGGTCCGGCCTCGACGTAGACGCTGCGGATCTCGGCGGAGTAGAGGTGCGCGAGGACCGCGGCGAGGTCGCGGGTGCGCTCGACCACGACGGCGCGGGGGTGCTCGTGCAGGCGGGCGCCCGGCGGCACGGGGCGCGTGCCGACGACGACGGGCACCGGCTGGTGGGCGAGGAGCTCGCCTCCGTCGCCGCGGGCGGTGAGCGCGGGATCGTCGGCGAGGACGGTCCCGGTGCCGACGAGGATCGCGTCGTGCGCGGCACGCTGCTCGTGCACGCGCTGCCGGGCCGCCGCTCCGGTGATCCAGCGGCTGCTGCCGTCCGCCGCCGCGGTGCGGCCGTCGAGGGTCGAGGCCCACTTGAGCGTGACGAAGGGGCGGTGCAGGCGGGTCGCGGTGAGCCACGGGTGGAGGAACTGCTCTCCCCCCTCGGCGAGCACGCCCTCGATCACCTCGACGCCGGCCTCGCGGAGGGTGCGACCGCCGCCGGCCGAGCGCTCGCCCGGGTCCGGCACGGCGTAGACGACGCGGGAGACGCCCGCCTCGATCAGGGCGCGGCTGCAGGGACCCGTGCGCCCGGTGTGGTCGCACGGCTCGAGCGAGACGACGGCCGTCGCGCCCTCGGCGGCGCCCGCCGCGACGTGCGACAGGGCGTCGACCTCGGCGTGCGCGGTGCCGGCTCCGTGGTGCCAGCCCTCGCCGAGGACGGTGCCGTCGGGCGCGAGGATCACGCAGCCTACGCGCGGGTTGGGTCCGCGGGCGGGCCCGCGCTCGGCGAGCGCCAGCGCCCGGCGCATCGCGTGCTCGTAGTCGATCGTCATTCCCGGTTCTTCCGTTCGTCGCCGAACTCCGGGGTCTCGATCGACGGTGCGCGGGCACCGTCGCTCAGCATCGCGCGGTGATGCGCGACGCTCGTGCTGCCTCTCCTCCGGACTTTCACCGTCGGTCCTGGAGTTCCACCAGGTCAACCGCCGCCCCTCTCGAGGGGCTGCGGCTCGCGGACTGTGACCGCCGGTTCGGAATTCCCACCGACCCCGGAGCACGTGCTGTCCGGTCAGCCTACCCACCCGCCGCCCGGAGGGAGCCTCCGCGCGTCACACTCCCGGCGCACGGTCGGCTCCGTGCGTCCCGGAGCCCGTCGGCGCTGCGGTCGCCCGTCGTCTCCGCACGGTGGACGGCCGCGCTGCGTCCCCTCCGTCGATCACTCTTCGTTTGCCGTAGATGTCGGTTGCATCCCAAATTGGATAGTCCGATCGTTCGACTCCGGTTGGCGTATACCGGCCGGGCTGGTCAGACACGCAATGTCCTCCACCGGCGACGGAGATTTTTGCCGCTCAATGGCGCGACGAGAATCTCCGTCGATCGAGGCTCCGAGGTCAGCTCTCCCGCTCCTCCGCGCGCATGCGCCTCCTAGCGCGTCGAGCTACCTCCACGGTAAAAGCAGTGAGGACCAGTCCCGTTCCAGGCCCGACGAAGGGCGTGAGAACGGCGCGTGCATCGGTGAACCAGAACAGAAGCAATAGAACCGCTGTGCCGCCGAACAGCAGAAGCGCCAATCCTCCAAGGATGGGATTGCGCAATTCTCGGCGCATCGCCCGACTGAGATCGTGATCAGAGGCCATTGAATCTCCTTCGCTGTTCTTCGCGCGCTCTAACAGCGCTGGATGACCGGGTGCAGAGAGCCACCTATAGTGAGGTAGCGTGCGCCGAGGCACTGGCCAGAGTTGTTCGCTTGAACTGCGGCGACGTGGAATACGGCGCCGTAAGCGCCGCACACCGCTCCGATGGGGGCGAATGCGGCCGTCATTGATCCGCACAGTAATCCTGCCGCTGCTGCGGTAGATTGCGACGCGGTTTTCGTCTCGGTTCTGTTGAGCATGATTGTACAGAATGCGATGTCACAGGCGAGGCTGGGGTCGGCGACCACGGGATAGGATGCGCCCGTGTGATGCACTCTCTGCACCAGCGTGCCGCCGTCGATCGAGAAACTGGTCCTGACAGGAGCGCCGGTGGAATCTGAGGCCCAGGCCGGATTTATGAAGTTGACGGTCCGTCCGTGTGAATCCTTCACCGCAACCGAGTGATCGATGAACTCAAGGATGGCGGGTTCTCCATCCACGGTCACGTCGAATCTGTAATCAGATGGGGCTGCCTGGTCCTTGATGAGAGCAAAGCCCGCATTGAGAACATGGCCTGCCCCTGTGAACGCGTAATCGTAGGAGTCGCTCATGTTGTAGACGAGCGCGCCTGAAGGCCCGACGCTCGCCGATCGGACAGCGGTTCCTGGAGTGATGCCGACGCTGTGGTTCCTGTATTCGACCGTGAGGCCGGACTTCGTCGAGAGGGAGCCGCTCGGCTCCAGGTGCTCTGATTCGGAGCTTAGTCGAGCGGCGCCTTCACTGGAGGCGGCGATAGGCGTGAGCAAGCCGAAAGATTGCATTGTCGATTCTGCTGTTCGGGTCGCTGTGACGACTCCCGGATCGGCCGTCGCAGGTGTCGCGACCAATGAAGTGAAAGCAAGTACGGTGCCCATGAGCAGCGCTCGAACCGATCTTCTGGTGCCTGGCAAGAACATCTCCTTCTCTCAACGTCATCTTTGACACCAGTCACAATTGCAGGGTTATCGGAGGTCATCAATGATCGGGCGGGTTCCAGAAGTCCGATGGCGCGTTCGGAGGACCATTCGCCGAATGGTGTCCTTGGCGGGTCGCGCACGTCGAGTCCCGCGCGGCGGAGGACGCCCGGCTCAGTGCCGGTGGTCGTCCACCCAGCGCGGGAAGGGGTCCGCGTACTCCGCCCAGGCGGCGGGGCCGGCCAGCAGCTCCTCGGGGGTGAGCAGGCAGCTCTGCAGGACGGCGGTCAGCCTCCCGGTGTCCAGGCCCGTCCCGAAGAAGGCGAGCTCCTGGCCGAGAGGCGCGTCCTCGTCCCAGCTGAGCAGGCTGGTCGGGTCCAGCGTCAGCACGTCGCCGGCGACCGACCACGAGCCGACCCGGTCGGCGCGCGTCGCCAGGCGCACCAGGCCGCGGGAGCGGAGGATGCGGCCCACCTTCTCCGCCACCAGCTCCCCGTGGACCGCCGTGCTCAGGCGGCCGGGGTGGAAGGGCAGCGGATCGCGGAACACGAACTCCTCGACGGTCGTGCCCGAGGCGCGGCGCCGCGAGGTCCCGTTGAGGGCGCACTGCCAGCCCATCGAGGAGGCGATCGCGTGCGCGCGCCGGGGGTGGAGCCTCCGTGGCGCCGCCGGGAGCTCACCGGCGGGGAGGAGATCGGCGGTGGGGGCGAGTGCTCGCAGGAGGTCGCGGACGAGTGCGGTCCGCTCGGGGTCGCTCTCGGAGAGGGGCTCGGCGAGGGCGATGAGGCTCGAGAACTCCAGGCGGGCGGCGAGGCGCTCCGCCGAGTCGAAGGAGGGGCCCGCGCCGCCGCAGAGCACGCGCAGGATCTCCTCCGTCGACGTCACGGCGACCACGTCGAGGATCGCGATGCGGGTGTCGGCGGGATGCCGCTGCGCGCAGAGGTGCTCGAGCACGAGTCCGATCTCGAGCGGGTCGGCCTGGCCATCGAGGGCGACGACCGTGTGACCGCGGTGGCCGTCGTCGGCGTCGGCCGCGAGGCGCCGGTGGAGCTCCTCGGCGA
Organism: Rathayibacter sp. AY1B4; assembly: GCF_002932815.1. Classification (NCBI taxonomy): domain Bacteria; kingdom Bacillati; phylum Actinomycetota; class Actinomycetes; order Micrococcales; family Microbacteriaceae; genus Rathayibacter; species Rathayibacter sp. AY1B4. The sequence continues at coordinate 70,414 of NZ_PSWN01000010.1, read as the reverse complement.
GAGCGGGACCGTCGGCGCTGGGCGGATCGACCTCGAAGGCGATCCGGGACTCGGGCCTGCCGGCGAGGAGCGCGGCGGTCCGCCCGGCGTCCCGGGGGTCGGTCGCGCTGACGAGGGTGACGGCGAGGACGGGGGGTGCGGGGTGGTGGGGCTCCATGGACCGCTACTCTATCGATAACAGTTCTCATTAACGACAGGAGCATCCGTGAAGGTCCGCAACTCCCTCAGGTCGATGAAGGCGCAGCCCGGCTCGCAGGTGGTCCGCCGCCGGGGCCGCGTCTTCGTGATCAACAAGCTGAACCCGCGCTTCAAGGCCCGTCAGGGCTGAGCGCCGACGGGAGGGTGCGAGCCCTCCCGTCGCGCACGGCCTCAGTGCTCGTCGTAGTGGCCGGCGTGAGCGGCGTGCTTGTGGCCGTCGTGGACGAAGTCCACGTGGTCGTCGTGCTGCACGGTCTCGTGGCCGCAGGCGTCGCCGTGCTCGTGGTCGGCGGTCGAGTGCTCGGCCTCCGACTCGTGCTCGTCGTAGTGGTCGCCGTGCAGGGCGTGGTGGTGCGTGCCGTGGACGTAGTCGACGTGGTCCTCGTGCTGCACGGCCGGGTGGCCGCAGCCCTCGCCGTGCTCGTGCTCGGTGACGGGGTGCTCGGCGTGGAGATCGGTGGTGCTCATGGTGCTGCCTTTCCGGATGCGGGGGCCGCGGACGCGACGGGCTCCAGTCGACCAGATCCATAAACGCATTGCAATGGATGCGCCTAATCGAGAGCGATCATCGTTCCCGACAGGGACGGAGGTCACCCCTCCAGGGCGTGCCGGACAGCGTCGTCGACGATGTGCGTGACGTGGGTGTCGGCGACGGAGTAGTGCGCCTCACGGCCCACGCGCTCGACCGCGACCAGCCCGGCGGTGCGGAGCATCCGCAGGTGCTGCGAGACCAGCGGCTGCGAGAGCCCGGTCACCTCGGCCAGCCGCCCGACCGTCGACGTCTCCTCGGCGAGGGCCCGGAGCAGGCGCAGCCGGGAGGAGGAGGACAGCACCTTGAAGAGCTCGGCGGCGGGTTCGAGGTCCTCGGTCATCTGCTCATGTAAGCAGAGGTGCATGCGCCGTGTCCGCGCGGCGCCCCGCGCGCCTCCGGCTACCCTCGGTGCGATGGACGAGGACAGGTACGGGCAGGACGTGCTCGCCGGCGACTGGCGCGCCCGCGGCAGGGTCGAGGTGGCGGTGGTCGAGGCCGAGCGCGATCTGGTGGTCGAGGAGGTCGCCTCCGGCTTCGTGGGCGCCGTGCTCGGCGTGGAGCTGCGGATGGTGCGGCTGGAGGACCGGTTCGGCAAGGTCCGCGTGTTCCCGCTGGGGCCCGGGTTCCTCCTCGAGGGGAAGCCCGTGTCGCTCAAGGCGCCCGGGCTGAAGCGCGACGCCGGCCTCGGTCGCGCGCGCTCCGCCTCCGGCTCCTTCCACGTCGCCGACGCGAAGGCGCGGGTCGCCCTGCCCAGCCGCATCTACGTCGAGGGCCGGCACGACGCCGAGCTGGTCGAGAAGGTCTGGGGCCACGACCTGCGGGTCGAGGGCGTCGTCGTCGAGTACATCGAGGGCGTCGACAACCTCGACGAGCTGGTGCGCGAGTTCCGGCCCGGTCCGGGGCGCCGCATCGGCGTGCTCGTCGACCACCTGGTGCGCGGCTCGAAGGAGTCGCGGATCGCCGGCCAGGTCGCCGCCGGTCCGCACGGCGCCCACGTCCTCGTCGTCGGCCACCCCTACATCGACGTCTGGCAGGCCGTGAAGCCCGGCCGGATCGGCCTGGAGCGCTGGCCCGAGATCCCGCGCGGCACCGAGTGGAAGCACGGGATCTGCGAGGCGCTCGGCTGGCCGCACGAGGAGCAGGCCGACATCGCGCGCGCCTGGCAGCGCATCCTCGGCCGGGTGCGCACCTTCCAGGACCTGGAGCCGGCGCTGCTGGGCCGGGTCGAGCAGCTCATCGACTTCGTGACGGAGCCCGCATGACCCGGCACGCGGGCCTCGGCCTCGCCCTCGACGCCGTGCTCGTCCTGGTCTTCGTGCTGATCGGCCGCGGGAGCCACGACGAGGGGTCGGCGCTGATCGGCCTGCTCACCACGCTCTGGCCGTTCCTGGCGGCGCTCCTGCTCGGCTGGGTCGTCACGCGCTCGTGGCGCTCCCCGGACCGGATCGTGCCCGCCGGGCTCGTCGTCTGGGCGGTGACCGTCGCGGGCGGGATGCTCCTGCGGATCGCCTCCGGGCAGGGCGTGCAGTGGAGCTTCGTGATCGTGACGGCCGTCGTGCTGGCCGTATTCCTCCTCGGCCGCCGCGCTCTGACGCGGCTGATCGCCCGCCGGCGCTAGGCGGACCGCCGGCTCAGCCCACCCGCACCCCGAAGTGCTCCGCGAACAGCGGCAGCAGCAGGCTGAGCTGCAGCTCGGAGAGGGTGGCGCCGCGGAGGCCGTCCAGCCCGGTGAGCACGTGCAGCTCGGCGCCGCGCAGATCGAGGTGCTCGATCCGGGCCCGGGAGAGATCGAGGGAGCGGACGTCGCAGTCGACCAGGCTCAGCCGCGTGCCGGTCGCACCCGCCAGGTCGAGCTCGTCGATCGTGCAGCGCTCGAGCAGCACGTCGCGCACCGCGGCGCCGCGGAGGTTCAGGTAGCCGAGCTTGCAGTCGGCCACGCGCACCTGCTCCCAGGTGCTCTCGTAGAGCTCGGCCGAGCCCAGCCGCGAGGCGAGCAGCTCGACGGATCGGAGCCGGCTCCGCGGCGCCGAGAGCCCGGGGACGTCCAGCCGCTCGAGCCGCGACTCCGCGATCGACGCGGCCCGCAGCTGGGCACCGTCCAGGACCACTCCCTCCAGCGCGCACTCGCTGAAGGAGGCCGCGGTGAGATCGGCGCCGGTGAGGTCGGTGCCGGCGAAGCGCAGCCCTTCGGCGTGCTCCCGGGCGCCCGTGTCCCCGGCGTACCCCTCGGCGAGGCCGTCGAGGAGGAGGGGGTCGAGCCGGGGAGGAGCGGTCGCGTCGCGCACGCGGCGAGCCTAGTGCTGGCACCATGGCGGCATGCCCCGCCTGCTCGCCGTGTGCCGCGTCGCCCGCCTCCTGCCCGACTCCGGCACGGTCGGCGTGACCGCGATCGACAAGCGGCCGGTCGAGGGTCCCGTCGGAGTGCGCGACCTGGGCCTCTACGGCGACGTGCAGGCCGATCGCGCGCACCACGGCGGCCTCGACAAGGCGCTCTACGCCTACTCCGACGAGGACGCGGTCTGGTGGGCGGAGCGCCTGGGGCGGCCGGTGGCCGCGGGGATGTTCGGCGAGAACCTGCGGATCGCGGGCCTCGACGTGAGCGGAGCCGTGATCGGCGAGCGCTGGCGGATCGGCGAGGCGGTCGAGGTCGAGGTGACGATGCCGCGGACGCCGTGCGCGACGTTCCAGCGGGCCCTCGGAGAGCCGCAGTGGGTGAAGCGCTTCGCCGACGAGGGGCGCACCGGCGCGTACCTGCGGGTGCTGCACCGCGGATCGGTGGAGGCGGGCGACGCCGTCGAGGTGCTGAGCCGGCCCGGGCACGGCGTCCCGGTCGACCGCTGGTACCGCGAGCACAGCCCGGCGGACGCGCAGGCGCTCCTCGAGGCGGAGGAGGCGGGTGCGCTCCGGCCGGCTCCGGCGCTGCGGGCGTCGATCGAGCGGGCGCTCGCCTGACCCGGTCTACTCCCCGCGCGCCTCGCGCTTGAGGCGGCGCTTGACCGCTCGCTCCGTGAGCACCGTCAGGTAGTCCTGCACGGGCCGGTCCTGCAGGTCCGCGAGCTCCTCGCGCACGAGCGGCGCGACCTGCTCCTCGGAGTGGTCGGGGAACTTCTTGCGCACGTTCGCGGTCACGTCGCGCACCACCTGGTCGAGATCGAAGTCGGTCGTCATGCGGAGATCCTGGCCCCTCCAGGTGAACAGGAGGGGCACGGAGCCCACGGCCCCGCGCCCCTCCTCCGTGCCGATGGTCAGCTCGCGGCGACGGCGATCTCGTTCGGTGTGACGTCGAGCTCGCCCGTGGCGACGACCTCTCCCGTGGTGAGGTCGACGGCGTGGATGCTGTCGGCGGCAGGGTCGGTCACGTAGGCGATGTCCCCGGCGACCGTGATAGCGGGGTGCGGGTCCTGCCACTCGACCGGGCTCTCCCAGGCGTCGACGACGGGGTAGGAGGCGGTCAGCTCGCCGGTCTCGGGGTCGAGCACGTGGATAGCGCCGTCCGAGGCGATCATGTACGCCAGGTCGTCGGGGCCGCGGGCGACGCCGCGGAAGGTGTACTCGACGCCCTCGGGCAGGTCGACGACGTCGAGGGTCTTCGCCTCGGTGTCGATCAGCGCCACGCGGTGCAGGAGGTAGCCCTCGGCGTCGCGGTCGTCCTTGTAGTCGCCGACGATGATCGGGCTGGTCTCGCTGACCCAGGCGTTGCCCATGCGGCCGTACGGCTGGTCCGGCGCCTCGAGCTTCGTGATCTCGCCGCCGTCGTAGACCAGGGCGCCGTTCTCGCAGCCGAAGACGACGACCTCGTTCTCGGCCGTGCCCTCTCCGTGGACACCGGGGCACTGGTCGTTCGTGGCCGTCACGGCGCCGGAGGCGTCGCGCACCTCGATGCCGGTGCGCCCGTCGGCGTCACCGACCGTGGTGAGGAAGGTGCCGTCCTCGAGGACGATCGAGACGCCGTGGTGCGCCTCGACTCCCGGGATGGTCTCGGTCTCGGGCATCCCGTCCGAGGACGCCAGGTCGGCGGTCTCGAGGACGGTCGTGTCGCTCGTGCCGTCGGCGTAGAGGACGGTCTTCCCGGCGTGCCGGACGACGTGGCCCGGAGTGTCCGCGGGGAAGACGATGTCCGTCAGCTCCGGCTCGCCGCCGGTGCCGGCGGCGGTGTCGAGGAGCTGGAACCCCTCGCTCATGGTGACCAGGACGTGGCGGTCGTCGCCGGCGGGGTTGAGGCGGGTGAACTCTTCGGAGTCCAGGTCCGCGACGGTCTCGAGGGTCTCGCCGTCGAGGACGAGGATGCCGCCCTCGTAGGCGACGGCGACGCGGGCGCCGGCGGCCGCCGCGGCCTCGGTGGCCGGCGCGGTGGACGCGGAGGACTCGGCGGCCGGGGTCGAGCTCGACGAGCAGGCCGCGAGGACCGTGATCGAGCAGGCGGCGATCAGGCCGAGGCCCGCCCGCCGGACGTGGGGATTCTGCATGGGTGCTTCTTCTTCCTGGTGGTGGATCGGAGGGCTCACGGGGAGAGCCCGGTGGCGATGCGCTGCGTGTTGACGCGCATCATGGCGAGGTAGTCGGGAGCGCCGCCCTCGGGCCCCGTCAGGGACTCCGTGAACAGCTCGACCACCTCCACGCGGATGTCGGCCTCGCTCGCCAGCGCCTGGACCAGGCGGTCGGGAGACGAGGACTCCGCGAAGATCGTGGGGACGCCGGTCTGCTCGACCGCGTCGACGAGGTCGGCGAGGTCGGAGGCGGACGGCGCCGCGAGGGTCGTGCCTCCCGGGATGACGGCGCCGACGACGTCGAAGTCGAAGCGGTCGGCGAGGTACCCGAAGACGTGATGGTTGGTGACGAGGGCGCGGCGCTCGGCCGGGATCGCGGCGAACGCCGCGGCCATCTCGGAGTCGAGCCGCTCGAGCTCGGCGCGGTAGCCGTCCGTCCGGTCCCGGACCGCGGTCGGATCGACGCCGTCGAGCGCGGCGAGCGCGGGCCCGAGGGAGTCGACGACGTCGATCATCCGGCCGGGGTCCGTCCAGAAGTGCGAGTCCGGGCTCCCCTCCGCGTCGCCCTCGCTGTAGTCGAGGACGTCGACGGCGTCGCCGGCGACGAACGCGGGGACGTCCTCAGCGGAGGCCTCGTCGAGGTGCTGCTGCAGGCCCTCCTCGAGTCCGAGCCCGTTCGAGACGACGAGGTCGGCGGAGCGCAGGCGCGCCGCCTCCTGTGCCGAGATCTCGAAGGAGTGCGGGTCGGCGTCGGGCTTCATCAGCGTGACGACCTGCGCCTCGTCGCCGACGAGCTCGCCCACGACGTCGCCGAGGATGTTGGTGGAGACGATGACGAGGGGCCTCTCGTCCTCCTCCGCCAACGTGCAGCCCGACAGGAGCAGGACCGCCGCGGCGGACGCGAGGGCCCAGCGGCGCCTCATCGGCCCGTCTCCGCCGTGAAGGCCGGCTCGGTGGCGGTCTCGAAGGTGCGGGCGAGGCGCGCGCCGTCCGCGTAGTCGATCTCGTGCAGCTTCCGCTCGGCGGGCGCGCTGAGGTAGGCCCGCTGCTGGTCGGCGATCAGGACGGGCCGCGAGCCGTCCGCGGTCGTGTCCGCGACGAGGGGCGCGGTCTCGGCGAGGACCGCACCGTCGGAGCCGTCGAGCACCAGCACGCGGCCGTCGGCGGCGAGGGCGAGGACGGTCTCGTCCGCGTCGTCCACCGCGGTGACCTGCGCCAGCGGGGCGGGAGAGGGGAGGAGGCTCCAGGAGCGCTCCCGGGTGTCGAGGAGCCAGATGCCCGCTTCCCCGGCGAGGCCGGCGACCGTGGGGCGGCCCTCGCGGTTGTCGAAGGAGGCGGCGGGTGGCGCGGTGGTGCCGGCGGGGTAGGGGATCCGCTCGACGATGAGCTCCTCGTCCTCGATCGACGCCAGGAGTGCGCCGTCGGAGCAGCCGATGACGGCGCCGACGCGGGTGGTGATCGTCCCGGCGGGGTCGGGGCAGGCCTCGCGGAGGCCCGTCGGCTCGCCGTCCGAGTCGTAGCCGGCGACGGCCGCTCCGGATCCGGACCCCTCGGTCACCAGTGCGGACGAGCCGACGGGCACGACCATCCCGGGTCCGGGCTCGACGTCCTTCCGGAACCGCTCGACGATCGCCCCCTTCGACAGCGCCTCGGTGTCGAGGAGGACCGCCTCGCCGGAGTCGGGGAAGAAGAGTCCGGTTCCGCCGGTGGTCGAGAGGTTCGTCGTGGCGACGACGGCCGTCCCGGAGCCCTCGACCGTGCCGATCAGGCGGGGGTCCGCGCGGTAGTAGTGGAAGTGGTCCACGTGGTCCCAGGTCCACACGCCGCTGTCGACGATCTCGACGCCCGCATCGGTCTGGGCGAAGAGGTAGCGGCCGTCGGTCGTCATCGCGCTCGGTGCGCCGATGGTGCCGAGGCCGGTGACCGTCTCGTCGAGGAGGTCGAGGTGCGACACGGCGCCCGACGGGTCGATCGACGTCAGCCCCAGGCGCGGCTCGGCGAGCTCGGCGGCGTTCGCGACGGCGCCGTGGCCGGAGCCCGTGTCGTCCGCGGCCGGCGCGGAGGCATCGGTCGAGCAGGCGGCCAGGCCCAGCGCGAGAGCGCCCAGGAGGACGGTGGAGGCGGTGGTTCGGGAGTGCACGGAGTCCTTTCGAGGGTGAGCGGGGGAGGAGCGGTGCCGGCAGGGCCTCATGCGGCGACCGGCTGAGGGCCCGACCGGGACGCGAGGGCCGACGCGGCCGAGCGGATCGCCCAGGACACCGCGGCGACCGCGATGGCCGTGCCGGCGACCGAGGCGCCCGCGGCCGTGGCCGCGTGCCAGGAGACGAGCAGGCCGACGAGCACGGAGGCCGCGCCGAGGATCGACGCGAGCAGCATCCGGGTCGGGATGCGCGTGGTCCAGTGACCGGCGGCCACCGCGGGAGCCAGCAGGAGCCCGACGACGAGGAGCGAGCCGACCGCCTGGTAGGAGGCGACGACGGCGAGGGTCACCAGGCCGACCAGCGCGGCCTGAGCCGAGCGCGGACCGAGGCCGAGCACCGCGGCGATGCGCGGATCCAGCGCCAGGGCGACGAGCGGGCGGTGGAAGGCCGCTGCGACGAGGAGGCCGACTCCGGCGGCGGCGGCGAGCAGCCCGATGTCGACGGGAGTGATCGCGAGGATGTCGCCGAAGAGGATCGAGGTCGCGTCCGTGGCGAAGCTGCCCGAGTGCGAGATCACGATGACCCCCAGCGCCAGCATGGCGACGAAGAGCAGGCCGATGCTGGTGTCGTAGGACAGTCGTCCGCGCCGCTGCAGGGCCGCGATGCCGAGGCTCATCAGCACCGCGCTGGCTGCGCCGCCCACGAGGACGGGCGCGCCGAGCACCGTCGCGAGGGCGACGCCGGGGAGCATCCCGTGGGCGAGCGCCTCGCCGAGGAAGGCCATCCCGCGGAGGACCACCCAGGTGCCGACGACGCCGCAGAGGACCGCGACGAGGACGCCGCCGAGGAGGGCGCGCTGGAGGAAGTCGAGAGCGAACGGCTCGAGGATTCCGGCGAGGAGGCTGGGCATGGTGCCCGACCGTACACGATAATGAGAACAGTTATCACTCCTGTACGCTCGTCGGGATGGACGTCTCACCCCTGCCCGAGCCCCCGGTCCGCCTCCGAGGCGCTCACGTCGACTTCGGCTCCCGCCGCGCTCTCGCGGGGGTCGATCTCGACGTCGCCGCGTGCTCGCTCACCGTGATCGCCGGGCCGAACGGCGCCGGCAAGTCGACGCTCCTGGAGGTGATCGCGGGAGTGCGTCCACTGACGTCCGGGTCGCGGGACGTCACCGGAGCGATCGCCTTCGTGCCGCAGCGGGCGTCGATCCCGGACCGCCTCCCGGTGACGGTGCGCGACGTGGTCGCGGTGGGCACCTGGGGTCGGCTCGGCCGCCTCCGCCGCAGCGACGCGCGCGCGGCGGACGCGATCGCCACCGCGCTCGAGCGGATGGAGATCGCCGCGCTCGCCCGGGAGCCCTTCGCGGTGCTCTCCGGCGGTCAGCGGCAGCGGGCGCTCCTCGCCCAGGGGCTCGCCCGCGGGGCCGGCCTGCTGCTCCTGGACGAGCCCACCACCGGCCTCGACTCGGCGAGCGCGGAGCGGATCCGGTCGGTCCTGCGCGCGGAGGCGGACCGCGGCGCGACCGTGGTCTGCGTCTCGCACGACCCCTCCGTGCTGGCCGATGCCGACCGCGTCGTCGGACTCGTCGACGGGGCCCTCGCTCCGGCGGACCGATCCGTCACCCGCGGCCCGTGAGGCGGGGGCGCACGGGCCGTCCGTGACGGATCGCACCTGAGCGACGGGCCGCGGGCTGGGAGGATGGGGGGATGACCTCGACGCTGCTCGACCGGATGCCGACGCCCGACGCGGACGGGCGCGTCGACGACGACGCGGTCTACCTGGCCTTCACCGAGTGGGCGGAGTCGCGCGGCCTCCCGCTCTACCCGGCGCAGGACGAGTCCATGCTCGAGATCGCCTCCGGCTCCAACCTGATCCTCTCGACGCCCACCGGCACCGGGAAGTCGCTCGTCGCGATCGGCGCGCACGCCGCGGCGCTCGCCTCCGGACGCCGCAGCTTCTACACGGCGCCGATCAAGGCGCTCGTCTCCGAGAAGTTCTTCGCGCTGGTCGACGTCTTCGGCGCCTCCAACGTCGGGATGGTCACCGGCGACTCCTCGGTGAACGCCGACGCGCCGATCATCTGCTGCACGGCCGAGATCCTCGCGAACCTCGCGCTCCGGCACGGCGAGGACACCCCGGTCGACCAGGTCGTGATGGACGAGTTCCACTTCTACGCGGACCCGGCGCGCGGCTGGGCGTGGCAGGTGCCGCTGCTCACCCTCCCGCACGTGCAGTTCGTGCTGATGTCGGCCACCCTCGGCGACGTGACGGCGCTCGCCGCCGACCTCAGCCGCCGTACGGGCCGGGAGACCGCCCGGGTCACCGGCGTGGAGCGCCCGGTGCCGCTGCACTACTTCTACGAGATCGCGCCGATCCACGACTCCATCGAGGAGCTGCTCTCGACGAACCAGTCGCCGGTCTACGTCGTGCACTTCTCGCAGGCGGCCGCTCTCGAGCGTGCGCAGGCGCTCACCAGCGCGAACATCGCCACCCGCGAGCACCGCGACCGCATCGCCGAGGTGATCGGTGGCTTCCGCTTCACCACCGCGTTCGGCAAGACCCTCTCCCGGCTGCTCCGGCTGGGGATCGGCGTGCACCACGCGGGCATGCTGCCGAAGTACCGCCGCCTGGTCGAGCAGCTCGCCCAGCAGGGCATGCTGCGCGTGATCTGCGGCACGGACACCCTCGGCGTCGGCATCAACGTCCCGATCCGCACCGTGCTGCTCACCGCGCTGACCAAGTACGACGGCACCCGGACCCGCCAGCTCTCGGCCCGCGAGTTCCACCAGATCGCCGGCCGCGCCGGTCGCGCCGGGTACGACACCGCCGGGACCGTGGTCGTGCAGGCCCCCGAGCACGAGTCCGAGAACCGGAAGGCTCTCGACAAGATGGGCGACGACCCGAAGAAGCGGAGGAAGTGGGTCGCCAAGCGCGCACCGCAGGGCTTCGTCAGCTGGGGGGAGCCGAGCTTCCGCAAGCTCGTCGACGCCGAGCCCGAGACGCTGACCTCGCACATGACGATCACCTCGGCGATGCTGCTGAACGTGATCGCCCGCGGCGGCGACGCCTACGCGAACGTGCACGCCCTGATCTTCGACAACCACGAGCCGTGGAAGCGGCAGCTGCAGCTGGCCCGCCGGGCGCTCGGCATCTACCGGACGCTGCGGGAGGCGGGAGTGGTCGAGCAGAGCGTCGGCGCCGACGGCGTGACCCGCATCCGCCTGACCGTCGACCTGCAGCCGAACTTCGCGCTCAACCAGCCGCTCTCGCCGTTCGCGCTGGCCGTGTTCGACGTTCTCGACCCGGAGTCGCCGAGCTTCGCGCTCGACGTGATCTCGGTGCTCGAGGCGACCCTCGACGACCCGCGCCCGATCCTGGGGGCCCAGCAGTTCCAGGCCCGCGGCGAGGCCGTCGCCGCGATGAAGGCCGACGGGATCGAGTACGAGGAGCGGATGGAGCTGCTCGAGTCCGTCACGCACCCCAAGCCGCTCGAGGAGCTCCTCGAGGCGACCTTCGAGACCTACACCGCCGCGCAGCCGTGGGTGAAGGACTTCGAGCTCTCGCCGAAGTCGGTCGTGCGCGACATGTACGAGCGGGCGATGTCCTTCGGCGAGTACACCGCGTTCTACAAGCTCTCCCGCTCGGAGGGACTGGTGCTGCGCTACCTGTCCGACGCGTTCCGCGCGGCCCGGCAGACCATCCCCGACGAGCTGAAGAACGAGGAGCTGCACGACCTGATCGAGTGGCTGGGCGAGCTCGTGCGCCAGGTCGACTCCTCGCTGGTCGACGAGTGGGAGGAGCTGGTCAATCCGGCGCTCCACGCGGCGGACCAGGCGATCGTGCCGCCCGCTCCGCGCCGCCTCACCGCGAACCACCGCGCCTTCCGCGTGCTGGTGCGCAACGAGATGTTCCGCCGGGTGACCCTCGCCGCCCTCGACGACCACGAGGCGCTCGGCGAGCTCGACGCCGCCGCCGGCTTCGACGCCGACGCGTGGGGCGCCGCGCTGGACGACTACTACGACGAGCACGACAGCATCGGCATCGGGCCCGACGCCCGGGGGCCGAAGATGCTGCTCGTCACGGAGGAGCCGACGCAGTGGCTCGTGCGGCAGATCCTCGACGATCCGGCCGGCGACCACGACTGGGGGATCTCGGCGACCGTCGACCTCGCCGAGTCGGACGAGCAGGGTGCGGCCGTCGTCCGCGTCACCTCGGTCGGCCGCCTGGACTGATCAGCGGCCGCGCTTCTCCCGGCGCTGCATCTCGGCGGCGATGTCCGCCTCGGTGATCTCCTTGCGGGCGGGACCCCAGATCGACGCGGCCTGGCCGACGACGCCGATCCCGATCCCGATCATCGGCCAAATCGGCCAGAAGTAGCCGTCGGCCCCTGTGCCGACCCAGACGGCGGTCGTGATCGCCGAGACGCTCGCCCATCCGCCGACCGATCCCAGGAAGTCGCGGCGCCGCTTGACCTCGCGCACGGCGAGCGCGCGCTCGGCGTCCTCGACGCGGGCGGTCTCCACCTCCTCGCCGGAGGCGGCCGCCGGGACGACCTCCGCGGACCGGTCACGCCGGGCGGACGGATCCGGAGTTCCCCACTCGTTCGTCATGCGGCCAGCCTACGCACGGGCCGTCGGCAGCGGTACGCGGGCTTCAGGCGGCGGTCGCCTGCTCCGGCTGGCAGTGCGGGCACCACCAGGTGCGGCGCTGCTCGGGGTCGTCGCGGACCTCGTCGCGGACGAGCACCGTCGTGCCGCAGCGCAGGCACGGGCGCCCGGCGCGCCCCGCGACCCAGTGCCGCTCGCCGCGGCGGGTGTCGCCGGTGGTGGTCTGGAACATCCCGGGGACGGTGACGGAGGCGCGGAGGCCTCTCGCCGCGGTCGCCACGAGGGCGCGGACGTCGAGGGAGCCGATCGGCCGCCAGGGCCAGGCTCCGCGGAGGAAGCAGACCTCGTTGGCCCAGAGGTTGCCGAGACCCGCGAGGCAGCGCTGGTCGAGGAGTGCGGCGACGACGGGCCGGTCCGGGAGGCGGGAGAGGCGCCGGACGGCCTCGTCGGCATCCCAGTCCGCGCGGAGCGGGTCGGGCCCGAGGGGCCCGACGGCGCGCGGCTCGTCGCGGGTGGCGAGGAGCTCGACGACCGGGAGGTCGATGCCCCACACGGTCGAGCCGTCGTCGAGGCGGAGGCGGACGCGGACGTCCTTCTGCACCGAGCGGGGGACCGCTCGGCCGGGAGCGGTCACGGTCCAGGAGCCCTGCATCCGCAGGTGGGTGTGCAGGGTCGTTCCGCCGGAGAAGCGGGTGAGGAGGTGCTTGCCGTGGGTGTCGTGCTCGAGGATCCTCAGCCCGGCGAGGGAGGTGCCGGCCGCGTCCCCGGAGCGCAGCTCGCCCTCGAGGACGGTGCGACCGTCCGCCGCCCGCCTGAGGCGGGCGGCGAGACGGTGCACACTGTCTCCCTCGGGCATCCCCGAACTCTAGGAGCCGGAGCTCGTCGAGATCAGGGGTCGCGCGGGATCAGGCGCCGCGGTACGCCTGCTTGTAGACGCGCTCTGTGCCGTCGGGCGCGGTGACCTCGATGGTCGCCGTGCCGGCCTTGATGGGCTTGAAGACGGTCACGGTCTTGACCGTGAACGACTGGCCGGGCTTGACCGTCTTCTTCGTCTTGCTGCCGTACGCCGTCGTGATCTCGATCGAGACCGTCTCGTCGCCGTTGTTCACCGCCGACACCGTCAGCGTCCGCACGACGGCGAGGCGCTTGGTGGAGGCGGTGGTCGCGACGTCGATGACCGTGACGGGCTCGGGCTCCGGGTCCGTCTGGGTCTCGGGCAGGTCGAGGCCGACGACGACCGGGTCGTGGTCGCTGGAGCGGTACGCCGAGGTGTCGTAGAAGATCGTCGCGTTGTAGTCGTAGCGGCTGTACTCCAGTGCCACGGACTCGCCGCTGTTGATGTTCCAGGTGTCGACCCCGGTGACCGTCCTGTCGGCCGCGGGCGAGGCGAAGACGTGATCGAGCGAGCCGACCGCGCCGTCGAACGAGTACGAGTACTTGCCGTCCTTCGCACCCTGGTCGATGTAGCCGGCGTCGGTGATCACCTTCACCGGGTCCTCCTTCGAGTAGGCGTTGAAGTCGCCCAGCAGGTAGACGAGCTCGGTGGCCTTCTCGGTGCGGAGGCGGTCGGCGAAGGCGACGAGGGCGGTCGCCTGCTTCACGCGCGAGGCGTTCGAGGCGCCCTGGCCGTCGCCCTGGTCGGCGTCGGCGCCGGATCCGGAGCCCTTCGACTTGAAGTGGTTCACGATCGCGACGAACTCGCTGGCGCTGTCGCCGAGGAGGCGGAACTCCTGGGCGAGGGGCTTGCGGGCGTTCGAGAAGTTCACCGTGTCGTTGAGCACGACGGACTCGCCGACCGGCTCGATGACGGCCTTCTTGTAGATGAAGGCGGTGCGGATGACGTCCTCGTCCGCGAGCGCGGGGAGCGCTGCGGGGGAGGGGACGTAGGCCCAGACCTCGGAGCCGGCCGCCGTGTTCAGCGCGGCGGTCAGGGTGGCGAGGGCCTCGTCGCGCGGCTTGCCGAACTTGGCCGAGTTCTCGATCTCCTCGAGCGAGACGACGCCCGCGCCGAGGGTGTTGATCGCGGTCACGATCTTGGCCTGCTGGCGCTCGAGGTCGTCGGCGTTCGCCGCTCCGCGGGCGTCGCAGCCGCTGTTGACCGTGACCGGGTCGCCGTCGCGGTCGGTGTAGAAGGTGCAGCCGGTGATCGAGTCGCCGGTGGTGGAGAAGTAGTTGAGCACGTTGAAGGACGCGATCGACAGGTCGCCGCCGACGGCCTCGGGCTTCGCGGTCCGAGTGTTCGCGAAGGTCGCGGGCTGCACGTCGCCGGCGTTCTCGACGGTCAGCTGCGTGGTGGGCTGGAAGGCCCAGCCGCCGTTGCGGTAGTCGAGGACGACGGGGCGGGTGAAGGTCGCCGGAGCACCCACGCGGATCGGCGCGGTCGGGGTGAGGTAGGGCAGCGGGATCGCCTTGTTCGCGGCGGCGCCGAGGAAGTTGATCGAGGCGCCGTCGTCGAGGGTGATCGCGCGGGCGGCGTTGTCGGCGACGACGGCGGCGAGCTCCGGCGAGCCGGGGCGGGCGACCTCGGTCGGCGTGAGCAGCGGGGACGTGCCGGCGGCGAGGCCGACCGAGCCGAAGCTGTTCAGGTCGAAGGTGTCGGTGACGGTGTAGGCGCCCTGCGGAGCGATCAGCATGCTCTCGAGCACCTCGCGCTCGGCGGCGGTGCGGGGGAGCGCGACAGCGGCCGGGACCGGCGCTGCGGCGGCGGCGTCGAGCTTCACGACGGTCGCGGCCGAGGTCGGGGTGAGCTCGGTCAGGCCGTTGTACTCGCTCACCTCGCCGGTGATGCGCAGGTGGTCGCCGATCGCGACCGACCCGACGGAGGCGGAGGAGAAGACGAAGACGGCGTCGGAGGCCGTGCGCGAGCTCTCGCCGCCGGTGCCGGGGGTCTGGATGACGTAGCCGTTGTAGCCGCCGGACGGGTAGCGCGCGGTGACGACGCCGGAGGTGGTGACGGTGCTGCCGACGAGCGGCGACGCGTCACCGGTGCCCTGGATCTCCGCGATGGAGACGGCCGGGATCTCGGCCGGCGGGGTGGTCGGGGGAGTGGTCGGCGGGGTGGTCGTCGGCGGCGTCGTGGGCTCGGGCTCGGATCCTCCGCCCGCGACCTGCGGGGTCGGTGCGTCGAGCGCGAAGTCGGCCGAGTTGACGTCGGTGTCGCCGGTGGCGGTGTCCGCGCGGGCGATCGTCTGGGTGAGGGAGGGCACCGTGGCGACGGACGACTCGAAGGTGTTCGAGGTGCCGTAGCCGACGAGGTCGATCACCGCGTCCGGCTGGGCGGCGGCGCCGGTGGGCGGCGCCACGAGCGCCGAGGTCCCGTCGACGAGGAAGAGGGTGCCGCCCGCGGCGGCCATGTTGAGGCCGTTCGCGCTCTGGTCGGGCGTCGGCAGGGCCGCGCCGTTGGTGCCGTTGCTGGCGCCGGCGAGCAGGAAGTGGCCGCCGGCGGGCACCGAGCCGGTGAGCGGCACGGTCGTGGTGGGGTTCGCGGTGCCGGTCGCCGAGCGGTACTGGATCGAGAGGCCGCCGAGGGCGATCTCGGCGGCGGTGGGGTTGTAGAGCTCGACGTAGCGGTTGCTGAATGCGGCACCGGCGGAGCCTCCGCGGGCGAAGACCTCGCTGATGACGAGCTCGTCGCCCGAGGGCGCGGCCGCGGCGGAGGTCGCGACCAGCGGAGCGGCCGCCAGGGCCAGTCCGGTCAGGGCCGCCAGGCCGAGCCCGCGCCTCCGGCGGCGGTCGGGCGGGGTGGGAGAGTCGGGCATGGTGGTCCTCTCGATCGCCGCTCGGAAGAGCGGTCGCAGCGTCGTCGCCGCGCGGCGCGGCCAGCGCACCCCCGGAAGGGGCACGCATGGTCACGCTATGCAGTGCGGGTGCCCGGCCTGTGAACCGGACGTTTCATGAACGTAAACTCATCCACCGACATCGGGGCGCGCGGGTGCCGCTCGCGGCGCGTTCGCGGCTTCGCGGGCCACACTCGTCGGATGATCTCCTTCGAGCTGGCCCGTGCCCTGCGCACGGCGGGCGTGCGCTGGACGCCCCGCACCGGTGACCGCTTCCGCATCGAGCGGGAGGGCTTCGACGGCGACGTCTTCACCGTCAGCGACATGACCATCGAGGCGCACGAGTACCCGAGCGGGACCGTCCTCGGCTTCAACGGCACCACGGAATGGGCGCTCGACTCCGTCTCCCTGGAGGACTCGCTCTGGCTGCCGCGGGAGGACCAGCTGCGCGAGCTCCTCCGCGGGACCTTCCGCTCCCTCCGTCGCCTCGCCGAGCCGGAGGCGGGGTTCGCCGTCGAGGTCGAGCTCGGCGGCCGGGCGCGGACCTTCGAGGACGCGGCGGCCGAGAACGCCTACGCGGAGGCGCTGCTCGCGCTGGTCAGCTCGGTCGCGGTCGACCTCGACGACGTGGACGAGCTGGACGCGGCCGACGAGCCCGACCGGGCGGCCGAGCGGGCCTGAGGCTCCGTCCGACCCCGACCCTCCGCATCCGGCGGGGCTAGGACGCCGCCTTCTCCGCCGCCGCGGTCTTCTTCGGGGTCCGCTTCTTCGCAGGCGCGTCGGCGCCCTTCTCCGGGTCGGCTCTCTTCGCCGCGGGCTTCTTCTTCGCGGCGGTCGTCGCCGGAGCCTTCGCCGCCTTCTTCGGGGCAGGCGTCGTCGCCGCCTTCTTCTCGGCGGGAGCCTCCTCCGCCGGCGCACCCTTCGCCCCGCGGCTGCGCTCGACCGAGCGCTTGAGCGCCTCCATCAGGTCGAGCACCTCGCCGCCGCCCTCCTCCTCCGTCGCCTCGCCGAAGGTCGCGGCGGTGTCGAGGGCGTCGCCCTGCTCGATCTTGGCGTCGATCAGCGTGCGCAGCTCCTCCTGGTACGCGTCGTGGAACTTCGCGGCGTCGAAGTCCTCGGAGTAGGAGTCGACCAGGTGCGCCGACATCTCGAGCTCGCGCGCCGCGATCCGGGTGGTGCCCTCGAGCGACGGGAACTCGACCTCGCGCACCTCGTCGGCCCAGAGCAGCGTCTGCAGCATCAGCAGCTTGCCGCGCACCCGCAGCGCCGCGAGCCGGGTCTTCTGCCGGAGCGCGAACTCGACGATGGCGGTGCGGTCGGTCTCCTCGAGGGTGCGGCGCAGCAGCACGTAGGCCTTGGGGGAGGAGGAGTCCGGCTCGAGGATGTAGGCGCGGTCGAACATGATCGGGTCGACCTGCTCGCTGGGCACGAACTGCACGACGTCGATCTCGCGGTCGCGCTCCTCCGGCAGCGCCTTGAGCTCGTCCTTGGACAGGACCACGGTGCGCTCGCCGTCGTCGTAGGCCTTGTCGATGTGGTCGAAGGTGACGACCTCGCCGCAGATCTCGCACTTGCGCTGATACCGGATCCGTCCGCCGTCCTTGTCGTGGACCTGGTGCAGCGGGATGTCGTGGTCCTCGGTCGCGCTGTAGATCTTCACCGGCACGTTGACCAGGCCGAAGGTGATCGCGCCCTTCCAGATGGCTCGCATGCGCCCAGTGAACACCGTGTCCCCCGGCCGCCGGAAGCCCTGTCGGACGTGAGGGAGCCCCCGACCGTCGAAGGGACCCGCTGCAGCGGGCGGTCTCGACGGTCCGGGGTCCCCTCAGGGCGGAACGACGGAGCCGCCCGGTCGTCGCGGAGCGACGGCCGGACGGCTCCGGGGCGGTGGCGGCTAGCCGCGCTCGGCGCGCCGGCGGCGCAGCGCGGCGAGCAGGAGCCCGCCGACGCCGCCGGCGATCAGCAGTCCGCCGAGGCCCAGCGGCAGGCCGACGTCGGCGCCCGTCGAGGCCAGGGGCGGGCGGCCGCCGGGGTGCGGCGCCACGGCGGTCGGCGTGCTGCTCGGAGTGGGAGCCGCCGTCGGCGCGGTGGTGGGCGCGGTCGTCGGGGCGACGGTCGGCTGCGCGGTCGGAGCGACGGTCGGCTCGGCGGTCGGGGCCACGGTGGGCTCCGGCGTCGGAGTCGGCGTGGTCGGGTCCTTCTCGGCGTCGATCGCGGAGGTGTCCGCGGCGAACGACGCGGTCACGAAGGCGATGGCCTTCGACGTGATGCCGAGCGCCTCCTGGTTGATGTTGTCGATGTCGTCGGCGGCAGAGTGGTAGTTCGGGTCGTGCGTGATGCCGGCGGTGCCGCCGAACAGCGCGACCTCCTCCTCCGTCTTGACGTCGTCGGCGC
The DNA here is from genome assembly GCF_002932815.1 of Rathayibacter sp. AY1B4. Taxonomy (NCBI): domain Bacteria; kingdom Bacillati; phylum Actinomycetota; class Actinomycetes; order Micrococcales; family Microbacteriaceae; genus Rathayibacter; species Rathayibacter sp. AY1B4. The sequence goes on along the minus strand of NZ_PSWN01000010.1, from coordinate 52,276 downwards.
CGGTGAAGACGCCCGAGGACGGGATGCCGACCGAGATGAAGCCGTCGTAGTCGCTGCGGCCGTCGAACGCGGTGTCGATCCAGGGCTGGTCGATCGAGTCGAAGTAGTCGGTGAACGCCTTCTCGGTCGCGATCGAGCCGGCGGGCACGTCCACGGGGGCCTCGTAGGTGGACTGGTCCGCGTCGTAGACGGAGATCACGTAGTTCGGCGAGGCGACCATGTCGAAGTTCATGTAGGTCGCGATCTTCGAGGCGTCCTCCTCCGTCAGGGAGTCGACGTAGGTGTAGGAGCCGACCAGGCCCACCTCCTCGGCACCCCACCAGGCGAAGCGGACCGCGTTGGTCGTGTCGCCCGCGGCGGCCAGCTGCACGGCCGTCTCGAGCAGCGTCGCGGATCCGGAGCCGTTGTCGTTGATGCCGGGGCCGGCGGGCACGCTGTCGAGGTGCGCGCCGAGCATGACCACGTTGTCGTGGTCGCCGCCCGGAGTCTCCGTGACGATGTTGAAGGTCTCCACCTCGGTCGTCGTCTGGTCGATGAGGACCGAGACGCTCGCGGGCAGCGACGCCAGCAGCGCCTGCCCCTCGGCCTGCGTGACGCCGACGCCGGGGACGGCGGCCTCGTCCTGTCCGCCGAACGTCCCGTTGAGGGCGTCGCTCGGCGCGTTGTCGTAGATGATGATCGCGGCGGCGCCGGCGGCACCGGCGGCGACCGACTTCTCGAGGAAGCTGCAGGAGCCGCGGCTGACGAGCGCGACCTTCCCGGTGGCGTCGAGGCCGGTCCAGGCGTCCGTGGTGCAGCCGAGCGGATCGACGGGGGCGATGAGCTCGCCGGTCACGCCGCCCTCGGGCGTCGACGGAGTGAACTCCATCGGGGTGCCGACGGCGCCGGTCCCGGTGGTCAGCGTGAACGCGTCGATCGTCTGCGTCGCGGTGGTGAAGTCCTGGCGCTGCGTCGTGTAGCCGGCGTCCGCGAGGACCTTCTCCACGTACTCGCCGCTCAGCTCGTAGCCCGGGGTGCCGATCGCGCGGGTGCCGCCGTTGGCGTCCGCGATCGACTGGAGCGCCTCCAGGTGGGTCATGATGCCGTCGACGGTGACGGTGTCGGCGAAGTCGACCGGCTCGACGGCGCTCGCCGTCGGCGCGAAGGCGAAGCCGGCGACGAGGGCGCCCGCTCCGATCATCGCGCTCGAGCCGATCAGCGAGCGGCGTCGGCGGCCACTCGGGGTGTTCGTGGTGGTTCGCGCCACTGGGGCTCCCTCTCCTCGAGAACGGGCCGCCGCGTCGGCGGCCCCGACGCGGGCCTCCCGAGACTGGGAGGGGATCGCGTCCTCTGCGAGGGTATTCACAGGAAACGGTGCGGCCCAGTCCCCCCTGCCAGATTTCATCCGCACGAAACACGGACCGGGCCGGCGGGCCGGTCAGGCTGTCGCCGGGCTCTCGGCCCACTCGCGGAGCATCGCGAGCGTCTCCTCCGGACGGTCGCGGTGGGGGCTGTGACCTGCGCCGGCCACGACCGCGTACCGGATGCGCGGATTCGCGCGCAGCACCAGGGCGGCGAGGGAGGGAGGGAGCAGCGTCTCGACCTGCGGATCGCCGGCCAGCACGAGGACCGGCGGGCGGAGGCCCGGCAGGTCCGCCAGCAGGTCCCACGGGTCGTTGTCGTCGATCGTCGCGGCGACCGCGGCCGGATCGGCGGCCCGCACCGCGGCGAGCTTCTCGGCCCGGTCCCGCTCGTCCCAGAGCGGCTGCGCGACCGCGAGCTCCTCGGCCGAGACCGAGAGACCGGCGAGCTCGCCCGCGCGGACGGCGGCCCGCTGCTCCGGGGCGAGCCGGAGCACCGGGTCCAGCAGCGCCAGGCGCCCCGCCCAGCCGGAGTCGCGGGCGGCGGCGCGCACCGCGACCGCTCCGCCGAGCGAGTGCCCGACGACGAGGTCGAACGGTCCCCGCGCGAGGGCGTCGTCGGCGTAGGCGTCGTGGCGGGAGGAGCCGCCGCGCGGCCCGTCGCCGTGTCCGCGCAGGTCGGGAGCGGAGACGCTCCAGCCCGCCGCGGTCAGCTCGCGGCTCAGCCGCCACCAGGTGCGGCCCGAGCCACCCAGGCCGTGCAGGAGCAGGACCCTGCCCGCCGTCATCGCCGGAGCCTCAGTCGAAGCGCGGGTCGCGGCCGGTGCGCTCACCGGTCGCGAGCCCGGCGATCGCGGCGAGGTCCTCGTCGTCGAGGGCGAAGCCGAAGACGTCCAGGTTCTCGCGGATCCGCTCCGGCGTCACCGACTTCGGGATCACGACGACGCCGAGCTGCACGTGCCAGCGCAGCACCGCCTGCGCCGGCGAGACGCCGTGCTTCGCGGCGATGCGGGCCAGGGCCGGCTCGTCGAGGAGGCGCCCGCGGGCCAGCGGCGACCAGGCCTCGGTGACGATCCCGTGGGCGGCGTCGAAGGCGCGCAGCTCCTCCTGGGGCAGCCGCGGGTGCAGCTCGACCTGGTTGATCGCGGGCACCACTCCCGTCTCGTCGAGCAGGCGCTGCACGTGCTCCTCGGCGAAGTTCGAGACGCCGATCGAGCGGGCCCGCCCCTCGCTCTGCAGGCGCTCGAGGGCACGGTAGGTGTCGACGTAGCGGTCGCGCGAGGGGATCGGCCAGTGCACGAGGTAGAGGTCGACGTAGTCGGTGCCGAGCAGCTCGAGGCTCCGGTCGAAGGCGGCGAGGGTCTCGTCGAAGCCGTGGTCGTCGTTCCAGACCTTGGTCGTCACGAAGACCTGCTCGCGGGGGAGGCCGCTCGCGCGGATCCCCTCGCCGACTCCGCGCTCGTTGCCGTAGAGGGTGGCGGTGTCGACGTGCCGGTAGCCGGCCTCCAGGGCGACGGCGACCGTGCGGGCCGCCTCCTCGTCGCCGATCTTGTAGACGCCGAGCCCGAGCTGGGGGATCGCGCGGCCGTCGTTGAGGGGGATCAGGGGGACGCTCATGCCTCCCATGCTGGCATGCGCCTCAGACGCTCCAGTCGAGCTCGCCGTGCGGTCCCACGTGCACGTCGTCCTCGATCAGCGCAGCGAGACCGGCCACCCCGAAGAGGAGGCGCCGCTCGGCGCGCTCCGCGTCGCTGCGCTCGTCGATGCCGCGCACGGCGAAGTGCACGTCGTGGCCCGCCTGCAGGCCCTCGACGCCGAGCCGGCCGCGGAGCGCACGCACGGGGCGCTGGCCGATGCCGAGACCCCGCCAGAGGGAGCCCGTCTCGAGGACCACCGCCGTCTCGGAGGCGACGACCCCGTGCTGCTCGCGGTGCGCGGTGAGCTGCCACCCGTAGCCGAGGTGGTGCAGGCGGGTCGAGTGCGGGCCGCGCCAGGCGTGGGAGGACTCCTCGCGGCGGAAGTAGACGGGACTCGGGCGGAAGGACCCCTGCCAGAGCGCGGCGGCGAGCTCGGTGCACCACTCCGGGGTCTCCGGATCGGACCAGGGGTCGAGGAGGTCGGTCCGGGCGGCGGCGCGCCGGTGCTCGCGCACCAGCTCCTCCGCGTCCTCCCGCAGTCCCATGCCGCCCCCTCGCCGTCGTGGGCCTTCACCCTAGGGTGCCCGACAGGCGCCGGACAACCGGGGTGGCGGCCTAGGAGGGCAGCGTGACCGGCTCGGTGTCGGGAAGCGGGCTGGCGTCGCGCCCGCGGAGATCCGGGTGGTACCGGCGGCCGAGCAGGGGCACCAGGAAGCCGACCAGGGCGAAGGCCGCGGCGACGACGATGGCGGCGGTCGGCCCGGCCTGGTCGATCTGCACGCCGGCGATCGCGGAGCCCAGCGCCGCGCCGATCAGCTGACCAGTGCCGACCCAGCCGTAGGCCTCCGCCGTGTCCGAGAAGCGCACGCTCGAGGCGGTGATCGCGAACAGCGCCGCGAGAGCGGGGGCGATGCCGATGCCGGCGAGGAACAGCGTGACGCACAGCCACCAGAAGTCGGTCGAGACCGCCGCCAGGCCCATGCCGACCGTGACGATCAGCATCCGCCGCGCGGTCGCCCACCGGCTGATCGGGATGTGGCCGAGGGCGAGGCCGCCTACCAGGGACCCAGCCGCGAACACGGCGAGCACGACGCCCGACTCGACTCCGCCCTCGCCGAACACCGCGACCACGCCCGCCTCGACCGCCGAGCAGGCGCCGATCAGGAGGAAGCCGACGACCGTGGCCAGCAGCACCGGGGGCTTCGTGAGCACCACGCCGAGGCGGCGCTTCGAGCGCGGGATGCGGACGCGGCCCACCTCGGGCGAGGCGATGAACCAGATCCCGCCGCCGATCAGGAACGCGGCGGCGGTCAGGATGCCCGCGACCGTCGACACCTGGATCGACACGAGCGTCGCCAGCACCGGGCCGAGCACCCAGATGATCTCCTGCGCGGAGGCGTCGAGCGAGAAGAGCGGGGTCAGCTGCGAGCTGGTGACCATCTTGGGGTAGATGGTCCGCACGGCCGGCTGCACCGGCGGCATGCTCAGGCCGGCGATGAATCCGATCACGACGAACTGCCACACCTCGAGCGGGAGCACGGCCATCGCGATGATCGCGCCCGCGCAGACCGCGAGGGTGATCGTCAGCACGCGGCGCATCCCGAGCCGCCCCATCAGGCGGCTGGTCAGCGGCCCGGCGATGGCCTGCCCGATCGACATCGAGCCGAGCACCAGGCCGGCGGCGGCGTAGGAGTGGTGCACCCGCTCCACGTGCAGGAGGAACGCCAGCGAGAGCATCCCGAACGGGAAGCGCGCGGTCAGCTGCGCGAGGATGATGCGCCCCACCCCGGGGGTCTTCAGGAGATCGGTGTAGCTGCCCACCGGACGACACTAGCGCTCCGAAGGGGACTGCGGTTCGTCGAGGGAGACCGCTGCCCGAGGGTCCCTCGACGGGTCGCGGTTCCCTCGGCGGAGGGGCGCGTCAGCCAGCCAGCACCTTGCGGATCCGCTGCAGCGACACGCTCTCGGCGGTGCCGAGCGACTGCGCGAAGAAGCTCACCCGCAGCTCCTCGATCATCCAGCGGGCGCGCGCGATCCGCTCCGGGGCGTGCGCGGGCAGCGGGACGACGCCGCCTGCCGAGCGGTAGAGCTCCTGGGCCGCCTGCACCTCGTTCAGCCAGACGCGGTCGCGCCCGACGTTCTCGGCGATCTTTCCGAAGCGCTCGGTGATCCCGCCGAGGTAGCGCGGGACGTGCCGCAGCCGCTCCACTCCGGTCGCCGAGACGAAGCCCGGGTAGACCAGGCCGGAGAGCTGCTCCCGCGCATCCGTGAGGGCGGGCAGGAGCGCCATGCTCGTCGAGGCCTTGAGCGCCTTCTCGACGCCCCGGGCGGTGGTGAGGATCGTCGTGACCGTCTTCACGGTCTCGAACATCGCGTCCATGACGCTCGCCGAGACCCGGTCGCGCACGGCGTCGAACTCGGCGCGGAGGAAGAGCATCCCGTCGGGCTTCATCCGCCAGAGGACCGCGTCGACGCAGGCGAGCAGGCAGTCGGTGAAGAGCGCGGTCGTGTTCTGGTACGGGCTCTGCGCGAGCACGAGCTTCTCGTTCGAGGTGAGGTGCTGCTGCACGTAGGCGACGGGGCTCGGCGTCGCGAGCAGGAGGAGGCGGCGCACGCCGCGCGGGTGCTCGCGCGCCTGGTCCTCGGCCGTGGCGAGCAGGCGGATCGAGACCGAGTCGCCGTCGTCGATCAGGGCGGGGTAGGCGCGGATGGTGTTCCCGCCCTGCCGGGTGTCGGTGACGCGGGGCAGCTCCGGCATGTCCCAGGTCTTCAGGCCCCGGCGCTCGAGCGCGTCGGGGACCCGGGCCTCGACCACGCGGGCGACCTCGTCGCGGACCCGACCGCGCAGGCGCTCGGCCAGCGGGGCGAGCTCCTTGCCGGCGGCGACCGTGCGCCCCCGCTCGTCGGCGACGGCGAAGGTGACCCGCAGGTGCGAGGGGATGCGCTCGAGGTCGAAGTCCTCGGGCTGCACCACCACGCCGGCCTCGCGGCGGATCGCTCCGGCCAGGGTCGCCGCGAACGACTCCGTCGGCGGATTCGGCACGTCGTGCGGCAGGGACGCGGTGAGCTTGCGCGCCCAGTCGTTCGCGGGCACCACGTTCCGGCGCAGGTGCTTGGGCAGCGCCTTGATCATCGCGGTGACCAGCTCGGCCCGGAGCCCCGGCACCAGCCAGTCGAAGCCGAGGGGCGTCACGCGGGGCAGGAGCGCGAGCGGCACGTGCACCGTCACTCCGTCCTCCTCCGTCCCCGGCTCGAACCGGTACGAGAGGCGGAAGCGCTGGTCGGCCTGGCGCCACTGCGTGGGGAACGCGGTCTCGTCGATCTGCTCCGCGTCCTCGGGGAGGAGCGTCTCCTGCGTCATCGTCAGCAGGTCGGGCTCGTCGTGCTGGGTCGTCCGCCACCAGGAGTCGAACGAGCGCACCGAGGTGATGTCGCGGGGGAGTCGGCGGTCGTAGAAGTCGAACACGGCCTCGTCGTCGACGAGCAGGTCGCGACGGCGCGTGCGCTCCTCCAGCCGCTCGAGCTCGGCCCGCAGGGCCCGGTTCTTGCGGTCGAAGGCGTGGCGCGACTCCCACTCGCCTTCGACGAGGGCGTGCCGGATGAACAGCTCGCGGGCGTACGAGGCGTCGATCCGCGAGAACTGGACGCGGCGGCGGGCGATGATCGGCACGCCGTAGAGCGTGACCTTCTCGTAGGCGACGGCCGCGCCCTGCGACTTCTCCCAGTGCGGCTCGCTGAACTGCCGCTTCACGAGGTCGCCCGCGATCGCCTCGGCCCAGGCCGGATCGATCGCGGCGTTCGAGCGGGCGAAGAGGCGGCTGGTCTCGACCAGCTCGGCGCTCATCACCGCGTCGGGGAGCTTCTTGGCCAGGGCGCTGCCGGGGAAGATCGAGAACTTCGCGTTGCGGGCGCCGATGTACTGCACGTTCTGGCGCTCGCGGCTCTTCGCCGCGCGCTGCGCCTGCTGCGAGGTGGTGTCCTTGATGCCCAGGTGCGAGAGCAGGCCGGCCAGGAGGCTCCGGTGGATCCCGTCGGGGTCGACCTTCGGCTCGCCCAGCTCGAGCTTGAGGGGGCGCGCGAGCTGGCGCAGCTGGCGGAACACGTCCTGCCACTCGCGCACGCGCAGGTAGTTGAGGTACTCGGCCTTGCAGAGGCGGCGGAACGCGCTGGAGGAGAGCTCCTCCTGCTTCTCCTCCACGTAGTTCCAGAGGTTCAGCAGGGTGAGGAAGTCGCTGGTGGGATCGACGAAGCGCGCGTGCTGCTGGTCGGCCTGCGCGCGGCGCTCGAGAGGGCGCTCGCGGACGTCCTGGATCGTGAGGCCCGCGACGATCGCCATCACCTCGCGGCTGACGCCGTGGCGGCGCGACTCGATCACCATCCGGCCGAAGCGCGGATCGATGGGGAGCCGCGCGAGGTCGCGCCCGATGCGCGTGAGCTGCGGCGCGGCCTCAGCCCCCTTGCGCGGGATGCCGCTCGAGTGCGCGCTCGGCGGCGTACCGCGCGCCGGAGCGGCATCCCGTGGAGCAGCGGAGGCGGCGGAGGGGGAGCCGGGGACGCGGAGGGCGCCGAGCTCCGTGAGCAGGTCGAGGCCGTCCTTGATGCCGCGGGAGTCGGGCGGAGTGAGGAACGGGAACGAGGCGATGTCGCCCAGTCCGAGCGAGATCATCTGCAGGATGACCGCGGCCAGGCCCGTGCGCAGGATCTCGGGATCGGTGTACTCGGGGCGGCGGAGGTAGTCCTCCTCGGAGTAGAGGCGGATCGCGATGCCCGCGCTGGTGCGTCCCGAGCGGCCGGAGCGCTGGTTCGCGGAGGCCTGCGACACCGCCTCGATCGGCAGCCGCTGCACCTTCGAGCGCGCGCTGTAGCGCGAGATGCGGGCCGTGCCGCCGTCGATCACGTAGCGGATCCCGGGGACGGTGAGGCTCGTCTCCGCCACGTTGGTCGCGAGCACGACGCGGCGGCGGACGCCGGGGGTGCGCCCCTTCTCGAAGACGCGGTGCTGATCGGCCGCCGACAGGCGCCCGTAGAGGGGGAGCACCTCGGTGCCCGGCAGGTTGCGGCCCCGGATGGCGTCCTCGGCGTCGCGGATCTCGTTCTCGCCCGAGAGGAACACCAGGACGTCGCCCGGATCCTCGCGCGCCAGCTCGGCCAGGGCGTCGGCGATGCCGGTCATCAGGTCGCGGCTGCCGCTCGTCGCGTCGGGGACGTCGGTGTCGTCGTCCTCCTCCGGCTCCTCGGCGACCAGCGGGCGGTAGCGGATCTCGACCGGGTAGGTGCGGCCGGAGACCTCGATGATCGGCGCGGGCTCGCCGGCGGCGTCGGCGAAGTGGGCCGCGAAGCTCTGCGGGTCGATCGTCGCCGAGGTGATGATCACCTTCAGGTCGGGGCGCTGCGGCAGCAGGCGGTGCAGGTAGCCCAGGAGGAAGTCGATGTTGAGGCTGCGCTCGTGCGCCTCGTCGATGATGATCGTGTCGTAACGGCTGAGCATCCGGTCGTGGTTCATCTCGTTGAGCAGGATGCCGTCGGTCATCAGCTTGATCCGCGTCGAGGCGGACGCCTTGTCGGTGAACCGGACCTGGTAGCCGACCAGCCCGCCGACCTCGTCGTCGAGCTCCTCCGCGATGCGCTCGGCGATGGTGCGCGCGGCGATGCGCCGGGGCTGCGTGTGCGCGATGCTCTCGCGGCCGAGCTCCAGGCAGATCTTCGGCAGCTGGGTCGTCTTGCCCGATCCGGTCGCGCCGGCGACGATGACCACCTGGTGGTCGCGGATCGCGGCGGCGATGTCCTCGCGCCGCGCCGACACGGGGAGTTCGGGCGGGTAGCGGATGCTGAGCACGTCTGACATGAGCCCTCCATCCTACGCCGCGTGCGACAATGCCCTGTCTCGTGAATCATCGCGGGCCACCCTGCCCGGTCGGGCGCTCCGGCGCCGGTCGACCGCGGCGCACGATCCCGTGGAGCACCCCGATGAATCCGCAGTCCCTGCTGGTCGTGCTGAACATCGTGCTGCTGCTCTTCGCGATCCGGGGCGTGCTGTCGAACCCGAGGCTCTCGAAGGTCGCGAAGGTCTCCTGGGTGGCGTTCATCGTGATCGCGCCGTTCATCGGCAGCCTCGCCTACCTGGCGGTGGGCCGTCGCGGCGGGAGCGGCGGAGGCGGCACGGTCGTGCGCGGCACGGAGCGGCCGTCGGGCTGGTTCTTCGAGCGCTGACCGGCCGGGCGGGCCGGCGGCGGGGGAGACCCGCGGACGTCGGCGCTCCGCGGACCTCCTGACCCTCCGTCCCGCGGCAACCCCCTGACCGGCGGCTCCGCCCACGTCTAGCGTGGAGCGCATGGCCGATCGTCTGCGCTCCAGTGTCAGCCCCTACCTCCGCTCGCACGCGGACAATCCGGTCGACTGGTTCCCCTGGGGCGAGGAGGCGTTCGCCGAGGCGGTGCGCCGCGACGTCCCGGTGATGGTGTCGATCGGCTACTCCACCTGCCACTGGTGCCACGTGATGGCGCGGGAGTCGTTCTCGGATCCGGTGCTCGCCGCGCGGCTGAACGCGGACTTCGTCGCGGTGAAGGTCGACCGCGAGGAGCACCCGGACGTCGACACGGCCTACCTGACGGCCGCGAGCGCGTTCACCCGGCAGCTCGGCTGGCCGCTGACGGCCTTCGCCACCCCCGCCGGCGAGACCTTCTTCGCCGGCACCTACTTCCCGCCGCGCGCCGTCGGCGGCGTGCCCGCCTTCTCCGACGTCCTCGACGCGGTCTCGGAGGCGTGGCGGCTGCGGCGCGACGAGGTGCAGGCGACGGCGGGCGGCCTGGCCGCGGCCCTGCGCGAGGCGACCGCGGCGCTGCCCGCCGACTCCGCGCTGCCCGGCGACGCCGAGCTCGACGGCGCCGTCCGCGCACTCGCGGACGAGGAGGACCGGGTGCACGGCGGCTTCGGCGGCGCCCCGAAGTTCCCGGTGGCTCCCGTGCTCGGGTTCCTGGCCTCGCGGCCCTCGGGAGCGGCGCTCGCCGAGCGCACGCTGCTCGCGCTGGCCGCGTCCCCGCTCCGCGACCGCGATGGGGGCTTCTTCCGCTACGCGACGCAGGCCGACTGGAGCGATCCGCACTACGAGCGGATGCTGTACGACAACGCGCAGCTGCTGGACGTCGCTGCCGTCCTGCTCGGGCACGACGGCGCCCGGGTGGAGGAGCTGACCGGGCTCGCGGAGGGCGTCGCCGCGTTCCTCCTGACCACTCTCGAGCGGCCGGGCGGCGGCTTCGCATCGGCGCAGGACTCGGAGAGCATCGTCGACGGTCAGCGCTCGGAGGGCGGCTACTACCTCGCCGAGGACCGGTCCCGCCTCGCGCCTCCCGCTCTCGACGAGAAGGTCGTCACCGGCTGGAACGGCCTGGCGATCCGCGCGCTCGCCCGCGCCGGACGCGTGCTCGGACGGGAGGAGTGGATCGACGCCGCCCGGCGCGCGGCGGACGCGGTCCTGCAGCGGCACCTCGTCGACGGCCGCGTCGCGGTGCGCGCCTCCCTCGACGGTGCCGTCTCCGCGGCCCGCCCGGCGCTGGAGGACCTCGGGATGCTGGCCGGCGGGCTCCTCGAGCTCGCCCTGGCGGAGGGCCGCCCGCGCTACGCGGTCGCGGCGCGCACCCTGATCGACGGCGCGCTCGACGCGGCCGACGGCCCGCTGCCGTTCGCGCTGCCCGGGGGAGGGGACCCGGCGCTGACCGCGCGGGGACTCCTGCTCGCGGCCGATCCCTCCGAGGGCGCCTACCCCTCCGGCCTGTCGGCGACGGCGGACGCGGCGCACGAGCTGTACCTGCTCACCGGATCGCAGCGCTACCGGGAGGCGGCCGAGGCGTTCGTCGCCTCGATCGCTCCGGGCGCGGTCCGCCGGCCGATGGGCTTCGGCGCCGTGCTCGGGCTCGCTTCGCGGCTGGCTCGCCCGGTGCGGCAGCTGGTCGTCGTGGGCCCCGGAGCGGCGGAGGCGGTGCAGGGCGCACGGTCCGCCGGGATCGGCGTGCTGGTCGGCGTGTCCGACGAGGGCGCCCGGGACTGGGCGGACGCGGGCTTCGAGCTGTTCGAGGGGCGGATCTCGCGGGAGGGGCTGCCGACCGCCTACTCCTGCGAGGCCTTCGTCTGCGCCCTGCCGACCACCCGCCTCCCGGAGGAGCTGCTCACGCGGCCGTGACCACCAGCGGCGCCGCGGGGTCGGCGGCCCACTCGTTGAGCGAGCCGTCGTAGACGACCGCCGTGTGGACTCCGAGCACCGCCAGTGCGAGCGCATCGGCCGTCGCGGCGATCCCGCCCCCGCAGTAGAGGACGATCCGCTCGGCCTGGAGAGCGTCTCCGAACAGCGACCGCAGCCGCTCCGGCGGCAGGAGCGTGTTGTCGGCGCGGTCGACGAGCCGCCCGGCGGGGACGCTCCGCGAGCCCGGCAGGTGTCCGAGGCGGGGGCGGCGCCCCTCCTCCCCGGTGAACTCCTTCGGCGGGACCGCGCAGACCAGCGCCCCGGGAGCCTCGCCGCGCACGACGCTCTCGACGCCGGCCTTGTCGATCCAGAGCGGCCGCTCCTCGCGCACGCTGATGCCTCCGCTCTCCGCGGGCTCGACGTGCCCCGTCTCGATCGGGCGCTCCTCCCGCCGCCAGGCCGGGAGCCCGCCGTCGAGCACCGCGACGGCGTCGTGCCCGGCCGAGCGCAGCAGCCACCACAGGCGCGAGGCCCACTGGCCGACCGCGGAGTCGTACACGACGACCACCGAGTCGTCGTCGATGCCGAGCGCGGCGGTCGCGGCGGCGAAGCGCTCCGGGTCGAGCCGGGTGAAGGGCAGGGGAGCCGCCGGATCGGACAGCTGCTCGAGCAGGTCGCCGAACACGGCGCCGGGGACATGCCCCTCGAGGAGGTACTGCTCGTCGCCGCTGAGGTAGCCGGGCCGCCCGTCGAAGCCGGGCACGAGCAGCACGCTGGCGTCGACGACGACGAGGTGCTCGCGGCCGAGCTGGTCGGCGAGCCACTGGGTCGAGACGATCGGCCGGGCGAGGTACGGGGCGGAGGAGGTGCTCACCCGCACCACGCTAGGCGCGACCGCCGACATGTGCGCCCCCGTGCGTCACGCACGGTCACGGACGCCACGGGCGCTCAGCACTCGATGACGTTGACCGCGAGGCCGCCCTCGCTCGTCTCCTTGTACTTCGACGACATGTCGATGCCGGTCTGGCGCATCGTCTCGATGACCGCGTCGAGCGAGACGCGGTGGTCGCCGTCGCCGTGCAGCGCGAGACGGGCTGCGCTCACCGCGGTGGAGGAGGCGATCGCGTTCCGCTCGATGCACGGGATCTGCACGAGGCCGCCGACCGGGTCGCAGGTCAGTCCGAGGTGGTGCTCCATCGCGATCTCGGCCGCGTTCTCGACCTGGCGCGGAGTGCCGCCGAGCACCGCGCAGAGCGCTCCGGCGGCCATCGCGCAGGCCGAGCCGACCTCGCCCTGGCAGCCCGCCTCCGCACCGGAGATCGAGGCGTTCGTCTTGCAGAGCGAGCCGATCGCGGTGGCGGTGAGGAGGAAGCGGCGCAGCCCCGCGCGGTCGGCGCCCGGGACGAAGCGGAGGTAGTAGTGCCCGACGGCGGGGATGATGCCCGCCGCTCCGTTCGTCGGAGCCGTCACGACGCGCCCGCCCGCGGCGTTCTCCTCGTTCACCGCGAGGGCGAAGGCGTGGAGCCACTCCACCGAGGTCGCGCGGGCGCGGTCGAGTGGGTCCTCCTCGAAGGCCTCGAGCCGCTCGCGCAGCACCGAGGCGCGGCGGCGGACGCCCAGGCCGCCCGGCAGCACGCCATCGGTCGCCAGGCCGTGCTCGACGCAGGCGGCCATGGCGTCCCAGATCGCGTCGAGCCGGGCGTCGATGTCGACCCCGGGGTGCAGAGCGCGCTCGTTCGCGGCGGCGATCTCGGCGATGCCGGAGCGGGTCCGATCGCAGGTCGCCAGCAGGTCGAGCCCGGAGACGAAGGGGTAGGGGTGCGGGGCCAGCGCAGCCAGCTCGGCGCGCTCGCCCGCGCGCCGGATGAAGCCGCCGCCGATCGAGTAGTAGGTCTCCTCCCACACCGGCAGCGCGTCGTCGCCGACCCAGACGCTGAAGGTGAGGGCGTTCGGGTGCTCCGGCAGCCTCGTGCGCGGCTCGAAGACGACGTCGTCGCGCGTCATCGCGAGGCGCTGCTCGCCGGCCAGCAGGATCATCCCCTCCGCGTCGAGGCGCTGCCATGCCCCGCGCACCAGCGCCGGGTCGCACGTCTCGGGGTCCAGGCCGGCGAGGCCGGCGACCACCGCGTCGGGGGTGCCGTGGCCGATCCCGGTGGAGCCGAGCGAGCCGTAGAGGGTGCAGCCCACCCGGCTCACGCGGCCGAGGAGCCCGGCGTCGCGTATCCGCTCGGCGAGGGCGAGGGCGGCGCGCATCGGTCCGACGGTGTGCGAGCTGGACGGGCCGATCCCGACGCTGAACAGGTCGAGGACGGAGACGTAGGCGCTCATCCACCGAGACTACGCCGGGGCCGGCGGTGTGCGCCGCCCGAGCCGCGCCCGCGTCGAGGAGCCACGGAGATCCGGAGTCGACGAGGGTCTGCGGTGGATCAGCGCAGCGTCTTGCGCGCCGAGATCTGGCCGGTGTCGAAGCCGAGCAGGTGCAGGCCGCCGTGGAAGCGGGCGTGCTCGACCTTGATGCAGCGGTCCATCACGACGGACAGGCCCTTCGACTCGCCGTACTCGGCCGCCTCCTGGTTCCAGATCCCCAGCTGCACCCAGACCGTGGGCGCGCCGACGGCGAGGACGTCGTCGATCACGGCGGGGATGTCGCTCGCCTTGCGGAACACGTCGACGATGTCGGGCACGACCGGGAGCTCGGCGAGACTGCGGTAGACCGGCTGCCCCAGGATCTCGGTGGCGTTCGGGTTCACGAAGTAGAGCTCGTAGTCGCTCGACTGCTGCAGGTAGGTGGCGACGAAGTAGGAGGAGCGGGCCGGGTTCGGCGAGGCGCCGACGATCGCCACGGTCTTCGCGCGGCGGAGGATGTCGAGTCGCCTGCGGGCGTCGGGGCCCACCCAGGTGCGCTGCGAGCGCAGCATCTTCGCCAGCGGCGAGTTCGCCGGGACCGAGCAGCTCAGCCCGTTGGACAGCTGGACGACCGTGTCGGCGGTGTCGGTGGTGCTCATGCTCAGACCTCCACGGCCGGGGTGTGCAGGGTGGTGGTCGTGTCCTCGGGGAGCTCGGTCGGAGCGTCGGGGGTGCCGTGCTCCTCGACCGCGCGGGCGAGCGCCTGGTCGAGATCGTAGATGATGTCGTCCGCGTCCTCGATGCCGACGGAGAGGCGGACGAGTCCGGGGAGGACGCCCGCGTGGAGGAGCTGGTCCTCGGTGAGCTGGGCGTGGGTGGTCGAGGCGGGGTGGATCACCAGCGTCTTCGCGTCGCCGATGTTGGCGAGGTGGCTGGCGAGGTCGACCGATTCGATGAAGGTCTGGCCGACGGCGCGGCCGCCCTTGACCACGAAGCTGAAGACCGAGCCCGGTCCCTTCGGCAGGTACTTCTGCGCGCGGTCGTGGTGCGGGTGCGCGGGCAGCCCGGCCCAGTAGACCGCCTCGATGCGGGGGTCGGCGTCGAGCCATTCGGCGACGCGGCGCGCGTTGTCGACGTGCGCCTGGATCCGGTACGGCAGCGTCTCGACGCCCTGGGCGAGCAGGAACGCGGAGTGCGGAGCGAGGACCGGCCCGATGTCGCGCAGCTGCTCCGCGCGCAGGCGCGTGAGGAAGCCGTACTCCCCGAAGTTGCCGTCCCACGACAGGTCTCCGTAGGAGGCGACCGGGTCGTGCAGCAGCGGGAACTTCTCGGGGGAGTAGTGGAAGCGCCCCGACTCGACGACGACGCCGCCGAGCGTGGTGCCGTGTCCGCCGAGGAACTTGGTGGCCGAGTGGATGACGATGTCGGCGCCCCACTCGATCGGGCGGACGAGGTAGGGCGTGGCGACCGTGGAGTCGATGATCAGCGGGATGCCGGCGGCGTGCGCGACCGCGGCGAGGCCCTCGATGTCGGCGATCTCGCCGGAGGGGTTCGCGATCGTCTCGGCGTAGAGCACCTTGGTCTTCTCGGTGATCGCCGCCGCGTAGTCGGCCGGGTCGCTCGAGCGGACGAAGGTGGTGTCCACTCCGAAACGGCGGAGCGTGACGTCGAGCTGGGTGATCGATCCGCCGTAGAGGTTGGCGGAGGACACCACGTGGTCGCCCGCGCCGACGAGCGCCGCGAAGGTGATGAACTGCGCCGAGAGCCCGGAGGCCGTGGCGACGGCGCCGAGGCCGCCCTCGAGGCTCGCGACGCGCTCCTCGAAGGAGGCGACCGTGGGGTTCGACAGGCGCGAGTAGACGTTGCCGTACTTCTGCAGCGCGAAGCGGGCCGCGGCGTCGGAGGTGTCGTCGAAGACGAAGGCGCTGGTCTGGTAGATCGGCAGAGCGCGGGCGCCCGTCACCGCGTCGGGGATGTTGCCCGCGTGGATCGCACGCGTCTTGAAGCCGTACTCACGATCTGCCATGCGATCGACGCTAGCGGGAGCCGCCGACACCGCCGCGCCGGAGCGACGCATCGCGTAACAGAGCGTCCCCGCAGTGCAGAGCGACCGTGCGCGACAGAGCGGTCGAGCGGATCGGAGCGCCGATCAGAGCGCCAGCTGCACCGCGGCCAGTCCCATCGCCGCGATCGCCGCCCACGACACCAGGGCGACGAGCAGAGCACGCCACCCCGTCGTCACGAGCGCGCGCACCCGGACGGCGCTGCCGAGCGCGAAGAGCGCCGCGGCGAGGAGCCAGGTCTGCGCGGTGTCGGCGGCGGCGAGCAGTCCCTCCGGCAGGGGGAGGAGCGTGCGCAGCAGCACCGCGGCGAGGAACCCGACCACGAACAGCGGCACGATCGCCGGGCGCGTCCCGCCGGTCCCGCCGCCGCGCCTCGTGACCGCCGCCGCCACCGCGACCATCGGCGCCAGCATGACCACGCGGGTCAGCTTCACCACGACCGCCACGGCCAGCGCCGACGCACCCGCCACCTGGGCCGTCGCCACCACCTGGCCCACGTCGTGGACCGAGGCGCCGACCCAGTGCCCGAACTGCACGTCGGAGAGCCCGAGCGGCTGCTGCAGGGCGGGGAGCACCGCGATCGCGAGCGTGCCGCAGAGCGTCACCAGCGCGACCGGCGTCGCCTGCTCCTGCTCCTTCGCCCGGGTCGCTCCGGCCATCGCGCCGATCGCCGAGGCCCCGCAGATCGAGAAGCCCGCCGCGAGCAGCAGCGGCTCCTGCCCGGGCAGCCGGAGCGCCCGGCCCAGCGCCCAGGTCAGGCCGAAGGTGGCCAGGACGATCCCGACGACGACCAGGATCGCGCCCCAGCCCAGCGCAGCGATGTCGATCAGCGAGAGCTTCAGCCCGAGCAGGACGATGCCGGTGCGCATCAGCGAGCGGGACGAGAACTTCAGGCCCGGCGCCAGCGCCCCGCTCAGCAGGGGGCGCGCCGCGGGCAGCTGCGCCACGAGGATCCCGAGCGCGACCGCCGCGGTCAGCATCGGCACTGCCGGCACCGTCGCGTGCAGCAGGGCCGCGATCACCGCCGCGACGGCGCAGGCCGCGACTCCCGGGCCCAGCCGCCGGATCAGACCCACGAGGGCAGCCACATGTGGGCCTGCCAGAAGGTGAAGGAGGTCTGCGCGCCGATCCAGAGCGGCAGGAAGTAGGCCGTCAGCGCCGCCGCCGCCACCGCGAAGACGAGCACCACGAGGACGCCGCGGGTGCGCCGCCTCCGCTCGTCACCCGGACTCCCGATCACCATCCCGGCCGTCAGCGCCAGCGCCAGCATCATGTAGGGCTCGAAGACGACGCAGTAGAACTGGAACACCGTGCGGTCGAGGTACAGCAGCCACGGCAGGTAGCCCGCGACGATCCCCATCAGCACGAAGCCGGCGCGCCACTCCCGGTACCGCGCGAGCCGGTAGAGGAGGTACACCAGCGCCAGGACTCCGGCGTACCAGATGAGCGGATTGGCGACCGAGGTGATCGCCTCGTCGCAGCGTGCGGCGGTGCAGCCGTCGACGCCCGTCGCCTGGTCGACGAAGTACATGCTGGTCGGCCGGAGCATGAGCAGCCAGGTGAGCGGGTTCGCCTCGTAGGGGTGCGAGGCCCGCAGGTTGATCGAGTAGTCGTACATCTGCACGTGGTAGTGCCAGAGGCTCTGCGCCCAGTCCGGCACCCACGCCAGAGCCCCGGTCCAGGCGTTGCCGGGGGCCTCCGACGCCCACTGCCGGGCCCATCCGCCGGAGGTGCGCAGCCAGCCCGTCCAGGTGACGAGGTAGGCGATCAGGGCGATCGGCACGACCAGGAGGAAGGTGACCGGACCCTGCTTGAGGATCGCGCCGCTGCCCCAGAACGGCACGCCCGCGCGGCGCCGCATCAGCGCGTCGACGACCACCGCGTACACGCCGTACGCCGCGAGGAAGTAGACGCCCGTCCACTTCACGCCCGCGGCCAGGCCGAAGAGCACGCCGGCCGCGAGCAGCCAGGGCCGCCACCACAGGACCGGCCCCCAGCTCGGCAGCGCTCCCGCCGCCACCTTCCGCGCCAGCTGCAGCTCGGCCCAGCGCCGGTCCAGCAGCACCGCCGCGACCCCGCAGAGCGCGACGAACATCAGGATCCCGTCCAGGAGCGACACCCGCGACATCACGATCGCGTGGCCGTCGAGCGCGAGCATCAGCCCCGCGAAGGAGGAGAGGAGGGTGGAGCGGAACAGGAGGCGGCCGATCACGATCACCAGCGCGACGGCGAGGATCCCCACGACGGCGGTCGCGACGCGCCAGCCGACGCTGTCGTCCGCGCCGAACACGCCCATCCCGAGCCCGATGATCCACTTGCCCAGCGGCGGATGCACCACGAAGGACGGCGCCCCCGTGAAGGTGTCCACGTCGCCGGCCGCGAAGCCGGGGTCCGGGTTCTCGGGCCAGGCGCCCTCGAACCCGAGGTTCCAGAGGGTCCAGGCGTCCTTCACGTAGAAGGTCTCGTCGAACACGAGCGAGCGCGGGTGGCCGAGGTTCCACAGCCGCAGCACCGCGGCCAGGGCGACCACCAGCAAGGGCAGTCCGAGCTCGTACAGCCGGCGGCGCGCGGGGGAGGCGACGAGCCGGGCGTGCAGGTCGTCGAACCAGGAGCCGCGCGGCACGTCCGGGAGCGGGGTGCGCTCCCGCGGTGCGGACGCCTCGGCGGGCTCCACCGGGACCGAGCGCGCCGATCCCGCCGCGTCCAGGAGCAGGTCGTCGAAGTCGCGCTGCGGTCGGTCCGTCACCCGGCCATGCTAACGGGGCGCCTCCTCCCGGGACGGCGGCGATCCGCGGCGGGAGGCCCCGGACCCGGCCTGGGAGACTGGCGGCATGATCATCCTCGCCGGCACTCCCATCGGAAACCTCGGCGACGCCTCCCGCCGGCTCGTGGAGGCGCTGGGCTCCGCCCGCCACGTCGCCGCCGAGGACACGCGCGTGACCATCCAGCTGATGCGCGCCCTGGGCGTCGAGAACCGGCCCGCCCTCTACGCGCTGCACGACCACAACGAGCGCGAGCGCGCCGCCGAGCTGGTGGAGCTGGCCCGCGAGGAGGACCTGCTCGTGCTGAGCGACGCGGGCATGCCCACGGTCTCGGACCCGGGCTACCACCTGGTCGAGGCGGCGGTGGCGGCCGGAGTCGCGGTCACCGCGCTGCCCGGTCCCTCGGCGGTGCTCATGGCGCTCGCCGTGTCCGGGCTCCCGACGGATCGCTTCAGCTTCGAGGGGTTCCTGCCCCGCCGGCACGGCGAGCGGGTCTCGACCTTCCGGGCGCTCGTCGACGAGCGCCGCACCATGGTCTTCTTCGAGTCCCCGCACCGGATCGGCGACGCGCTCGCCGACCTGGTCGAGGCGATGGGCCCGGAGCGGCGCGTCGTCGTCTGCCGCGAGCTCACCAAGATGTTCGAGGAGGTCCGGCGCGGCACGGCGGCCGAGCTGGCCGAGTGGGCGGCCGACGGCCTGCGCGGCGAGATCTGCCTGGTCGTCGAGGGAGCCCCCGCGAGGGAGGCGTCGCTCGAGGACGCGCTGGCCGACGTGCTGGCCCGCGTCGAGGCCGGATCGCGGCTCAAGGAGGCGTCGGCCGAGGTCGCCGAGATCACCGGGCTCTCGCGCCGCGCGCTCTACGAGGCGGCGCTCGCCTCCCGCCGCGGCTGAGGGCTCCCTCCCCGGCGGCGATCGCGGCCGGTCGTCCACGGCCTCCGTCACACGCCGGGAGCGGTGCCGCGCGGTGAATAGGATGGTCGCCATGTCCGACGGCGCCTCCTTCTACCTCACGACCCCGATCTTCTACGTGAACGACGTCCCGCACATCGGGCACGCGTACACCGAGGTCGCCGCCGACGTGCTCACCCGCTGGCACCGCCAGGCGGGCGACGACACCTGGCTGCTGACCGGCACCGACGAGCACGGCCAGAAGATCCTCCGCACCGCCACCGCCAACGGCACGACCCCCCAGGAGTGGGCCGACCGCCTCGTGAGGACCGCCTGGCAGCCGCTGCTCGAGACCATCGACATCGCCAACGACGACTTCATCCGCACCACGGACGCGCGGCACGAGGTCAACGTCCAGAAGTTCCTGCAGAAGCTGTACGACGAGGACGCCATCTACACCGGCGAGTACGAGGGCTACTACTGCGTGGGCTGCGAGGAGTACAAGCAGCTGTCCGACCTCGAGGAGGGCACCGGCGACTACGACGGCCAGTACGTCTGCAAGATCCACTCGAAGCCGGTCGAGCTGCTGAAGGAGAAGAACTACTTCTTCAAGATGAGCGAGTACACCGAGCGGCTGCTCGCGCTCTACGAGGAGCGTCCCGACTTCGTCCAGCCCGAGTCGGCGCGCAACGAGGTCGTCAGCTTCGTCCGCCAGGGCCTGGCCGACCTGTCGATCTCCCGCTCCAGCTTCGACTGGGGCGTGAAGGTCCCGTGGGACGACTCGCACGTGGTCTACGTCTGGTTCGACGCGCTGCTCAACTACATCACCGCGGTCGGCTACGGCCAGGACGAGGCGGAGTTCGAGCGCCGCTGGCCCGCGACCCACATCGTCGGCAAGGACATCCTGCGCTTCCACGCCGTGATCTGGCCCGCCATGCTCATGGCCGCGGGCCTCGAGGTGCCCCGGCAGGTGTTCGGCCACGGCTGGCTGCTGGTCGGCGGCGAGAAGATGTCGAAGTCGAAGCTCACCGGCATCGCGCCCGAGCAGATCACCGACACCTTCGGCTCCGACGCCTTCCGCTACTACTTCCTCCGGGCCATCACCTTCGGCCAGGACGGCTCGTTCTCGTGGGAGGACCTGTCGGCGCGCTACCAGTCCGAGCTCGCGAACGGCTTCGGCAACCTCGCCTCGCGGGTCGTCGCGATGCTGCACCGCTACTACGACGGCGTCGTGCCCGCGCCGGGGGAGCCGACCGAGGCGGAGGAGCGCGTGCAGCGCATCGTCGCCGAGGCCGCCGCGTCGGCCGACCGGTCGATCGACGCGCTCGCGATCCACGACGCGATCACCGCCGTGTGGAGCATCGTCGAGGAGCTCAACGGCTACATCACCGAGCAGGAGCCGTGGGCACTCGCCAAGCGCGAGGAGCGCGAGCGCCTCGGCACGGTGCTCTACACCGCGACGGAGGGGCTCCGCGCCCTGGCCGTGTTGCTCTCGCCGGTCGTGCCGCGCGCGACGGCGTCCCTCTGGGAGGCGCTCGGCGTGACGGAGTCGCTCGGCGCCCTCACCGCGCAGCCGATCCGCGAGGCGGGCCGGTGGGGGGTCCTCCCCGTCGGCACGACCGTCGGGACGCTCGCCGCGCTCTTCCCGCGCATCGAGGCTCCCGCGTCCTGACGTCCGCGCCTCGACCCGTGGACGGAGCAGCCGAGCGGCGCGGAGTCGCCGGCGGAGGATCCGCAGGAGAGTGCACGATGACCGCGATCCGAACGCGAGGCGCCGGGTGCGAGCGGCCCTCCGCTCCGGGGACGGCGGGGCGCAGATGACGCGCGAGGTCCTCGACGCTCTCGGGCAGGCGGCCGAGCTCACCCGGCGCCACGTCGGGCACCCCGAGCGCGCCGCCGCGCTCGCCCTGCGCCTGCACCGGGTGACCGCTCCGACCGAGCTCGTCTACACCCGGTTCCCGCCGACCCTCAGCCTGGTGCTGGCCGGCCGGAAGCGCTCGGTGGTCGGCGACTCCGACGAGCGGTGGGGCGCCGGCCGCTTCCTGATCACCCCCGTCGACCTGCCGGTGGTCGCGGCCGTCGTGGAGACCGGCGACCGCGGCGACTTCCTGTCGGCCAACTGGCGTCTCGACCCGCTCGTGGTGGCCGAGATCGCGGCGCTCGCCCCCCGGACGGCCCCGCGGGCTCCCGCCCCGCGGATCGGCACGGTCACGGAGGAGATGGCCGACTCGCTGCGCCGACTCTTCCGTCTGCTCGACGCCCCCGCCGACATCCCGGTGCTCGCCCCCGCGATCACGCGCGAGCTCGTGCTGCGGCTGCTGCAGACGGACCAGGCGCCCCGGCTGCTGGCCGCGTCCAGCACCGTCCGCTCGGAGGCCGTCTCCCGTGCGGTCGAGGCGATGAGCGCGTCGCTCTCGCGCGGCTGGACCCTCGGCGCGCTCGCCGCGGAGGCGGGCACCAGCGTGCCCACGCTCACCCGCCGCTTCCGCGAGCTGACCGGGATGTCGCCGCTGGGCTACCTGCGGCGGCTCCGCCTGGGGGAGGCCAGGAGGCTGCTCCTGGTCCGGGGCGACACCGCCGCGCAGGCCGCGGCCGCGGTCGGCTACGCGAGCGCGTCGCACTTCGGGCGCGACTACCGCCGCGCCTACGAGACGACCCCCGCGGCCGACGCTGCGCTCCACCCCGGGCCGCTCGTCCAGATCCACTGAGCGGCGGGCGCTGTCGCGGGGACTCCGAGCGGCGCGTACCGCGGCGTCAGACGCGGGCGCCGACGATGCCTCCGTCGACGTCGAGCGTCGTGCCGTGGACGTACGAGGCCTCGTCCGAGACGAGCCAGCGCACGGCCAGGGCGATCTCGTCCGGACGTCCGGGCCGGCCGGCGGGGGCGGACGCGGTCATCTGCTCCAGGATCGCGGCGGCGTGCTCATTGCCGGGCGTGAGGGTCGCGCCGGGCGCGACGGCGACCACGCGCACGCCGCTCGGGCCGTACTCGGCCGCCCACGCCCGCGTGAGGTGCTCCAGCGCTGCCTTGGTCGCGGGGTAGAGCGCGGTCCCGGGCGTTCCCACCCGTCCCATCCACGAGGTGATGTTGACGACCACTCCGCTCCCGCGCTCGGCCATGGCCGGGGCGATCGCCGCGACGAGCTGGTGCGGCACGCGGATGTTCGTGGTGAGGAGGGACTCGACGTCGGCGTCGCTGAGGTCGGCGGTCGGCCCCACCGGGAACACTCCGGCGTTGTTGACGAGGACGTCGATCCGCCCGTCGAGGAGGGTCAGCGCCCGGGCGGCGACGGCGCGGGTCTCCTCCGGCGTGCCCGCGAGGTCGGCGACGAGCGCGGAGGCGGTGCCCCCGTCGGCGCGGATGCCGCGGACGACGGACCCGACCCGCTCGGGGTCGCGTCCGTGCACGAGGACGTGAGCGCCGGCCCCGGCGAGCCGGCGGGCGATGGCCGCGCCGATCCCGCTCGAGGATCCGGTGACGAGGGCATGGCGCCCGGCGAGGGAGCCGGGTGCGGAGTGGGCGAGGAGCTCGGTGTCTGTCATGGCTCCAGCCTCCCTGCGGCGCGGGAGGCGGGCTGTCCCGATCCGATCGGGTGCTGACCCGATCCGCTCAGGGCGCCTCGGCGGCCGCCTCTCGGCCCGCGTCCACCCGGGACTCCGGCCTCCGCGAGCCCTCCCGGTAGCCTGGAGCGCATGACCGACAGCCAGCACGTCCGCTCCCGCGAGGCCTCGTCCGGCCGCGACCTGACGTACCCGCCGCTGCCCGAGGCGCTCGTCGTCCCCGTCTACGACAACCACACGCACCTCGAGATCGCCGACGGCCTCGAGCCGCTCGACCACCGCGAGCAGCTCGACCGGGCCTCCACCGTCGGCGTCCGCGGCGTCGTCCAGGTCGGCACCGACGTCGAGACGAGCCGCTGGTCGGCCGAGCAGGCGGCGAGCGAGCCGCGGATGCTGGCCGCCGTCGCGATCCACCCCAACGAGGCGCCCGAGCTGGAGCAGCGCGGCGAGCTCGACGCCGCCCTCGCCGTGATCGCCGAGCTGGCGGAGCAGCCGCGGGTGCGCGCCATCGGCGAGACCGGGCTCGACTTCTTCCGCACCGGCGAGAGCGGCCGCGCCGCGCAGTTCCGCTCCTTCGAGGAGCACATCCGCATCGCGAAGGAGCACGACCTCGCGCTGCAGATCCACGACCGCGACGCGCACCGCGAGGTCATCGAGACCCTGCGCCGCGTCGGCGCCCCCGAGCGCACCGTCTTCCACTGCTTCTCCGGGGACGCGGAGATGGCGCGGATGTGCACGGACGAGGGCTGGTACCTCTCCTTCGCCGGCACCGTGACGTTCAAGAACGCCGAGCCGCTGCGGGAGGCGCTCGTCGCGACTCCGCGGCACCTCATCCTGGTCGAGACCGACGCGCCGTACCTCACTCCGTCGCCCTTCCGCGGCCGGCCGAACGCGCCCTACCTCCTCCCGCACACCCTGCGCTCGATGGCCGCGACCCTCGAGACCGACGTCGGCCACCTGGCCGCGACGATCGCGTCGAACACGGAGGCCGTGTACGGCGAGTGGGGCGGCGAGGTCGGCTCCGAGCCGACGGAGCCGGTCGGACCCCTCGCATGAGCGGCCGCCACGCCGCCGAGCCGACGGCCGCCGCGATCCCGCGCCTGCTCGGCCCGGCCGAGATCCGCGACCTCGCCGGCCTGCTCGACGTCACGCCGACCAAGAAGCTCGGCCAGAACTTCGTGCACGACGCCAACACGGTCCGCCGCATCGTCAAGCTCGCTCGGGTGCGCCCGGGGGAGACCGTCGTCGAGATCGGCCCCGGCCTCGGATCGCTGACCCTCGGCCTGCTCGAGGCGGGCGCGCAGGTCGTGGCCGTCGAGATCGACGGGCGCCTCGCCGAGCAGCTGCCGCGCACCGTCGAGCTGATGGCGCCGGGCGCCGATCTCGCGGTCGTGCACGCCGACGCGATGAAGGTGCTCGACCTGCCGGGGGAGCCGGTCCGGCTCGTCGCCAACCTCCCGTACAACATCTCGGTGCCGGTGCTCCTGCACTTCCTCGAGCACTTCCCCAGCATCCGGTCCGGAGTGGTGATGGTGCAGTCCGAGGTCGGGCACCGGCTCGCCGCCGGTCCCGGCTCCAAGGTCTACGGCGGCCCGAGCGTCAAGGCGGCGTGGTTCGGCTCCTGGACGACGGGCGGCGCGGTCTCGCGTCAGATCTTCTGGCCGGTGCCGAACGTCGACAGCGTGCTCGTCGCGTTCGACCGCGGTGAGGAGCCGGGCGACGAGACCCTGCGCCGCGCCGTCTTCGCGGTCGTCGACGCGGCGTTCGCGCAGCGGAGGAAGATGCTCCGCCAGTCGCTCGCGACCCTCTTCGGCGACAGCGCCGCGGCGATCGTCGCGCTCGAGCGGGCCGGCGTCCCGCAGACCGCGCGCGGCGAGGAGCTGGACGTCGCCGCCTTCGTCCGCCTGGGCCGCGAGCTCGATCCGGCGCGGGTCCCCGTGCGCGGCGCGGCGGTGCCCGACGGGTCGCTGGCGGAGACCGACGGGGACGACGCGGACGGCGACGGGGAGCCCGCCCCGGGTGCGGACGAGGGCGCCTCCGCCACCCTGTAGCGTGGATGCATGGCCCACCGCGCGACGTCGAACCGGGTCCACGCGCGGGCGCCCGGCAAGATCAACGTGTTCCTCAAGGTCGGCGCCGTGCGCGACGACGGGTACCACGAGCTGGCCACCGCGTTCCAGTCGCTCTCCCTCTATGAGGACGTGTTCGCGGAGGAGGCGGCCGACTTCTCGGTCTCCTTCTCGGGCTCGATCGACACCTCCCGCCTGGCCGTCGACGGCTCCAACCTCGCGATCAAGGCGGCTCGGGCGCTCGCCCGGGCGACCGGCTACCGCGGCGGCGTGCACCTCGAGATCGAGAAGAACGTCCCCATCGCCGGCGGCATGGGCGGCGGCTCGGCCGACGCTGCCGCGACCCTCCTCGCCTGCGACGCGCTCTGGGGCACGGCCTGCACGAGGGAGCAGCTGCTCGGCATCGCCGCGAGCCTCGGCGCCGACGTCCCCTTCTCCTTCACCGGCGGCACCGCGATCGGGGTCGGCCGCGGCGATGAGCTGAGCCCGGCGCTCGCCAAGGGCCGCTTCGAGTGGGTGCTGGTCCTCTCGGAGGAGGGCCTGTCGACCCCCGAGGTCTACAGCGAGCTCGACCGGCACCGCGAGCGCCACCTGCACGACTTCCGCCCGATCTCGGCGACCCCCGCCATCGACCCCAACGTGCTGCAGGCCCTCCGCGCCGGCGACGCCGCCATGCTCGCCGACGCGATGCACAACGACCTCCAGGCGCCGGCGCTGCACCTGCAGCCCGGGCTCGCCCGCATCCTCGAGCTCGGCGAGGGCCGCGGGGCGCTCGGCGGCCTCGTCTCGGGGTCCGGACCGACCGTGGCGTTCCTCGCTCCGGACGCCGATGCGGCGGCCGACCTGCAGCGCGAGCTGAGCTCCGCGCGGCTGAGCGCCGTGAGGGTCTCCGGCCCGGTACACGGGGCGCGCCTGCTGTCGACCTAGTCGCGGAGGCGGTGCCTCCGGAGCGGGGCGCGGGAGCCCCGCGCCCTGCGCCCTCCACAGACGGTCCGCAGAGAAGTTCCGACCTCGTGGCTTAGAGTGCCGCTCATGTCCCGCCGCGCCACCCTCTTCGCGATCCTCTCCGGGATCGTGGCCGCCGTCGTCGCCCTCGCGGCCGCCGAGGTCGTCGCGGTCTTCACCGGAGCGGGCGGCAGTCCGCTGGTCGCGGTCGGCGGCTTCGTCATCGACATCGTGCCCCCGGGCGTGAAGGACACGGTCATCGCGCTCTTCGGCACCGGCGACAAGCTCGTGCTGCTGGTCTCGATCGGCCTCGCGATCGCGCTGCTGGCCGTCGGCGCCGGGGTCCTCGAGTACCGCCGCCCGCCGTTCGGCGTGCTGCTGCTGGCCGTCGTCGCGGGCGCCGGTGCGCTCGCCGCCGTCAGCCGCGAGGGCGCGTCCGGGATCGACGCGGCGCCGAGCGTCGTGGGCATGGTGGCCGGTGCCGCGGTGCTCCGCTCGGCCTCCGTCCGCCTCCGCGGCTGGCAGGAGGAGCGCGAGAGCGACTCCCCGGACCGCCGGTCGTTCCTCCGCCTGGTCGGGATCGCCGGAGTCGCCGCGGTCGCCGCCGGCATCGGCGCCCGCTTCCTCACGTCCGCCTCCGCCGCCGTTACGGCCGTGCGCGAGGCCGTGTCCCTGCCGGCTCCCGCCTCGGCCGCCGCGCCCGTCCCGGCGGGCGCCGTGCTCGACGACATCGACGGCATCAGCTCCTACGTCACTCCCAACTCCTCGTTCTACCGGATCGACACCGCGCTCTCGGTGCCGTCGGTCGAGCCCGCCGACTGGTCGCTGAAGATCACCGGCATGGTGGAGGAGGAGATCGAGATCACCTGGGACGAGCTGCTCGCGCTGCCGCTCGAGGAGCACCTGGTCACCCTGTCCTGCGTGTCCAACGAGGTCGGCGGCGACCTGATCGGCACCGCCCTCTGGCTGGGCTACCCGATCCGAGAGCTGCTGGCCCGGGCCCGGCCGACCGCCGGCGCCGACATGGTGCTCTCGCGGAGCATCGACGGCTTCACCGCCTCCAGCCCGCTCGACGTGCTGCAGGACGAGGACCGCGCGAGCCTGCTCGCCGTCGGGATGAACGGCGAGCCGCTCCCGGTCGAGCACGGCTTCCCCGTCCGGATGGTCGTCCCCGGCCTGTACGGCTACGTCTCGGCGACGAAGTGGGTCGTCGAGCTGAAGGTCACGACCTTCGCGGAGGACCTGGCGTACTGGTCGACGCGCGGCTGGACCGAGCGCGGTCCGATCAAGATCGAGTCGCGGATCGATGTGCCGCGCCAGGGCCAGCCCGTCGAGGCGGGGACGGTCGCCGTGGCGGGAGTCGCCTGGGCGCCGCACACCGGCATCGCGAAGGTGGAGGTGCAGATCGACGGCGGCGCCTGGCAGGAGGCGCGCCTCGCCGAGCAGGTCACCGCGGACACGTGGATCCAGTGGGTCCTCGAGTGGGACGCGACGGTCGGCGACCACGTCGTGACCGTGCGCGCCACCGACGCGGACGGCACGGTGCAGACCACGGTCGAGCGCCCGCCCGCCCCCGACGGCGCCACGGGACTGCACCGCCGCTCGGTGTCCGTCTCGCAGCCGGCACCCGCGGGCTGAGGTCCGGGGGCCGCGACCCGCCCGCACTGTGATCGACCCGCGGCGGACCGCTCAGGCGGCACCGCCTAGGCTGGATCCCTATGGCACATCTGCTGGGCGCCGAGGCGCTGCGACTCGAGTACCCCACACGCGTGATCTTCGACGACGTCTCCCTGGGGATCGAGGAGGGCGACCGCATCGGGATCGTCGGACGCAACGGCGACGGCAAGTCGACCCTCCTGCGCCTGCTCGCGCAGCGCATCGAGCCGGACAGCGGCCGCGTCACGCACCGCCGCGGCGTCACGCTCGGGATGCTCGACCAGGCCGACACGGTCGACGAGGACCTCACCGTCGCCCAGGCCGTCGTCGGCGGGCTCCAGGAGCACGAGTGGGCGGGCGACGCGCGCACCCGAGACGTGATCGCGGGCCTGCTGCGCGACGTCCCCTGGGACGGAGTGGTCGGCTCCCTCTCGGGCGGCCAGCGGCGCCGGGTCGCCCTCGCGAAGCTGCTCGTCGGCGACTGGGACGTCGTCTTCCTCGACGAGCCCACCAACCACCTCGACGTCGAGGGCATCGCCTGGCTGGCCGAGCACCTCAAGCGCCGCTGGGCGGCGTCATCGGGCGGGCTCGCGGTCGTCACCCACGACCGGTGGTTCCTCGACGAGATCTGCACCGCCACCTGGGAGGTGCACGACCGTCTCGTCGAGCCGTTCGAGGGCGGGTACGCGGCGTACATCCTGCAGCGCGTCGAGCGCGACCGGATGGCGTCGACCATGGAGGCCAAGCGCCAGAACCTGATGAAGAAGGAGCTCGCCTGGCTCCGGCGCGGCGCCCCCGCCCGCACGGCCAAGCCCAAGTTCCGGATCGACGCCGCGAACCAGCTGATCGAGGACGAGCCCCCGGTGCGCGACTCGGTCTCGCTCTCGCAGCTCGCCGTCTCGCGCCTGGGCAAGGACGTCGTCGACCTGCTCGACGTCACCGTCCGCTACGGCGAGCGGACCGTCCTCAACCGCATCGAGTGGCGGATCGCGCCCGGCGAGCGCACCGGCATCCTCGGCGTGAACGGCGCCGGCAAGTCGACCCTCCTCGGCCTGGTCGCGGGCAGCGTGGAGCCGACGAGCGGCCGGGTGAAGCGCGGCACCACTGTGCGCGTCGCGATCCTCGACCAGCAGCTGCGCGAGCTGACCGGGGTCCAGCACCGGCCCGTCCGCGAGATCATCGCGGAGCAGCGCACCAGCTACTCCATTGGCGGCAAGGAGATGACCCCGGGCCAGCTGCTCGAGCGGCTCGGCTTCTCGAGCGCGCAGCTCTCGACGCCCGTGAAGGACCTCTCGGGCGGTCAGCGCCGGAGGCTCCAGCTCCTGCTCATCCTGCTCAGCGAGCCCAACGTGCTGATCCTCGACGAGCCGACCAACGACCTCGACACCGACATGCTCGCCGCGATCGAGGACCTGCTCGACTCCTGGCCGGGCACCCTCCTCGTCGTCTCGCACGACCGGTACCTGCTCGAGCGCGTCACCGACCAGCAGTACGCCGTGATGGACGGCGCGTTCCGCCACCTGCCCGGCGGCGTCGAGCAGTACCTCGACCTGCGCCGCGCGCTCGAGAAGGGTGCGCCCGCGGCGGCGTCGTCGGGCTCCTCCTCCGCCGCGCCGGCGTCGAGCGGACTCGCGGGGGCCGAGCGGCGCACCGCCGAGAAGGAGGTGTCGGCGATCGACCGGCGCCTGCACAAGCTCACGCAGCTGACGAAGACCGTGCACGAGAAGATGGCGACGCACGACCAGGACGACTACGACGGGATCCTGGCGCTCAACGCCTCGCTCCGCGCCTACGAGGACGAGACGGCCGAGCTCGAGCTGCGCTGGCTGGAGCTCTCGGAGCAGCTCGAGGGCTGACGCCGCTCTGCTCCGCGGCACCGGCAGCTGTCCCGTACCGCGTGGGCGGGCCGCCGTCGCGGGCCCGGGCCGACCGGCTCAGCCGAAGTCGAGGGAGAGCTTCCGGAGGAGCTGCGCCAGCCGCTCCTGCTGGGCGTGGGTGAGCGCGCCGAGCAGCTCCTGCTCCGCGTCGACCAGGCGGGTGATCGCCGCGTCGACCCGGGCGAGCCCCGACGGCGTCATCTGCACCAGCACGCCGCGCCCGTCGTTCGGGTCGTCGAGGCGCTCGACCAGGTCGCGCTCGACCAGCCGGTCGATGCGGTTGGTCATGGTGCCGCTGGTGACCATGGTCGCCTGGAGGAGCTGCTTGGGGCTCATCCGGTAGGGCGCTCCCGCGCGCCGCAGGGCCGAGAGCACGTCGAACTCCCACGTCTCGAGCTCGGACCGGCCGAAGGCGCTGCCGCGCGCGCGCTCGAGCTGCTTGGCCAGCCGGCGCATCCGCGAGAAGACCTGGAGCGGCGTGAAGTCGAGATCGGGCCGCTCCCGGACCCAGGCGTCGACGATCCCGTCGACCTCGTCATTCGCACTCACCCGTCCATTGTGGCGGCTGGGCGGCTCGGGGGACGCCGGGAGGCGGACGGGCCGGGAGGCGGGGACCTCCCGGGCCGCCGTCGTCCGCCCGAGCGACGGCCGCCCGCGCCCCCGGCCCCGCCTCGGGCGCGGGGGTGGCAGGATGGACGGCGCGCGATCGCGCGGTCCGCCATGGTGTAACGGCAGCACGGCAGCCTTTGGAGCTGTCCGGTCCAGGTTCGAATCCTGGTGGCGGAGCGGCACCAGGACGGTGCGCTCACGGAGGAGAACGCGAAGAACATGGCAGACAGCACGCTCGCCGTCGTGATCCTGGCGGCAGGCCAGGGCACCCGCATGAAGTCCCGCACCCCGAAGGTCCTGCACCGCCTCGCCGGGAGGCCGCTGCTCGGGCACGTGCTCGACACGGCCGCCTCGCTCGACGCGGCGCACGTCGTCACCGTGGTGCGCCACGAGCGCGACCGGGTCGCCGAGGCCGTCCTCGAGCACACCCCCTCCGCGCTGGTGGTGGACCAGGACGAGACGCCCGGCACCGGCCGCGCGGTCGAGCAGGGCCTCGCGGCGCTCCCGGAGTCCTTCGCCGGCACGGTCGTCGTGCTGAGCGCCGACGTCCCGCTGCTGGACGCGCCGACCCTCCGCCGCCTGGTCGACGAGCATCTCGCCGCGGCGAACGCGCTCACCATGCTCTCCTGCGTGCTCGAGGACCCGACCGGCTTCGGCCGGATCGTCCGCGGCGCCGACGGCGCCTTCGCCTCCATCGTGGAGCAGAAGGACGCGAGCCCCGGCGAGCTCGACCTCACCGAGATCAACGCCGGTGTCTACGCCTTCGACGCCGCCGCGCTCCGCTCGGTCATC
This sequence comes from Rathayibacter sp. AY1B4, assembly GCF_002932815.1. NCBI lineage: Bacteria > Bacillati > Actinomycetota > Actinomycetes > Micrococcales > Microbacteriaceae > Rathayibacter > Rathayibacter sp. AY1B4. The sequence continues at coordinate 21,555 of NZ_PSWN01000010.1, read as the reverse complement.
GGCGCGATCGGCACCGAGAACGCTCAGCGGGAGAAGTACCTCACCGACGCCGCCGCCGCGCTCAAGGCCGCCGGCCGCGCGATCGAGGCCGTCCCTGTGCAGGACCGCTGGCTCGTGGCCGGGATCAACGACCGCGCCCAGCTCGCCGACGCGGCGCTCGAGCTCAACGCGCGCATCGTGCGCCGCTGGCAGCTCGAGGGCGTCACGATCCAGGACCCGGCGACCACCTGGATCGACGTGGACGCGGTCCTCGCCCCGGACGTCGAGATCCTCCCGGGCACGCAGATCAAGGGCCCGACCGTCATCGCCACCGGCGCGGTCATCGGCCCGGACACCACGCTCGACTCCTGCGAGGTCGGCGAGGACGCGGTCGTGAAGCGCTCCGACGCGACGCTCGCCGTGATCGGCGCGAAGGCCCAGGTCGGCCCGTTCTCGTTCCTCCGCCCCGGCACCGTGCTCGGTGCCCGCGGCAAGATCGGCACCTACGTCGAGACCAAGAACGCCGTCATCGGCGAGGGATCGAAGGTCCCGCACCTCTCCTACGTCGGCGACGCGGTCATCGGCGAGGAGTCGAACATCGGCGCCGGCTCGATCTTCGCCAACTACGACGGGGTGAGCAAGGCGTCCTCCGTGGTGGGCTCGCACGTGCGTGCGGGGTCGCACAACGTCTTCGTCGCCCCCGTTAGAATCGGTGACGGAGCGTACACGGGCGCCGGCACGGTCATCCGCAAGGACATCCCCGCCGGAGCCCTCGGGATCACCGTCGCTCCGCAGCGCAACATGGCCGGGTGGGTGCAGACCCACCGTCCGGGCACCGCAGCGGCCGACGCCGCCGAGGCGGCCCTGGCGTCGGATCCCACCGGATCCGACCAGGCGCCCACCGGAGGAAGCGGAGCACAGTGACCGGCATCACCGCCAGCAACAAGAAGAGCCTGGTCCTCGTCTCGGGGAGGGCGCATCCGGCACTGGCGGAAGCGGTCGCCGCCGAGCTCGGGACCGAGCTCGTCACGACCGAGGGGCGCACCTTCGCCAACGGCGAGCTCTACGTCCGCTACGGCGAGTCGGTCCGCGGAGGCGACGTGTTCGTCCTCCAGTCGCACACGTCCCCGATCAACGAGTGGCTGATGGAGCAGCTGATCATGGTCGACGCGCTCAAGCGCGCCTCCGCCAAGCGGATCACCGTGGTCGCCCCGTTCTACCCCTACGCGCGCCAGGACAAGAAGGGCCGCGGGCGCGAGCCGATCTCGGCCCGCCTCGTCGCCGACCTCTTCAAGGCGGCGGGAGCCGACCGGATCATGTCGGTCGACCTCCACGCGGCGCAGATCCAGGGCTTCTTCGACGGCCCCGTCGACCACCTCTTCGCGATGCCGGTGCTGCTCGAGCACTTCCGCGAGAAGCTCGACCCCTCGACCCTCACCATCGTCTCGCCCGACATGGGCCGCGTCCGCGTCGCCGACATCTGGAGCGACAAGCTCGGCGTCCCGCTGGCGATCATCCACAAGCGCCGCGACCCGAAGGTCGCCAACCAGGTCTCCGTCCACGAGATCGTCGGCGAGGTGAAGGGCCGCGTCTGCCTCCTCGTCGACGACCTCATCGACACCGGGCGCACCATCGCGAAGGCGGCCGAGGCGCTGAAGAAGGCGGGCGCGATCGGCGTGGTCGTCGCGGCCACCCACGCCGTCTTCTCGGACCCGGCGGTCGAGCTCCTGAGCTCGGAATTCATCGACTCGGTCGTCGTCACCGACACCCTGCCGCTGCCGCCGGAGAAGACCTGGGACCGCCTGACGATCCTGCCCATCGCTCCGCTGCTGGCCCGCGCCATCCACGAGGTCTTCGACGACGGCTCCGTGACGTCGATGTTCGACGGCGACGCGTAGGACCCCGCGCCCCGGGTGCGCCCTGCACAGCGCACCCGGGTCCCGCCCCGGCTCCACCGCCTAGGGTGAGGCCGTGCCCCAGCGTTCGGATGCGACCCTCGCCCTGGCGGCGGTCTTCCTGGTCTGGTCGCCGGCCGCCGCCGCGGCGGGCTGGTGGCTGCTCCTCGGGCTCGCCGTCGCTGCGGCCGCCGCGGCCCTGAGCGCCGTCGCCGATGCCGGGCGCACCGTCCACGACGGCCCCTCCTCCGAGTGGCTCGGGATCGTCGGGCGCGCCTTCGCCTCGGCCGCGCTGGCCCTGACCGCGGCCCAGTCGGTCCTCGGGGGAGCGGCCCGGCCCCTGGCCGTCCTGCTGCTCGTGGCCGTCGCGCTCTTCGGTCTGCGCGGCGGGCGCCTCCCCGCCCGCCCGGTCCTGCTCCTCGTCGGTGCGGTCGTCGTTCTGCTGGCCGCCGCCGCCGTGCTCGTGCTGGCGTCCCCTCCGGACCCCGCGCCGCTCGACCCGCTGCGCGACGGAGGGCCGCTGGGAGCCGGCACCGCCGCGGCGCTGCTCCTCATCCTCCTGCCGACGTCCCGCTCCGGCGCGGTGACGGCTCTCCGCCCCGCCCTGCTGCGCATCGGGATCGCCACGGCGGCCGCCGCCGCGCTCGGCACCGGTCTGCTCCTGGCGGCCGGTCCCGAGGTCCTCGCGTCCTCGGAGACCCCCCTGAGCGCTGTCACCCGAGGCTCGCCCGCGTCCGGGCTCGTCGGGGCCGCCGCGGTGATCGCGGTCCTGCTCGCGCTCCTCGACCTCGGGAGGAGGGATGCGCGCGCCCTCGTCCGTCTCGCCGACGCGGGGGAGATCCCGGCGGTGCTCGCCACCAGGAACCGCAGGACCGGCGTGCCCGCGGCGGCCCAGCTCGTCCTCTGCCTGGTCGCCGTGCTCGCGGTCGTGATCCTCGACGCCGACGCGCTGCTCGCCTTCGCCGTGGCCGCTCTGCTGGTGGCGACCATCGTGCGGCGCCTCGACCACGGAGCGGCCGGGGCGAGCGGCCCGGCCCTCGCGTCGGCCGCGGTCTCGCTGCTGCTCCTGCTCGCCCTCCCGGCGGCCACGGCGGCCGCCGCAGCGGTGCTCCTGGCGGCGCTCCTGATCGCGCGGGCGTTCCGGACCTGAGGGGTCAGCCGGCCCGGGCGTCGAGCGCGTGCTCGGGGAGCCGGACGCCACCGCCCGGCTCCGCTGACGACGGGGGAGCTCTCTCCGCAACGAGGAAGGCGCCCCCGCCCGAGGATCCGTGGATCCTGCAGGCGGGGGCGCCTTCCCGTGCGACGCGGGTCAGTGCGTGGAGGGGTCCTGCTCGACCTCGGTGCGGTCACCCGACCACAGCGTGTGGAAGGTGCCCTCCTTGTCGACGCGCTTGTAGGTGTGCGCTCCGAAGAAGTCGCGCTGGCCCTGCACGAGAGCGGCCGGGAGGCGCTTGGAGGCGAGCGAGTCGTAGTACGACAGCGCGGCGCCGAAGCCGGGGATCGGCACGCCCGAGAGCGCGGCGGTCGAGACGATGCGGCGCCAGGCGGCCTCGCCGTTGGCGACGGCCTCGGCGAAGTACGGGTCCTCGAGGAGGGTCGTGATGCCGGCGTTCTCGTCGTAGGCGTCGACGATGCGGTTGAGGAACTGGGCGCGGATGATGCAGCCCGCGCGCCAGATCTTGGCGACCGCACCCTTGTCGATCTCCCAGCCGTACTTCTCGGCTCCGGCGATGATCGCGTCGAAGCCCTGCGAGTAGGCGACGACCTTGGAGGCGTAGAGCGCGGCGCGCACGTCGTCCTCGAAGCCCTCGTACTTCTCCACCGGGGTCGGGCGCGAGGTGACGCGGGCCTGCACGGCCTCGCGCTGCTCGGGGTGGGAGGACACGGCGCGGGCGAAGACGGCCTCGGCGATGCCGCCGACGGGGACGCCGAGGTCGAGCGCGTTCTGCACGGTCCAGACGCCGGTGCCCTTCGAGCCGGCCTGGTCGAGGACGACGTCGATGAAGGGATTGCCGGTGTCGGCGTCGACCTGGCGGAGCACCTCGGCGGTGATCTCGATGAGGTACGACTCGAGGTCGCCCTTGTTCCAGGCGTCGAAGACCTCGGCGATGGCGGCGGGCTCGTGTCCGCCGACGGTGCGGAGCAGGTCGTACGCCTCGGCGATGAGCTGCATGTCGGCGTACTCGATGCCGTTGTGGATCATCTTGACGAAGTGGCCGGCGCCGTCCGTGCCGATGTGGGTGACGCAGGGCTCGCCCTCGGCGACCGCGGCGATCGACGAGAGGATCGGGCCGAGGGTCCTGTAGGACTCGACCGAGCCGCCGGGCATGATCGACGGGCCCTTGAGCGCGCCCTCCTCGCCGCCGGAGATGCCGGTGCCGACGAAGTGGATGCCGGTCTCGCGGACGGCTTTCTCGCGGCGGATGGTGTCGGTGAAGAGCGCATTGCCGCCGTCGACGATGATGTCGCCGGGCTCGAAGACCTTCGTCAGCTGCTCGATCACGGCGTCGGTGCCGCGGCCGGCCTGGACCATGATGATCGCGGTGCGCGGGGTGGCGAGCGAGGCGGCGAAGTCCTCGATGGTGCCGGAGGCGACGAAGCCCGCCTCCGGGTGCTCCGTGATGAGGGTCTCGGTGCGGCCGTAGGAGCGGTTGAACACCGCGACCGTGTTGCCCTCGCGGCTGGCGAGGTTGCGGGCGAGGTTCGAGCCCATCACCGCCAGACCGACGACTCCGATGTTGGCTGTGGCGGTGGGCTTGTCAGACACGGTTCTCCTCGACGTTCGCGTTCAGGGGCGAGCCCAGGCTAGCCCCGGGTCGCTCCGGGGAGCCCGGGTCCGAGCCGTCTCCCGGCTGCACATCGGTCGTGCGGCGCGCGCACGGTCTTGCGCGCGCCGCGACGACCGCGACCGGAACCGGTCAGGCGCCGTGGCCGAGGGGGACGCGCTCTGACGGGATCGGCGGCGGCGGGGGAGTGCCGTCGCCGAACGGGCGGCCGCCGAGCTCCTCGCGGCGCGAGGGGACGAGCCAGCCGGAGAGGTCCGGGCCCTTGGGGACGACGCCGGTCGGATTGATGTCCCGCTGCACCTCGTAGTAGTGCGACTTGATGTGGGTGAAGTCGATCGTGTCGCCGAACCCCGGAGTGGCGAACAGGTCGCGTGCGTAGCCCCAGAGCGCGGGCATCGCCGACAGCAGGTTCCGGTTGGCCTTGAAGTGGCTGTAGTAGACGGCGTCGAAGCGGGCGAGCGTCGTGAAGAGCCGCACGTCCGCCTCGGTGATGGTGTCGCCGACCAGGTAGCGGCGGGTGCTCAGCCGCTCCTCCAGCCAGTCCAGCCGCGCCCAGAGGCGGTCGTAGGCCCGGTCGTAGGAGCGCTGCGACCCGGCGAAGCCGCACTTGTAGACGCCGTTGTTCACGTCGTGGAAGACCAGCTCGGCGATCTCGTCGATCTCCTCGCGGTGCTCCTCGGGGTAGAGGTCGGGGGCGCCGTCGCGGTGGAACGCGGTCCACTCGGTGGAGAAGTCGAGCGTCATCACCGGGTAGTCGTTGGTGACGACCTGGCCGCTCGGGATGTCCACGAGGGCCGGGACGGTGATCCCGCGCGGGTAGTCGGGGAAGCGGGCGAAGAACGCGTCCTGGAGGCGGGGGATGCCCAGCACCGGGTCGACGCCGCCCGGATCGAGGTCGAAGGTCCAGCTGCGCTTGTCGTGCGTCGGCCCGCAGATGCCCATCGAGAGGGCGTCCTCGAGACCGAGCAGGCGCCGCACGATCACGGCGCGGTTCGCCCACGGGCAGGCGCGGGAGACCACGAGGCGGTAGCGCCCGGCCTCCACCGGGTACCCGTCGCGGCCGTCGGCGGTGATCCGCGTCGGGATGTAGTTCGTGTCGCGGTGGAAGCCGTTCTTCTCGACGTAGGAGCCGAAGTCGTCGCTCGTCATACCCGCACGGTAGGCGGTCCGCCTGGACGTCCGGCTCCGAGTCCGGCGGCGCGACCGCCTGCTGGCGGGCGGCCGCGATGCCGGGTAGGATCGGCAGCTGAACTTCGGCGAGGGATGCACGTGCATCCGTGATCGACGCGGTGGAAGCAGGCGAGGCCCCCACGGGGCGCCACGGACTTCTCCTCACGCTGACATGCGTTCGAGTCGACAAACCGTCCGTGGCCGCAGGCCACGACCCGATCCGGTGGCGTGCGCGCCGCCCAAGGAGAACATCATGGCTGAACTGACCAACAAGGTCGTCGTCGAGGTCCGCACCTCGTTCGGCAAGGGCGCCGCCCGCAAGATCCGCGCGCAGGACAAGATCCCCGCGGTCCTCTACGGCCACGGCACCGAGCCCCAGCACCTCACCCTCCCGGGCCACCAGGTGCTCCTGCTCACCCGCAAGGCGAACGCGATCCTCGAGCTCGACATCGAGGGCGCCGCGCAGACCACGCTGGTGAAGGACATCCAGCGCGACCCGGTGCGCCAGATCATCGAGCACATCGACCTCGTCGTCATCAACAAGGGCGAGAAGGTCGAGGTGGACATCCCCGTGCACGTCGAGGGCGACGCCGCTCCCGGCACCCTCGTCTCGATCGAGTCGAACACCCTCTCGCTCGAGGTCGACGCCACGCGCATCCCGCAGAACATCGTCGTCTCCGTCGAGGGCCTCGAGGCCGGCACGCAGATCACCGCTGCCGACGTCACGCTCCCCGAGGGCGCCACGCTGGTCACCGACGCCGAGATCCTCATCGTCAACGTCACCGCCGAGGTCGAGCAGGACCTGGGCGAGGACGACGAGACCCCGGCCTCGGGCGACGTCGTCGCCGAGACCGCGGAGTAGTCCGCACCACCCCGGGAACGGGCCCGCTCGCAGCCGCGGCGGGCCCGTTCCGCGTCCGGCGGGGACCCCCCCGCCGCCCCCGAGGAAGAGGAACGACATGGGTGACACTTGGCTGGTCGTCGGACTGGGCAACCCGGGCGCGCAGTACGCGCGCAACCGGCACAACGTCGGCCAGATGGTGCTCGACGAGCTCGCGACGCGGATCGGCGGCTCGTTCCGCCGGCACAACCGCGCCAACGCCGTGGTCGCCGAGGGCTTCCTCCGCCCGGGCGGGCCGAAGCTCGTGCTGGGCAAGCCCAACAGCTTCATGAACCTCTCCGGCGGGCCGACGGCGCAGCTGCTCGACTTCTACTCGGTCGACCCGGCGCACCTGATCGTCGTGCACGACGAGCTCGACATCCCCTTCGACACCCTGCGCCTCAAGCAGGGCGGCGGTCACGGAGGGCACAACGGCATCCGCGACATCCTCGCGGCGACCGGAGGAGCCGAGTTCCTGCGCGTGCGGGTCGGCATCGGCCGCCCGCCGGGCCGCCAGCAGGCCGCCGACTTCGTGCTGAAGGACTTCGCCGGCCCGGAGCGCGAGGCGCTCCCGATCCTGGTCTCGGACGCCGCCGACGCCGTCGAGCTCATCGCCGACTCCGGCCTCTCCGCCGCCCAGCTGAAGTTCCACACCAGCGCCTGACCCGCCCTCCACCGAGGGGACCCCGGACGGCGAGGGAGACCGCAGCCCCGGGCTCCCTCGACGGTTCGGGGTTCCCTCGGCGGTCGGCCCGCGGGGCGGCCGTAAACTGGACCCGTGCCCCTCAACGAGATCATCTCGGCGCTGTCGCGCGCCTCCACGTTCGACGATGCTCTCGCGTACGCGGTGCGGGACGCCGACTTCTCGGTGGCCGACGGCCTCCGGGTCCCCCTGCTCGCGGGGCTGATCGAGAGGCGCGCGGAGGCGGGACGCCCGCAGGCGGCGCTGGTGGTCACGGCCACGGGCCGCGACTCCGAGAACGTGCGCGCCTCCCTCGGCTGCATGCTGCCGGACGCGGACGTGGTCGAGTTCCCGGCCTGGGAGACGCTGCCGCACGAGCGCCTCAGCCCGAGCGCCGAGATCGTGGGGCGGCGCCTGGACGCGCTGCGGCGGATGAAGCAGTGGTCGGGCGAGCGGCCCCTCGTGGTGGTCGCCTCCGTGCGCGCGGCGCTGCAGCCGGTCGCCGACAACCTCGCCGACATCGAGCCGATCCGACTCGTGAAGGGCGCCCGCGGCTACGACCTCGGCCGCATCTCCTCCGAGCTGGTCGACCTGGCCTACGCCCGGGTCGACATGGTCACGCGCCGCGGCGAGTTCGCCGTGCGCGGCGGCATCCTCGACGTCTTCCCGGCGGTGGCCGAGCATCCGAGCCGAGTGGACTTCTTCGGCGACGAGGTCGACTCCATCCGCGGCTTCTCCGTGGCCGATCAGCGCTCGCTTCCGGGCGAGGCCGACTCGGTGGTCCTCCCGCCGAGCCGCGAGCTGCTGCTGGTGCCCGCGGTGCGGCAGCGGGCCCGCGAGATGCTGCACGAGTTCCCGAGCCTGTCGGCGATGCTCGCCAAGATCGCCGAGGGCATCCCGGTCGAGGGGATGGAGTCGCTCGCCCCCGCGCTGCTGGAGCGGCTGGTCCCGATCTCGCACTACCTCCCCGAGGGTGCGGCCGTCGCGGTCCTCGCCCCCGAGCGCGTGGCGACGCGGGCGATCAGCCTCGCCGAGACGAACCGCGAGTTCCTGCAGGCGGCCTGGAGCGCGGCGACCGCCGGCGCCGAGGCCCCCATCGACCTCGCCTCGGGCGAGTTCATCTCGCTCGGCGCGCTCCGCGACTCCGTGAAGCTCAGCGCCCCGGGCGCCGACGCTCCCGACCACCCGTGGTGGACGATGAGCACGTTCCGCCAGGGCCCCGCCGCGGGCGAGGCCGAGGTGCTGCCGGAGGAGCTCGGGATCGACGAGATCCTCGCCGTCCGCGTCGAGGGCGAGCCGGTCCCCGGCTTCGGAGCGAGCGTCGAGGGCGCCCTCGCCCACGTCCGCGCGCGCCTGGCCGACGGCTGGACCGTGGTCCTGACCGCGCCCGGCACCGGCACGGTCGAGCGCACCGACCAGGTCCTCGCCGAGCACGAGGTCGCCGCCCGCATCGTCGCCGACCTCCCCGCCGGGCTCGAGACGGGCCTGGCCTACGTGGTCCAGGCCTCCGTCGATCACGGCTTCGAGGTGGAGGAGGCGAAGCTCGCCCTGCTCACCGACACGGAGTTCTACGGCCGCACCGTCGGCTACGACTCCCGCGCGGTGAAGAAGCTCGCGTCGCGTCGCAAGAACGTCGTCGACCCGCTGCAGCTCACGCCCGGCGACTTCGTGGTGCACGCCACGCACGGCATCGGCCGGTTCGTGGAGCTCTCGCAGCGCGAGGTCTCCAGCGGGGGCCGCAACGCGATCAAGACCCGCCGCGAGTACCTGGTGCTCGAGTACGCCCCCAGCAAGCGCGGCTTCCCGGGCGACAAGCTGCTCGTCCCCACGGACCAGCTCGACCTGCTCTCCCGCTACGTCGGCGGCGAGGCTCCGGCGCTGAGCAAGATGGGCGGGAGCGACTGGGCGCAGGCCAAGAGCAAGGCCCGCCGCGCGGTCCGCGACATCGCGGTCGAGCTCGTGAAGCTCTACTCCGCCCGGATGGCCTCCCGCGGGCACGCGTTCCCGCCGGACACCCCCTGGCAGCGCGAGCTGGAGGAGGCGTTCCCGTTCGCCGAGACCCCCGACCAGCTCACCGTCATCGACGAGGTCAAGGCCGACATGGAGCGGCCGATCCCGATGGACCGCCTGCTCTCGGGCGACGTCGGCTTCGGCAAGACCGAGGTCGCCGTGCGCGCCGCGTTCAAGGCGATCCAGGACGGGAAGCAGGTCGCGATGCTCGTGCCGACCACGCTGCTCGTCCGCCAGCACCTCGAGACGTTCCAGGAGCGCTTCGCCGGCTTCCCCGTCCACCTGCGGGCGCTCAGCCGGTTCCAGAGCGCGAAGGAGTCGAAGGAGACGATCGAGGGCCTGGCCGACGGCACCGTCGACATGGTCATCGCGACCCACCGGCTCCTCAGCGACAACATCGTCTTCAAGGACCTCGGCCTGCTCGTGATCGACGAGGAGCAGCGCTTCGGCGTCGAGCACAAGGACAAGCTCAAGGCGCTGAAGAAGAACGTCGACATCCTCTCGATGAGCGCCACGCCCATCCCGCGGACGCTCGAGATGGCGGTGACCGGCATCCGCGAGATGTCGACCCTCGCGACCCCGCCGGAGGAGCGCCACCCGATCCTCACCTTCGTCGGCCCCTACTCCGAGAAGCAGGTGTCGGCCGCGATCCGCCGGGAGCTCCTGCGCGAGGGCCAGGTGTTCTTCGTGCACAACCGCGTCTCGACGATCAACCGCGTCGCCTCGCAGCTCGCCGAGCTGGTTCCCGAGGCGCGGATCGCGGTCGCGCACGGCAAGCTCAGTGAGTCGCAGCTCGAGCGGATCATCGTCGACTTCTGGGAGCGCAAGTTCGACGTCCTGGTGTCGACGACGATCGTCGAGACCGGCCTCGACATCCCGAACGCCAACACGCTGATCGTCGACCGCGCCGACAAGTACGGTCTCTCGCAGCTGCACCAGCTGCGCGGGCGGGTCGGCCGCGGCCGCGAGCGCGCCTACGCGTACCTCCTCTACGACGAGACGAAGCCGCTGAGCGAGACCGCGCACGACCGGCTGCAGACGCTGGCCGCCAACTCGGACCTCGGCGGCGGCATGCAGATCGCGCTGAAGGACCTCGAGATCCGCGGTGCGGGCAACCTCCTCGGCGGCGAGCAGTCCGGGCACATCCAGGGCGTGGGCTTCGACCTCTACCTGCGGATGATCGGCGAGGCCGTCGACACCTTCCGCGGCGAGGTCGCCGAGGGGCAGACGGAGCTGCGGCTCGAGCTGCCCGTCGACGCGCGCATCCCGGAGGAGTACGTCGACAGCGAGCGGCTGCGCCTGGAGGCGTACCAGAAGCTGTCGGCCGCGTCGTCGCCGACGGCGAAGGAGGGGAGCATCGACCTCGTGGTCGAGGAGCTGACCGACCGCTACGGTGAGCTGCCCGAGGCGGTCGAGAACCTCATCCTGGTGTCGCGGCTGCGCATGCGCGCGCAGAAGGCGGGCCTCAGCGACGTGGTCGCGATGGGCTCGAACGTCCGCGTGGCTCCCGCTCACCTGCCCGACTCGATCCAGGTGCGCCTGCGCCGGATGTACCCGACCGCGAAGTACCTGCAGCAGGCCGACGCGGTCGTCGTGCCGATGCCCGTGCTCGACGGCGTCCCGCTCGGCGACCGGGCGCTCATCCAGTGGGTGGCGTCGCTCCTGGACGCGCTGTTCCCGGAGCCGGTCACCGTCTGAGGTCCTCGGGGCGGCGCTCCCCGGTGGCGCGCCGCTCCGCTCCGGCGGCCGTCGCCGCTGACGTAGGGCCCACTGGCAGGATGGAGGGCATGCCGCTCCTCGCCGCCCGACGTCCCCGTGAGCCGGAGCCGCTCGCCGGCCCGCTGGTCGCCGTCCGCGGGGTCGCGGTGCGCGCCTCGGGGGTCGAGCTGCTCGCCCCGTGCTCGCTCGAGGTGGAGGCGGGGGAGCGCGTCGCGGTGACGGGCCGCAACGGCACCGGCAAGACCACGCTCCTGCGGGTGATCGCCGGCCTCACCGCTCCGAGCGAGGGAGTCGTGGCGGTGGCCGGGCGCGCCCCGGAGGAGCGCTCCGCCGCCCACCGCCGCGCCGTCGCCGCCCTGATCGGCACCCCTCCCTTCGAGCGGGACCTGACCCTCGAGGAGCACCTCGCGATGGTGGCCGTCTCGTGGGGCGCGCCGGTCGCCGATGCCCGCCGCGAGGCCGCAGCTGGTCTCGACGCGCTCGCGCTCGCTCCGCTCGCCCGCCGCTTCCCGCACGAGCTCTCCTCCGGGCAGACGCAGCTGTTCTCCCTCGCGCTCGTGCTGGCCCGTCCCTCCGCGGTGCTGCTGCTCGACGAGCCGGAGCAGCGGCTCGACGTCGAGCGGGTGCCGCTGGTCGCGGAGGTCCTGCGGCGCGCAGCCGCGTCCCGGGCACTCGTCGTCGCGACCCACAGCCCTGTGCTGATCCAGGGTCTGGGCGCGCGGGTCGTCGAGCTGGAGCGGGCGTGACGCGCGCGGAGGGGGCCCGCGTCGCCGAGGTGCGGGCTCTGCACCGGCACCGCGCCGCGGCTCCGCCGAGTCCGCGCGCCTACGCGGGCTACCTCGCCGCGATGACCGTCCTCGTCGTCGTCCTCCCCGTCGCCCGGGCCCTCGCGCTCCTCGCTGCCGAGGCGGGAGCCGCGCCGGAGCCGCTGGTCGCCCTCGCCGCGGGTCTCGCCCTGCCCGCCGCCGTGCTCCTGGGCCGGGTGCGCGGACCCGCGGTGGGCGAGCCGCACACCACGGCCGTGCTGCTCGCGACCGATCTGCGCCGCTGGGCGGTGCTCCGCCGACCCGTGGTCCGGGCGTCGGCCGGTCTCGTGGCGTGCTGCTCCGCCGTCGCGTCGCTCCTCGCCGTCGCCGCCTCCGCGCCGCTCCTCGCGGCCGTCGTCGGCGGCGCCGCATTCGCCGGCCTCCTCGCCGTCGCCTGGCTCGCCGGTCAGTGCCTGCCCTCGCGCCTCCCCGCGCTCGCGGCGGGCCTCCTCGCCTCCCTCGCGGTCCTCGGGGCCCTCGTGCCCGGTGCGCCCACGCCGGGCGGCCTCCTCGCCTCGGCCGTGAGCGGAGCGGAGGAGGTGCGCGCCGCGACCGTGCTGCTCGCGTCGGCCGCGGTCCTCCTGGCCGCGGCGCCCCGGCTGCTCGACGCCGCGCGCGGACCTCGGCTCCTCGCCCAGGCCCGGCAGTGGTCGGCGACCGCCCGGCTCGGAGCGACGGGGGATCTCGCCGAGTCGCTCGACGGGTACCGCGCCCTCCCGGCGATCGGGCGGGGGCTCCGAGCGGTCCGCCACTCCCCGTTCGCCCTCGCGGTGCCGGTGCGCGACGCGATCGGCGCGCTGCGCACTCCCGGCCGCTCGGCGGTCGCGGTCGTCGCCCTGGCCGCCGCCGGCGCCGCCGCCGTGCTCGCCGCGGTCGTGCCGTCCTCCCTCCTCGCGCTCCCGGCCGCCGCGGCGGGCGTGCTCGCCTACCTCGGCGCCGGCGTCTGGAGCGACGGCTTCCGCCACGCCGCCGCGACCGCGGGGCAGCCGGCGCTCCTCGCCCCCGGCCCGTTCGAGCTGCTCCTCCTGCACGCCGTGCTCCCTCTGGTGCTCGCGGTCGGAGTCGCGATGCTCGGCGCCCTCGCCGCCTCGCTGCTGCTCCCGGGCGCGGCGGTGCCGGTGGCCGCCGCGACCGCCGTCGCCGCCGTCGCCGCGCGGGCGATGGATGCGACCCGGGGTCCGCTGCCGCCGCAGCTGCTCAGCCCGGTGCCGCTCCCGATCGGGGACGGCGCGGGAGTCGCGGTGGTCCTCTGGAACCTGGCGGGTGCACTGGTCAGCGCCTCGACCGCGGTGTCCGTCGCGGCGTCACCCGGGCTCCTCGCCGCGGTGCCGCTCGTCGCCGGCGGCTGCCTCCTCGTCGCGCGGCGGCGACTCGCGCGGGCCTGAGGCTCCCGGGCGCCCGCGCCGCCCGGATGTCCGCGGCGGCGGCCGGACCGGATGCGAGGATGGCGGGGTGACCGCGCATCCCCGGCTCGACGAGCTCATCCGCACCGTCCACGTCCTCCGCGCCCCGGGCGGCTGCCCGTGGGACGCCGAGCAGACCCACGAGTCGCTCGTGCGCTATCTGATCGAGGAGTCGTACGAGCTCGTCGACGCCATCGAGGCGGGGGACCGGGCCGACCTGATCGAGGAGCTCGGCGACGTCCTCTACCAGGTGCTCTTCCACGCCGACCTGGCGGCCGAGAGCGCCGAGCCCTTCACCATCGAGGACGTCGCGGCGCACATGAACGCCAAGATGATCGGCCGCCACCCGCACGTCTTCGGCGACGCCACGGCCGAGACGGCCGACGACGTCATCGCGGTGTGGGACGAGCTCAAGCGCACCGAGAAGCCGCACCGCACCAGCGTGCTCGACGGGATCCCGCAGGGCATGCCCGCCCTCGCGCTCGCCGACAAGGTGATCGGCAAGGCGACCTCGCTGGGCGTCGTGGACGCCGGCCAGGGCCCTCTGCCCATCGAGTCGGAGGAGGACCTCGGCCCGCTGCTGCTGGCCATCGTCGCCTCCGCCCGCGCCCAGGGGCTCGACGCCGAGCGCGCGCTCCGCACGGCGACGCGCGACCTGCAGGACGAGATCCGCGCGGTGGAGCAGGAGCGGCGCGCGGACTGAGGCGCCCGCCGGCCCGCCCCGGCCGATCTGGGAGAATCGCCGTCATGGCCTCCCCGATCACCCCGCCCCGCGGCATGCGCGACTTCCTCCCCGCCGACAAGGCGAAGCGCGAGCACGCGCTCGGCGTCATCCGCCGCGTGTACGCCTCCCACGGGTTCGACGAGATCGAGACGCCCGTGGTCGAGGACTTCGACCGCCTCCACTCCGGGCTCGGCGGCGACAACGAGAAGCTCGCCTTCAGCGTCCTGCGCCGCGGGCTCACCCGCGACGACCTGGCGGCGGTCGACGACGCGTCCGCCCTCGCCGACCTCGGCCTGCGCTTCGACCTCACGGTGCCGCTCGCCCGCTTCTACGCCTCGCACCGCGCCGAGCTGCCGGCCGTCTTCCGGTCGGTGCAGATCGCGCCGGTGTGGCGCGCCGAGCGCCCGCAGAAGGGGCGGTACCGCCAGTTCGTGCAGTGCGACATCGACATCATCGGCGAGCCCGGGCAGCTGGCCGAGGTCGAGCTCATCACGGCGACCGCGGCGGCACTCGACGCCCTGGGCCTCGAGGACTGCACCATCCGGATCAACGACCGCCGCATCCTCACCGGAATCCTCGAGCACTGCGGCTTCGCCCCCGAGCGCTTCGGCCCGGCGCTGATCTCGATCGACAAGCTCGACAAGATCGGCGCCACCGGAGTCGTCGCCGAGCTGGAGGCCGACGGGCCGGACGCGGCCGCGGTCCTCGGGGGTTACCTCGCGCGGATCGAGCAGGCGGTCGCCGCCGGGGGAGTGGCGCTCGAGCAGTCCGCGATCCTCGACGTGCTGCCCGAGGGCATCGACCCGGAGGCGGTGCTCGCGCTCGAGACCCTGGCCCGGTCGCTGCGCTCGCTGCCCGCCGGCGTCTCGCTCCGCTTCGACCCGACGCTCGTGCGGGGCATGGGCTACTACACCGGCACGATCTTCGAGATCGCGCACCCGTCCTCGGGCTCCTCGGTCGGCGGCGGCGGGCGGTACGACGGGATGATCGGCCGCTTCCTCGGTCAGGACGTGCCGGCCTGCGGCTTCTCGATCGGCTTCGAGCGGATCGTCGAGCTGATCGGCGGTGCCGTCGTCGAGCGTCCCGACGCCGTCGTCCTCGTCCACGAGCGGGACGCGGCGCCCGAGCTGCTGCTCGCGCTCAAGCAGGAGCTGATCGCCCGGGGCTCGCGCGTGCGCCTCGAGCGCCGGGCGAAGAACCTCACCCCGCTGCTGGACCGCGCGGCCGCCGCGGGCTTCACCCGCTTCGCGCTCGTCCCGCGGGACGCCGCCTCCGCCGCCGACCTCTCCTTCAAGGACCTCGGCTGATCCGCGCCGGCGGCGCCGGGTGAGCGACGCCGGCTGCCTGCGCTGAGCCGCGCCCGTGGGACGGGCCGGGGCTGTCCTGTGAGGCCTGAACAGGGTCTCAGACGATCCGTCAGAGGATCATGCCGATCTGGTCGGATCCTTGTCGGATCCGTGAGAGCCTTAATACCCGCGAAATCTGCGGACACACCCGAGAAATCTCCCCCGGATAGCGTCGAGGCACCCGATCGGCGCGGCTTGGCGCGCCTGCACGGGCACCCGTCGCGACCCCGCGCACCGCACCGCAGCAGCCCTGACGATCCCCACCCGAGGAGTCCCCTTGACCCTGTCGCCCCTCCGCTCCCTCCCGGCCTTCGACCGCCGCAGCCTCCTCCGCCTGGCGGGTGTCGCCGGCCTCGCGATCGGCGGCGCCTCCGTCCTCGCCTCCTGCGCCTCCGACTCCTCCGGCGCGTCCGCCGCGGACGGCGGCGACCTCGGCACCCTCAAGGTCCAGCTCTCCTGGATCAAGAACGAGGAGTTCGCGGGCGAGTTCTTCGCCGACTCGAAGGGCTACTTCACCGAGGCCGGCCTGGCGGGAGTGACGCTCACCCCCGGCCCCTCGACGGGCGTGGCCGAGCTCCTCTCGGGCAGCGCGGACGTCGCGCTCAGCGACGCCGTCTCGATCGGCACCGCGATCGCCCAGCAGGAGGCCCCGCTCAAGATCATCGGCGCGACCTACCAGAAGAACCCCTTCACGGTCCTCTCGATCAAGACCGCCGGTAACATCGCCACTCCGGCCGACCTCGCCGGGAAGAAGATCGGCGTCCAGGCCTCGAACACCTCCCTGTTCCAGGCGCTGCTCGCCGCGAACGGCCTCTCCGAGTCCGACCTCACGGTCGTCCCCGTCGAGTACGACCCCTCCGTCCTCGTCAACGGCACCGTCGACGGCTTCATCGCCTACCTGACGAACGAGGCCATCACGGTCGCGGCCGAGGGCTACGAGGTCGTCAACCTGCCCTTCGCCGACAACGGCCTCCCCTTCGTCGCCGAGACCTTCTCGGTGTCGGAGCAGGCGATCGCCGAGAAGCGCGATGCTCTGAAGGCGTTCCTCGTCGCCGAGATCAAGGGCTGGACCGACGCCGTCAACGACCCGGAGGCGGGCGCGATGCTCGCCGTCGAGAACTACGGCAAGGACCTCGGCCTCAACGAGGAGTCCTCCAAGAAGGGCGCCACCATCCAGGCCGAGGAGCTGGTCGTCTCGGACGAGACGGTCTCGAACGGCCTCTTCACCATCTCCGAGACGCTGCAGTCCGAGACCATCGCGTCCCTCGCGGGCGCCGGGATCGACGTCACGGCCGAGGACCTCTTCGATCTGACCCTCCTCGACGAGGTCTACGAGGAGAACCCCGAGCTGATGAAGTACGCGGCCTGATCCTGATCCACGAAGGGCACCACTCGTGACCGACACGACCGACGCCGGCACCCTGCGCGACCAGGGTGCCGGCGGCACCGGCATCCAGATCCACGGCCTGTCGAAGACGTTCCGGATGGGCTCGCGCAGCGTCGCGGCGCTGCAGGACACCGACCTCCACACCGACCAGGGCAGCTTCCTCGCCCTGCTCGGCCCGTCGGGGTGCGGCAAGTCGACCATCCTGCGCATCCTCGCGGGGCTGGAGGAGCCGACGTCCGGCTCCATCCGGGTCGACGG
This sequence comes from Rathayibacter sp. AY1B4, assembly GCF_002932815.1. Taxonomy (NCBI): domain Bacteria; kingdom Bacillati; phylum Actinomycetota; class Actinomycetes; order Micrococcales; family Microbacteriaceae; genus Rathayibacter; species Rathayibacter sp. AY1B4. The sequence goes on along the minus strand of NZ_PSWN01000010.1, from coordinate 4,510 downwards.
CCGGACCCCCCAGGAGCTGCGCCGCGACAACAAGCTCGGCATCGCCTTCCAGGACCACGCGCTCCTGCCGTGGCGCAGCGTCATGGCGAACATCCGCCTGCCGTTCGAGATCGCGGGCAAGAGCGTCGACCAGTCCTACATCGACGAGCTGATCGACCTCGTCGGCCTCCGCGGCTTCGAGAAGGCCAAGCCGGCCCAGCTCTCCGGCGGCATGCGCCAGCGCGTGTCGATCGCCCGGTGCCTGATCCTCAAGCCCGAGGTCCTGCTGCTCGACGAGCCGTTCGGCGCCCTCGACGACATGACGCGGCAGAAGCTCAACCTCGAGCTGCTGCGGATCTGGACCGAGAAGCCCGCCACGACGCTCCTCGTCACGCACGGCATCTCGGAGGCGATCTTCCTCTCGGACCGCGTCGCGGTGATGAGCCCGCGCCCGGGACGGGTGAAGGAGATCATCGACATCGACCTCCCCCGCCCGCGCACTCCCGAGATGCAGCGCACCCCCGAGTTCCACGCCTACGTCGACCAGGCCTCCGAGCTGCTGTTCGGCGACGGCGGCGCGGCCGCGGACGACCGCGTCTAGGAGGCATCGTGGCCACCACGCTCCCCGCGGCCCCGCGCCGCGCCCTGTCCCTGCCTCCGTGGCTCACCGGGCTGATCGGCGTCGCCGCGATCGTCGCCGTCTGGTGGATCGTGGCGCTCGTCACCGCGCCCACCGGCGCCGCGACCTACGCGCCCGTCCCCACTCCCGTGCAGGTCGTGCAGACCGCGATGGAGGACGGCGCCGGCTTCTACTGGCGCAACTTCTCCGTCACGATCGGCGAGGCGGCCGTCGGCTACTTCTGGGGCAACCTCCTCGCGCTGGTGCTCTCGGCGCTCGTGCTGGTCCTGCCCTGGCTGGAGGGGGTCGTCTCGCAGCTCGCGGTCATCACGTACTGCGTGCCGATCGTCGCCATCGGAGCGATCGTGCTGCTGATCCTCGGCGGTGCGGACGCTCCCGGGAAGGCGAGCGCGACGGCGATCTTCCTGGCCGGCCTCTCGGTGTTCTTCACCACGGTCGTCGGCAGCCTGCTCGGGCTGAAGGCGGCCGACAAGGCGGCGCTCGACGTCGTCACGGTCTACGGGGGCTCGCGCTTCACTCAGCTGCGCAAGGTCCGCCTGATCGCGGCGCTGCCCAACATCCTGTCGGCGCTGCAGATCGCGGTGCCCGCGGCCTTCCTCGGCGCGATCCTCGGCGAGTACTTCGGCAAGATCGAGACGGGCGTGGGCCCGATCCTGGTCGCGGCGCAGGTCTCGCTGAACTCGCCCCGTGTCTGGGCGCTCTTCCTCCTCTGCGCGGGCGTCGCGCTCCTCGGCTACGGCATCGTCGGACTGATCGGGCGCCTCATCGCGCCCTGGTCCTCCGGAAAGCGGGCATGACCATGACGACCACCGTTCCCGACCGCACGGAGCAGTCCACGGCCACATCGATCCTCGCGGTCGACGAGCTGCGGCGCCAGCTGCGCACGGCCGCCCTCGGCGCGACCCTCAAGAGCCTGCGCAAGAGCCTGCTCGTCGCCCTGTCGACGATCGTGATCGTGCTGGCGATCTGGATCGGCGTCGTCCTCTTCAGCGGGGTCTCGCCCTACGTGGTCAAGGGCCCGTGGGACGTCTGGCAGCACCTGGTGACCGATGCGAAGGCCGCGGAGCACCGCGCCGAGCTGGGCGGGCTCTTCGCCGTGACCATGGGCGACGCGCTGATCGGCTTCGCGGCCGGCCTGGTCGTGGCGATCCTCGGCGCGATCCTGTTCCGCCTGTCGAAGGGCATCGAGCACGCGCTGATGCCGTTCGCGATGCTGCTGCGCTCGGTGCCGCTGATCGCGATGGCGCCGCTGATCATCCTGGTCTTCGGGACCGGCTCGATCGCCTCGGTCGCGGTCATCGGCGGGATCGTCGTCCTGTTCCCCGCGCTGGTGACCATCGCCTTCGGCCTCAACAACGCCTCCCCGCAGATGCTCGACGTGGTCGCGGTCTACGGAGGCAGCACCCTCACCGCGATCCGCAAGGTGGCCATCCCCGGCTCGCTGCCCTCGCTCTTCGCCGCGATCCGCATCTCGGTGCCAGGGGCGATCACGGGCGCGCTGCTCGCGGAGTGGCTCTCCACCGGTGCGGGCATCGGCGGGGCGATCAACGCCTGGTCCGCCCAAGCCCGCTTCGCGGACGTCTGGTCGGCGGTCGTGCTCGTGACCGGCGTCTCGCTCGTGCTCTACATGCTCGTGCAGGTGCTCGAGACCTTCGTCCTCTCCCGGATGTCCCTCTCCCTCACCTGACCTCGTCCCTTCCCCCTTCCGCGGGACGCAATTCGAGTGCGGCTCGCCCGGTGGGTCGCATACCCCGGTGGTGTCTCGCGGGAAGGGGGAGGGCAGGGGGAGCGGAGCGACGGGGCCGGGTCAGACGGTGACGATCGCGTCGACGCGGTGGCCGGCCAGCACCTCGCGGCCGCCGAGCCCGTCGAGCTCCATGACCACCGCGATCCCCTCGAGGCTCCACCCTGCGCGCTCGATCAGGCGGCGGCTCGCGTCGAGCGTGCCCCCGGTCGCCAGCACGTCGTCGACCAGCAGCAGCCGCGAGCCGCGGGGCGCCGCGTCCTCGTGCACCTCCAGCATCGTCTCGCCGTACTCGAGGGTCGCCTGCTCGCGCAGCACGGCCCGCGGGAGCTTGCCGGGCTTGCGGACGGTGACGACGCCGAGACCCGCCGAGTAGGCGGCCGCTGCGGCGAGCAGGAAGCCGCGCGCCTCCACGCCCGCGATCGCGTCGATCCGGCCGCGGTAGGGCTCGATCAGCGCGTCGGCCACCGCCCGCAGGGCCTCGCCGTCGCCGAAGACCGGCGTGAGGTCGCGGAACAGGATGCCCGGGCTCGGGAAGTCCGGGACGACGGCGGTGAGACGGTCGACGTGGTCGGCGGCGGTCGTGGTCACGGGGAACCTCCGGGTCGGCGGGTGCGCCCGGGCCGTCCGGCGATCGGGCCCTGGGAGTCTACGACCGGCCGCGGTCTCCTGCGCTTCGGAGGCGGTCAGTAGACTCCTTCCCGACCGCTCCCGTCTCCGGGAGCCCACCCGTCAAGAGGAGATAGTTGTGGCCCTTATCGAGGCAGTCGTCGCCCGAGAAATTCTGGACTCCCGTGGCAACCCCACGGTCGAGGTCGAGGTCCTGCTCGAGGACGGCGCGTCCTCGCGAGCGGCCGTCCCGTCCGGCGCCTCCACCGGCGCGTTCGAGGCGTACGAGCTCCGCGACGGCGACTCCGACCGCTACCTCGGCAAGGGCGTGCAGAAGGCCGTCGACGCCGTCATCGACGAGATCGGCCCGGCCATCGAGGGCTTCGACGCCACCGACCAGCGCCTCGTCGACGCCGAGCTGATCGAGCTCGACGGCACCGAGAACAAGTCCCGCCTGGGCGCGAACGCGATCCTCGGCGTCAGCCTCGCCGTGGCCAAGGCCGCCGCGCAGTCGTCGGACCTCGACCTGTTCCGCTACGTCGGCGGCCCGAACGCGCACACCCTGCCCGTGCCGCTGATGAACATCATCAACGGAGGCGCGCACGCCGACACCGGCGTCGACATCCAGGAGTTCATGGCCGTCCCGCTGGGCGCCGAGTCCTTCTCCGAGGGCCTGCGCTGGGGCGTCGAGATCTACCACGCGCTCAAGGCGCAGCTGAAGAAGGCCGGCTTCGCCACCGGCCTCGGCGACGAGGGCGGCTTCGCCCCCGACCTGCCCACCAACCGCGAGGCGCTCGACTTCATCCTCAAGGCCGTCGAGGCCGCCGGCTTCACCCCCGGCAAGGACATCGGGCTCGCGCTCGACGTCGCCTCCTCGGAGTTCTACGAGGACGGCGCCTACACGTTCGAGGGCAAGAAGCTCTCGGCCGAGGAGCTCTCCTCCTACTACGCCGACCTCGTCGCCAACTACCCGCTGGTCTCGATCGAGGACCCGCTGGACGAGGACGACTGGGCCGGCTGGACCCACCTCACCGCGGCCATCGGCGACAAGGTGCAGCTCGTCGGAGACGACCTGTACGTCACCAACCCGGTGCGGCTCGCCCGCGGCATCGCCGAGAAGGCCGGCAACTCGATCCTGGTCAAGGTGAACCAGATCGGCACGCTCACCGAGACGCTCGACGCCGTGGCCCTCGCCCAGCGCAACGGCATGACCGCGATCCTCTCGCACCGCTCCGGCGAGACCGAGGACACCACCATCGCCGACCTCGCGGTCGCGGTGGACGGCGGCCAGATCAAGACCGGCGCCCCGGCCCGCTCGGACCGCGTCGCGAAGTACAACCAGCTGCTGCGCATCGAGGAGATCCTGGGAGGTGCGGCGACCTACGCGGGTCGCTCCGCCTTCCCGCGCTTCTCCGCGTAGTCTCGGCACGCCGGACCGGCCCCGGAGCCCAGCACCTCGGTGCGGGCGCCGGGGCCGCTCCACTTCCCCCGCCGCGATCGAGGAGGCACCCGCCCATGGCCCGTCCGCCCCGCCGCCC